>CAMDRI010000211.1 GCA_945906725.1 Candidatus Kuenenia stuttgartensis | reverse complement strand
TTTTTGACGGCTCCCGGAGACTGGAAGTGAATCATCAGGATCGCCAGCTCGCGGTTGACGAAGTCCGACTTCTGCGGGAACAGATCGTCAAACTTCTTCGCCAGCGCGGCGCACGTCTCCTTGTCGGGATTGCCCAGCCGGATGAACGCCAGTTGGTAGGCTCGCAGCAGGCCGAGTTGATTCTGTTCGCGCAGACCGTCTAAGTGTTGAGCGACCGCCGAAGGAAAACGAGTGGCATCTCCTGGAATGGTTCTTTGGAATTCACTGAAGCTCAAGTTGTCGAGGTGAATCTTGCCGAGAGCTGCAAGAATTCTGGAAAGTAGCGTGGGGTCGGCCTGCCGCGCTAATCCAATACAGCCATTGATGACCTTGATTCGTAATTCCATTTTCAAGCGCAGTTCGTCCGCTGTTGGTGACTTCGACAACTGGGTTGATTCCTCAGCCGCGCGAAAGATGTCTTCTTGCCAAGACGAGAGCGGCAAGCGTTCCAATGCGATTCGGGCCGCGTAGCTCATGTAGCGTTCTGGGCTGCCAAGGCGCGACAAGGCAAGTTCTGCGGCCTTCTCTGGAACGTCTGTGCCAACGTGGAGTGCTTCAATCTCGTAACGCGCCGTACGCCGCAGACTAGCACGATGAGCCAATTCCGCCGCACTCGCCCCATCTTCGAGTTGGGAATTTGTGCGAGTATCGACCAGCTTGGTGTCTTCCTTGCCGACGTAGGTGACTCGGAACAACTCGGACTGAGCGCCTCGGCCGCCGATGGTGAAGTACAAGGCTCCGTCCTGCCCGACGGTGCAGTCGGTCAGCGGCAGCGGCGTGCGCGAGACGAACTCTTCCTTCGTCGCCTTGTAGCTGGAGCCGGACGGCTCCATGTGGATGGCGTACATCGTACCGAAGGTCCAATCGCAGATGAACAGCGCCTTCTGATACTTGGCGGGGAACTTGGTGCCGTAACCGAACTCGACGCCGACGGGCGAGCCGGGGCCGATGTTGATCAGCTCCGGCAGGCTGTCGATGTAGTAGCTGGGCCACTTGCCCGTGCCGCTGCGCCAACCGAACTCGCTGCCGCTGGTCGCGTGGACGACGCGCGTCGGACGATACCACGGCGAACCGAAATCCCATTCCATGTCGGCGTCGTAGGCGAACATCTCGCCGTCCGCGTTGAATGCGAAATCAAACTGGTTGCGATAGCCGCTGGTGAACACGCCCCACGTCTTGCCGTCCGGATCAATTTTGCAAATCCACCCGCCCGGCGCGAGCACGTTGGTCGCGTGACCGCCGCCGTCCCATTGCCGAGGCAACAACAAATCTTCGTCCCAGTTCGGCATCAACCGGCTGGTGACGCCTTCCGGCAGAGTCGCTCGGAGTTGTTCGGTGCGTTGTCCACCCATCGTTTGCGGCGGAGCGTTCGTCTTGATCTCAAACGGCATCTTCGTGTGATTGCCCGCCGCGAGGAACAGCGACTTCCCATCGGGCGAGAGCCGAATCGCGTGCGGCCCGTGCTCGCCGCCGCCGGGGATGTCACGCAGCTTCTCGACCTTGTCGAACTGATCGTCGCCGTCGGTGTCTTTGCAGCGATACAGCCCGCTCCCCGGCCCGCCGTTGCAGACGATGTACAAGCTGTCGAAGGCAAACAGCAGACCTTGAGCTCCCGACATTTGCTTGCCGTTAATCTTGATGTCGAGATGCTCGACCTTCGTTTCGCCGGTGCTACCAATCGCTGGCGGAGTGACTCGACAGAAGCCGAGGTTGCCCTGATCACTGACGATCAGCCGGCCTTTCGGATCACTCGTGATGTTGACCCACGAGCCGAGTTTTTCCTTTGGGACTGTGAACAGCTTCTCAACCTGAAAGCCGGGAGGCAGATTGAACAAGTCACGAGCACCGCCTTCGCCCGACCCCGCCGCCGCGAAGACGTCGCCCCACGGTTCGGCCCCGTATTTGGCAATGACCTTCGGCTTGCCCCAATCCTTGGCGTCGCGAGCTTCCGCGATCTCCCACGAGTCATCGGTGACGACGTACCGATTCTTGCCGTCCCGTCCGAGCAGCACGATCTTTGCGACGAACGCCGCCGGGCCACCCTCGTTCGAAATTTCCGCCTCGAACAAATTCTCACCCGGCTTGAGTCGCGACTTGATGTCCGCGTTGACTGGCTCATTCCAGTTGTCACTGCTGCCGACCTTGTCGCCGTTGATCCACACCGTGACGACGTTGTCGCTAGCCGCCTTGAGAAACGCGAACTGCGATCCCCCCTTAAACGACTTTCGTACGAAATACTTTTTGTTCTGATCGGCCCCCCAAATCCAGCTTGGAGCCGGCCCGTCAGCGAATGTGTTCGGCGGGAGCTTTTCGGCATTCGCCTCGGCGGCCGTGTTGCTGGACGCTGCGATCTCCGGCTTCTGCGTGAAATGTTTGCCATCGGCAGCTTCCTGAGCGACCAGTGAGGCCGGAAAAATCAAAGCGGCCGTCAAGAGCGACCAAGCGTTCGGAGAGGCGAATCGGGTGGGCATGTGAGGTCGATCCTTTCGAGAAATGGAGGACAATCGAGAGCATCAGGATGATGAAACGTCGGCCGATAGTCGAGCGAACGGCGTGGCCGACGCGTCTCGCGGCGGCCAAATGTGGGACGCATCCGCGATGAGCCAGAACCTCGTCTTGTGCTGGTTTGCGGGGTTGGCCTAGTTTCCCACCGTTTCGCAACGACGATGCGGTCGGCTCGTCAAACGGATGGCGGAGGACGCAAGGATGCGACGCTTCGGGTGGTGCGTTTTGACCTCGGCGATGTGCCTGTTTTTTTCGGGCTGCGCCATGATGCACGAATTTCGGCCGCATCGGATGTGGCGTTTCAACCGCGGGCCGGCTCCCAGCACGAATCCGTTTTTCTCGGTGAGCGACCCGATTTCGCAATTGGGTGAGTCAGGCGATTTTCCCGAATCAGTCACCCTCTCGGTTGATCCCGCCGGTGAGAGTCTGGCAGTGCAGTGACCGTGGGACGGGTTTTCAACCTGCCTGCGTGCATGGGCAGGTTGAAAACCCGCCACGTCTGCGGCTTGACACTCTTCGAAATGGGCCGATAGGTTGACGAGGTCGATTCGCCTTTCTCGCCGGGCCGACGAGTTTCCGGCAATGTCGTTATTCCCTTCCTGACCGATTTTCGTCCCGGCGGTTCTCCGACTCCTACGACCGATGCTGTGGCGGAGGGAATCCGCTGGCTAAAGGAATGCGACGTGGCAAAACCCGCGGCTTCCGACTACTTTGTTCGTCATCTTGCGAGCGGTCTTGGGTTTCCTAAGGCCATTCCGTTGGTTCAGCGTCCAGAATGAAGAAACTGAATTGTCAGCCGACGCCGTCCAACACTCGATTCTGATCGTGACCGGACACTCGACGAACCTCCTTCGAAGCCTTCGCCTCATGCCTGCTCGAACTGTTCGCTGCGGATCGCTGTCTCACACCGCCGTGCTGTGTGCGTGGTGGCTGGCGGTCGCCCCTTCGGCGTTCGGCCAAAACGACAAACCTTCGACCAACATTCAGCCGGACGATGTCCGCGCGGAAGCGGAAGACAAAGACAAACCGCTGCCAGCCGGCCAAATTCAGGATCGCCAAGTCCTGCCCGAGATGGAGATCGATAATGAACTCTACACCGACGGCGATGAAAAGGAGTTCCTCCGAAAATACAAGACGGCCTTTGAGAAAGCCCTGCAAAGCCCCGCACTGACGGACGACGAAAAAAAGGCGATCGACGCCGGAGCCAAATATCACATCTATCGCTTCACGATGAAGAAATATCGCGAAGAGGAAGCTCCTCCCGCCAAAGGTGCAGTCGCACCAGTGAAGCCAGTGGCTGGTGCCCCCAAAGAACGCTTGCACGACCTCCGCAAACGATTGCTCGATTTGATCAAGCTTTCCGCCAAGACGCAGGTCGCTCGCGAATACTTATTGAAGCAGATCATCGAACGCGGCGGTGAGTTGCTCGATAACAATTATGTCGTGCGGCAGAACATCATCCTGCTGTTGGGGCAACTCTCCTCCAGCTATCCGGCCGCTGGCAAGAACGTTGATCCGACTCCGTATGACGCCGCCTACACCGTGTTGCTGAAGGTCATCAAGGACGACAAGCAGCACGAAGGCTTGAAAGTGGATGCTCTCATCGGCTTGCTGCGCATGTGCCGAATTGGGCTTCAACCCTCAGACCCCAATAGCGACAAGAAGCGAGCAGAAATCGCGATGGCGCTGGTACCGGAACTGGCGAAGAAGAACACTCACTGGTGGTATCAGGCACGTTTGACGGAATGCCTTGGCGCAGCGGGCGTGACCTACGAACCAGGCAACAAATCGAATCCCATTGTCCTCCAAACATTGGCGGAGGTCGTTGCCGACGACCAACGCCACTTTCAAGCTCGCGTCGAAGCGGCTAAAGCGATCGGCCGATTACCGCTCGACAATACGCTCAACATGACGCCGGTCGTTTATCACATCGTGAATCTTGGCTATCAGATCATCCAGGCCAACAACGCGAATCCCAAGAAAGAGCCGTGGGGAAATTATTTCTTCACACCTCAACCACAACTCGGCTTCAGTTTGTATTACGCCTTTCGTGCCGAGAATGGAACTGCCCGAGTGGCCGGTGGCAAACGCAAACCCGGCTTGCTCGAAGTGCTTCCCGTGACGAAGGAAGTAAGCGACGCATACCAGCAAGTCCTGCCCATGACGCTGCACTTCATCGACAACCCCGGTAAGCCAGTCCCGGCGCCACAGTTGAACGGCATCGACGTTTGGCTGAAAGGTCATGTGCCCGCGAACAATCGCATCATGAGCAGTTCTCCCCCTCTAGGTGCTAAACCCGCACCCGCACCCGCAAACGTCGCACCGCCGCAGGCAGTGCCTGCGACTGGTTCGCGGTAGAGCCACTTCCCAAGCGGAGTGCTCATCCCAGCCGTCGGAGTGTTCGCTCCAGCCGCCTACGTTGGGGCTGATACGATGACCTTGCTCGGTCGGACAACGCGATCGTGCAGAACGTAACCGCGCTCGACTTCCATCAGCACGGTCATTGGCGGATGGTCGGCGGACGGCATCTGCGTGATCGCTTCGTGGAGATTGGGATCGAACGGTTTTCCGGTGCCGTCGATCGGCTTGGCATCGTTGCGGGCGAGGATCTCCTCGAGCTGCTTGAGCGTCATCTCGACCCCCTTGGTCAGGTCTTCGAGCTTGCCCCCTTTCTGTGCCGCTTCGAGCGACCGGCGCAAGTTGTCGAGCCCCGGCAGAATGTCGCGGATCACCGGCAGCGCGGCGTACTTTGCAGATTGTTCGGATTCACGCTGCTGGCGTTTACGGAAGTTCTCAAATTCTGCTTGGACACGCTTCCAACTTTCGAAGAACTGGTCACGTTCGTTTTGCAGTGCCGAAACGACGGCATCAGCCGAGTCGTTGGAAGATACGGCTTCCGCGACGGCGGCAGCGATGTCTTCGGGATTGGATTCGGCGTTCGTGGGTGTTTGATTTTCGTCAGTCATGGCGGTCTTGGAATTTGAGAGTTGGAATTTGAAAATTGAGAGGTCGTCTACGACGACTCTCCGATGAACCAGTCTTTGACTTTGTCGAAGAACGACGAGCGATGTTGGCTGACGTTGGCTTGTTCGAGTTCGGCCAGCTTCAGCAGCAGTTCACGTTGTTCGTCGGAAACTTTCTTGGGGACTTCAATGTGGACCTCGACGAGCAGGTCACCCGCTCGGCCGCCGCGCGGGTCGGGCATGCCGCCACCGCGTTTGCGAAAGACCTCGCCGGAGTGTGTGCCGGGAGGAATCTCTTGCGACTGCTTGCCGTCGAGCGTCGGGACTTCGATGTCCGCTCCCAGCGCCGCTTGCGAGTACGTGATCGGCACATGACAGATCAGGTCTTGGCCGTCACGCTCGAAGAGGTTGTGTTCTCGGACGTTGATCTCGACGTACAAATCGCCGCGTGGGCCGCCGTTCGTGCCGGGTTCGCCTTCGCCGCGCAGGCAGAGCGACATGCCGGTATCGACGCCCGGTGGAATGCGAGCGTCCAGTCTCACCTTCTCGACCTTGCGGCCGGAGCCACTGCAATCGGCGCACTTGTCGCGAACGATTTTGCCTTCGCCTCGGCAGGCGGGGCAGGTGGTTTGGACTCGGAAAAAGCCTTGCGATTGCACGACCTGGCCTTGCCCGTTGCAGTAATCGCACTTCGCGGCCGTTGATCCGGCCTTGGCTCCGGAGCCGTGGCACGTCCCGCAAAGTTCTCGGCGTTTGATCTCGATCTCCCGCGAGCAGCCTTTGGCCGCTTCAGGCAGATCAATCGTCAGCGACGTCTTGAGGTGGTCCCCTTGAGTCGCTCGTGCCCCGCCACGTCCACGACGACCACCGCCAAAACCAAAACCCTCGAACAGGTCGCCGAACATCTCGAAGATGTCGCCGACGTCTTGGAAGCCGCCCCCTGCATGGCCGGCTCCTTTGACGCCGTCGTGGCCGAAGCGGTCGTAGCGCGCCCGCTTGTCGGACTCGCTGAGCACTTCAAACGCCTCGGCCGCTTCTTTGAAGCGACCGACGGCAGCCTCGTCCCCCGGATTGCGATCCGGGTGATTGGCCAAGGCCAGCTTTTTGTAAGCCTTCTTGATTTCGTCCGTGCTCGAGTCCTTTTTGACGCCGAGCACTTCGTAGTAGTCACGTTTAGCAGCCATCGTGGGCATGATGATTTCAAAGGACGAATTCCGAAACCCGCAGGACGAAAAAAACCGAGGGTCGAAATCCGAAAAGGTCGTTGCTGTTGGTGAGTTTGTCAGTCGTCTTGAGTCATGGATGCCGTGATATTTCGAGCGCCATGGAGGACTCGCAGGATTCGAATGTGGTCCGGACGTGTGGCGTAAAACACCAGATGTTTGGGGAAGCGGTGAACCTTTCGGTATTGCACGGAAGACACGGCTTCCATCAAGTCATCGCTTTCCCAAGTGGTGCCGGATTCCGGGTTGGTGACAATATCCTCAATGGTGGATCGGACGGCATCGAAAAACTGACTGGCGACATCGGTCGATTGCCGAGCGAGCCACATGACCTGAGCGTCGATGTCCGCATCCGCTCGTGGAGTCATCAAGGCTCGCAGACTCACGGCTGGACTCCGTTCGCCATGCTCGCGGTCAGACGAGACCGCTTGGCGGCCCACCATTCGGGAGTCAGTTCGATGTCGTCTTTGGGGTCGGAGGCCAAAGCCTCTCGCAGAGCGGCGTTGATTCGACGTTCGTGCCCCGACGCGAAGTCGGCTTGAACGAGTTCTTCGATGTAGGTTCCGGCCTGAGCCAGGTGTCGTTCGCCGACTTTTTGTTCGATCATCCGAGCGGCGGCGTCGGACAGTTCAATTTGCATCGTGGCCATCGGTGGTCTCCTCTCTTTCGAGTGGGTTGGTCGTGGAGTCGAACATGATCGTGGCAAAGTCGCAGAGCGGATTCCAGTCGAATGAGTTTTGATTCAGGACGGTGGAATGGTTCAATCGTCGCTCCGCGACGAAACGGGG
>CAMDRI010000210.1 GCA_945906725.1 Candidatus Kuenenia stuttgartensis | reverse complement strand
TCTCAACCGCATCGGGCTCACACTCTTGAAAGCCGACCAGACGGTCAAAGCCGGCATCGCCTGCAAACGCAAAACCGCCGGCTGGGACAACAACTACCTCATCCAACTTCTACTCAACACTCCATCCATTTAGCTGCGTATGCCCTGCTGTAGATACGAACTGAACTCGTCCTTGAGGTCGCATCTTTTCGAGCACGTGTGTCAGAATTTTCTTGACACCTTTCGGGACGACGGCATTACATTGTTGCGGTTATCGGCCACAGCAAATTGGCATTGATCCTTTGGTTCAAGCGATCGCCGTATGAGCTCCCTCCGATTGCTGCTAGAGCAGCTTCGGAGTTGGTCTTCAGGTCTTTGGTGAGATTGCCGTAGTCTTCCGGAGTTGTTCGGACTCAAGGAGGAGGAAGACGATGGCAGCGGCGCTGGCGAGTGATTTGCGGGTTCGGGTGATGGTGGACGTGGATGCCGGGATGTCGGCGGAGAAGGCGGCGGAGAAATACTCCGTGTCGGCTCGGACAATTTATCACTGGAAGGCGTTGCGGCACGAGACGGGGGCGTTGGAGCCTCGCGCGGGGAAGACGGGGCCGAAGCCGGTGTTGGCGGAACATCGCGAGCGGATTCTGGCCGCCGTGCGGGAAGACTCGGCGATCACGCTGAACGATCTGCGTGAGACGCTGCAACTTCCGGCCTGCGTGGCGACGTTGTGGCTGGCGTTGCGGACGTGGGGCATCGTGCTGAAAAAAAGTCCTGCGAGCCGCTGAACAGCAACGGCCGGACGTCGTCGAGAAGCGTCGCTGGTGGGACATTCTGATGAGGCGTCACCCGCTGGATCGTTATGTCTTTATCGACGAAATGGGAGCCAACACGAAGATGGCTCGGCTGTACGGTTGGGGTCCGAAGTCCGAACGAGTGGTCTCCTCAGTCCCTCACGGACACTGGCAGACGACGACCTTCGTGGGCGCGTTGCGGACAACCGGCCTGACCGCTCCGCTGGTGATCGACGGCGCGATGAACGGCGAGTTGTTCTTGGCGTACGTCCAACAACAACTCGTCCCGACGCTGACGCCCGGCGACATCGTCGTCTTGGACAACCTCAGCAGCCACCACCGCGCCGGTGTCCGCGAAGCCATCGAGGCGGCCGGTTGCACCCTGGCGTACCTGCCTCCGTACAGCCCCGATCTGAACCCCATCGAACAGCTCTTCTCGAAACTGAAATCCCGGCTCCGCAAACACGCCGAACGCACTCTGGAGTCCCTCTGGAACCGCATCGGCCAACTCGTCTCCGAATTTCTCCCCGACGAATGCCGCAACTATCTCCGCCATTCAGGCTACACTGCAAACTAATCGCGAATGTGCTCTAGCTCATGAATTGACTCTCTCGCGAGCCGCGCTCCGGGTGTTGCTGGAGAGTGAAGTCGGGATCACGGTGGTTAGCGAGGCGGACACGGTAGATCGCCTTCATGAGCAACTGCGCGCTCATCGCCCGGATCTGATCCTGATGACTTTGTCCCAGCGCGCGGGTTTCGGAAGTTCGTTGATCGAATCGCTGCGACGGCAGAATCCACAGACGAAGATTATCGCCATTTCGCCACATGACGAGGTGTCGTTCGCTCGTCTGTTGTTGGCGGCGGGAGCCACAGGTTATGTCAGTGAACGGTCTCCGGTGGCGGAGTTGTGGAACGCACTGCGTGAAGTTGCTCACGGTCATACTTTTGTCGACTCGTCGATCGCTGATCGTGTTGACCCGGCAATGCTCAGCAAGATCAAGGGCCGGGAGGGGCGTCAAAAACCATCTGGGTTCCTGAGCAAGCGCGAGACGGAAGTGTTGCGAATGTTGGCTCAGGGATTTACCAACCAACAGGTTGCCGATGCGCTGACTTTGAGTGTGAAGACCGCGGAAACCTACCGCGTGCGACTGACTCGCAAGCTAGGTGTTAAAAGCCGGTCCGAGTTGTTCCGCTACGCCTTCGAAGTCGGCATGTTCGGCCCGGATCAACTTCTGGCGCATCAGTCGACCTAGGTCGTCATCGCAGATCGAGGCACGCCGCCTCTTCGCTGTTGCGGACAAGTAGCCGTCCGCGTGAGAACACTGGGTGGTTCCAAGTTTTGCCATCGATCACATGAAGTCGAGCCAGCTCTCGCGGCGGCTCCGGCGTCGCAGGGACAAGCACGACATCTCCTTCTTCGGTCAGAATCAGAAGTTTGTCTTCGACTAGAAGCATTTGGCCGTATCCGTACCGGCCTTGCTTCCAAACCCGCTTGCCACTTTTCAAGCTGAGGCAGGTCAATAGACCTTCATCCAATCCATAGACGTAATCGCCACGTCGCACCCCGCTGTTGAATTTCAGTTTGAATTGCTTGGACTGCCATCGCTCGCTGATTCTGCTTGACGACTCATCACCCTCACGCGGCTGGAAGTCGATCAAGACACTTCCCTGTCCATAACCTGATCCGATCAAGAAGTGACTGTCGTCGATGATCATCGGCTGGGCGGCGTTGACCTGTGGATTATTCGTCCATTCGAAACTTGGGAACTGCGAGTCACCGATTCGAGACAAAGCCGTCAGTCCGAGGCCATCGAAGATCAACACAACCTGCACGCCACGCATTGTCGCCGGATGCGGCGACGCGTAACTGCCGACCCGATTTCCCGCGGCCCAAGCTTTTTCACCATTGTCGATTCGATACGCGATCACTGCGGAATTCTTGTCTTTGCTCGCGGCATCATTGCTCCCGGGATTGACGATGACCAAATCTTCAAAGATCAATGGTGATCCGCATTGCCCCCAGGACAGGTTTGGTGAGCCGGCGTCTTCGAGTGTGTTGCGAGTCCACACGCGCTGGCCAGTTGCCGCGTCGAGGCAATTCAGGATTCCGGTCGCTCCCTGCGTGAAGACTTTCCCGTCGTGAACTGTTGGCGTCGAACATGGTCCGACTCCGCCTTGCGGGCTGCTGAAGCGCACGGCGTCGGCGCGCGACCACACTTCGCGGCCGGTCTCTAGGTCGTAGCAGACGCACAACTCGTTTTCGCCACGCTGTTCCATCGTCCAAATGCGCCGACCGATGACTGCGAAGGCACCCCAACCCGAACCGATCGGGTGTTTCCAGAGTTGCTTCGGAGGTCGTTCGTTCCAATCGGTTCGTAGTGATTCGCCAATGACCACGTCGTCGCGATTTGGTCCGCGAAATGCCGGCCAGTCGCCGACGGTTGGGTCCAGGCTGTCGTTGGCGAGGTCATCCAGTTGAACAGCCGCGCTGGTGGCAGCGGTGCTTTTGAAAAACTCAGCGGCGCGATCTTGCTTGGACGGCAGCCAGCGCGGCGAGAATCGAGGGATCATCGCGCCGTTAAACTCATCGAAGCGAAAGGCTGCGAGAATCGACGCGCCGATGCCGGCGATCACCATCAAGCCCAGCCCGCGAATTCGCCAGGGAAGCCTCGACCAAAAGGTCCACCACAGAAGCAGCAGAAACACAGTCAGCGGCCAGATCACAAACACGCAGGCCCAATCCAAGTAGGCCCGATTTTCACCGAAAAAGATCGTAGCTGCCGTTTGCAGAGCCGCTCCGACTCCGAAAGCAGCGATGGTTGGCCACCATCGGATACACCGTGAAAGACGATTTTCTACCGGCAATGTTGAAGCGTCATCCGTGGCCATGTTCGCATCTCCGCATGAGTGAATCGCGCGGGATCTTGATCGGCTCACCCAGCCTCCGCAAGGGGCGACCGGACAAGTGCGGGTGGATCACGATTGCCAGTGGTTTTTGCTGTGATCCGCCAGCGATTGCAGAGCCTTCTTGGGACGACCCATCGAATCGATCAGACCAGCATTGGGAAAATCATGCGGTACGGCGTCGGACAAGTGAGTCCAATAGATCCCATTCACCGACTGTTTGGCGATCAGCAACGGCAGGTAGGTGTCGATCCACTCGGCTTGAGCCTCTTCGCTCCAGGGGGACTTCCAGCCATTGGTCTCGATGCCGATGTCACTGTTGGCTAGCGGGTCTGAATTACTGGAAGAGGGAAACGCCAGCGTGATATGCAGTGGAATCTCCAGGCTGCTCCAAACATCCAGCATCCGGCTAAAGTCGAGCGAATCACGCGAGGCGGAGCCACGATCGGTGTAACCGACGGCGATCTCCAAATTCACTCCCGCCAGACCGACTCCACAGCGTAGCAGCGCGTCGACGAACTGGACCGGGGCGAGTCGATGTTCGCCGCGAGTTTGATACGTCCCCCACGGCTGCTCGATGCGAATCAAGAACTGCGATTCCTCGTCAACTCGGCGAGCGACTTCCAGAGTGCGAGCCACCAGCGTCAGGCAGTTTTCTTCGGTCAGATTCAGAGCGCCGCC
Organism: Candidatus Kuenenia stuttgartensis; assembly: GCA_945906725.1. GTDB lineage: Bacteria > Planctomycetota > Planctomycetia > Planctomycetales > Planctomycetaceae > SXKJ01. The sequence goes on along the minus strand of CAMDRI010000210.1, from coordinate 3,407 downwards.
GGTGTTGACTCGCGAGGAGACTTCCCACAACCGAATCTTGCCGAGGTATCTCGAAACGGCGGTTTCGACGAAGTCGCACAGGAAGCTCTGCAAGTTAAAAAAATCGTGGCCCCATTGTTCCAACCATTTCGGCAGACCGTGCGGTGACAGGTCGAGCAATGGCCCGCCGCGCATCACCAGCTTGTGCTGCTGGCACCATTCCACCTGGGAGTCGAGCCAACTCCAGTCGTAGTTGCCCGCTTCCTGTTCAATGAACCTCCACTCAATCGGGATCGCAGCGGCATTAAATGTACCGGGGATCAACGACTCCCAACTTGCATCGGGTTGAGCGTGGGCCAGGTTACAGCCCAACGAAATCGGCAGCTGCGAGGATCGTCGCACGCGAATCGCCAGCCGCTGATCGGTGTACGACTTGGTCAGCAGTTCGGCAGCCTCGCAAGACTTCGCGATCGCTTGTGTCGCGAGGTCGCTGGCAGCGACGAGATCATTTTTCAATGTGACCGATTTCGCGAACAGTCGATGAGCTTCCTTATGGACAGGATGGAATGATTCGGGAATCTGCATCCCCAGTTGGTCCCAAGTCGCGGCCTGATTGCGGACCTGACAAATCTTTCCGCGAGCCAGCTCGATCGCCAGTTGGTAGACAGTCTCTTGTTCGCGAAGACTGGAAGTGCTGATGACCGGACGGCCAAACCCAGGTACAGGCCAGGCGACATTGAACTTCCCGCTGTCGGACGCGGAACGGCGGCACGAGACCGTGTTGCCGTCAATTTCAACGCGTGAAGGAAAAACGCGGCCATCAAAGCCGCTGATGTACGCGTCTTGGGCTTCGGGCCATCCCGCCATCAGGCTTTCCGGGTGGACCTGGAATTTCATGACACCCACGCGAGTCCTCGCACAATGAATGGCGTTTCCATGAAATTCAGCCCGCGCAATCATCTGCTCAAACGGACGTGGGACGAGCCAGTTTTCTGACTTTCAAGCCGGCTAAGGAGGCTGAGTCTATCGGTGCCGAAGTGGTTGTTCAAGCAGTGCTTGCACGGCTAGACTCCGTCTCTTTCGCGGATCCTCGGAACCCGAAATCCGAAACTCGAATTGAGGCTTGTGGACCTCATCGTTTCGGATTTCGGGTTTCGGATTTCGGGTCTTCACGCCATGTCCGCATTCCTGAGCAGCGCGATCCCTGGCCACACCCCGAAGCGTGGCAAAGTGCGGGACATGTACGATTTCGGCGACCGAATGCTGATGGTCGCTTCGGATCGCATCAGCGCCTTCGACTGGGTCTTACCCAGCGGGATTCCCGACAAAGGCCGAGTGCTCACGCAACTCAGCCGCTTTTGGTTCGAGCACCTGCCGGTTCGGCATCACCTGCTGAGCCAAAACCTCGACGACATCCCGCTGCCCGCCGGCACCGAACGCGATTCGCTAACCGGCCGCAGCATGGTCGTTCGCAAGACCGAGGGATTGTCCCGCGTAGTAGGAGCAGGACGCGCACTCGTTTGGCAGCATTGTCCGATTAATCTTTGGATGAGCGCATTTGTCACCAAGATCAAACAGGCATTTAGATTGAAGTGTTTGCGGTAATAGAAGCACTTGAGTTAATTGTGATGTTTGTACAGTCTGGGGCTGGAAGGTTGGTAGAAGTGTTAACAAAATTGCCCAGAACATTAAAGCCGCCTGTCGTAACCGCAAACGATCCTTCGTTCACAACATCGCTGCACAAATCGTATTTGTTTAAAACAAGATCGCAGAAGCCGCCCGTTGCACTAGAACCCCCGCCTTGACAATGTGAATATGCGGGACATCCGCAGCCCGTTTTTGTAAAATTAAACCTCCACGGAAACCCTTGCGGATTTGTTGAGGAGGTAGTCGCCATCATTCTCATTCCAAGCAATGTTCCGTTATTAATAAGCATCAATCTTCCGTAGGCGGTTCCTTCTGCGCTTAATGTTTCTCTGAGACTTCGTAAACAAGGCGGCGGGTCTTGAGGATTTGGCTGGTTTGGATACGACGGAACCCAAGGACAAAAAATTTCAGCAGACGCTCCGTTTCCCGTAACGGAAATATTTAGTTCTCCGCGAAAGTCACAAGTCGAGGGATGAAATGCAAGAACTCCCGCCGCGTAGAACGCAAGCGTTGTGTCGTCCTGAACATAGTTTGTGCAAAAAAAACCATTTGGATCGGTGTACCCAACTGGACACGCTTGAAACCTTACTAGTCGATGCAAGTAATTTGCTTGCACGGTAAAAGATGACGGAATAAAACCGTAGCATTCAATAATTTTTTGGAGCGTGATTGGTGGAAACGGACAAACCGCCGAAGGGCAACAGCACGCAGCGGCAATCATTGTCACACCGACACTTCCATTCCGTAGACCGAGATCGCCAGCGCGTCGGCGGTCGCTTGCGAAGCCCACAGCGCGTCGCCTTGTTCAAGGTATCGAGCGTCGCTGTCAACGATAAGGGTCGTACGCGCAATCGACAGGTCGTAGTACCAAGCGTTGCTCGTCGCCGCCGTCTCGCTTGGCACAACATGATGCAAGCGGACAGTCGCAGTTGTAGCGGTAAGGTTGCACACGCTGACAAGCATGATTTGCGCTCGCTTGCCAGCGGGACAAATGTAGATCGGCGCAGAGGTTGTTTTGGGAAGCAAGGCGCAGAAGCGACGCGGCGACCCCTCGTCGCGTGAAAATGTGTTATATTTCATGGAGGGATACACACAATCTTGTAATCGTTGCGAGCGTGAAAAAAGGGCTTTTGGTTTTTATCAAGAATCATTGTGACCACCTCGGCTCCAATGGGTTCTCTTGTAACGCTAGCGTTCCCAACTACGGTTGGATAAGTTGCAAACTCTGCTCCGTTAAGTGCCGTTCCGTAGTGTTCGCTTCCATCTGGCGGTGCGCCTGAAGAACCGCCGTCTGCGCCACCGTAGAAGGTCTCATAGGAAATTCCGTCGGGAGCAAGTTGAACTTCCGTCCAATGATAACGCCACCGATCTGATTCTCCAATTCTTGTTCTTGCGGTAATTTGAGCGGGAAACGGCGAGGTTCTTTGGTGGTTGTAAACAATAAACCAATATCCGCGCCCTGTCGTTGTGCGAAGCCATCGAAGCCGAGCCATGCCAACATAGTTCGGAAGATGCGTAGGATCTTTTCTTGCTAAAGAAAAACACGGGGTAAAGTCGGGATTGGGTTGACCGTCTATCGTTTGTGCGCCAGTTTCAATCCCGTATAATTTGCGAATCCATCGATGCGGGAAGGTTATTCCTGCAAGATTTTCTAACTCAACTTCGTAGAATTCCATTGCGCCGACGCTCGGAGATTGTGCGTCGCCAACCCTACCAACGACATAAGCAAAAATGTCATTTCGCGCTAACTCATGTGTTGGCTTACTTTTGGTTTTTTTCAA
>CAMDRI010000209.1 GCA_945906725.1 Candidatus Kuenenia stuttgartensis | reverse complement strand
ATTGTTAACTGTGAGGCATTGCCAGCCTGGAGCGTTTCCCGGCTCAGCCCATCTGGGAAATGTCGGATTAATCACGGTGGCGGTCAACGACAAATGCCTCGCCCATTTGCAGTGCCAGCGAATCACTCGTCAGAATTCGCGCGCCACAGGGCCATTGCGCCGCCTCGCGGGAGCGAGTCAGCTACGTTCACGGTTCCCCTGACTCGGTGCATTCAGGAATCCTCTCGCAAGGAAAGCCATGTATCTCGGCATCGAAATCGGCGGCACGAAACTGCAGCTCGGAGTTGGCACGGGCGACGGGCCGCCGCTCATCGCGCTCGAACGACGCATCGTCGAGCGGAATCGTGGCGCGTCGGCGATCTGCGAACAGATTCTCGAAGCGGGGCGGATGCTTTGCAGTCAGTTTCCGATCGAGCGGATCGGTTACGGCTTCGGCGGCCCGGTGAACTCGGCGACCGGCCGAGTCATCACCAGTCATCAAGTCGAAGGTTGGACCGACTTCCCGATCGTCGATTGGACACGCGAAGCGTTCGGCGTTCCCGTGCGGTTGGGCAACGACTGCGATGTCGCCGCGTTGGCCGAAGCGACCTACGGCGCAGGTCGTGGATACGGCACCGTTTTCTACATCACGGTCGGCACAGGCATCGGCGGCGGGTTGGTCATTGACGGACAATCGCAAGGAACCGGTCGACTTGCGATCGCCGAGATCGGCCATCTGCGTCCCGGCCCACTGGCCGACGACCCGCACGCGACGGTCGAGTCGCTCGCCGCCGGTCCCGGCATCGAGGCCGCCGCGCGAGCACTGCTGACCGGACAAGCTCGGCATCCGTTGATTGTCGCCGGAGCGTTCGCGGCTCAAGACGTCTCCGTCGATTGGCCCGCCGGCCGCGAATCGGAAACAGCCGACGACGATACCGCCGATCTGCTCGGCCGCTGCCTCGGCAAGATCGAGGAACTCGATGCCAAGTCGATCGCGCAAGCCGCCGCTGCAGGCAACCACATCGCGCGAGCGGCCCTGCATCAAGCCCACGTCGCGCTCGGCTGGGGCATCGCGCAGATGGTGACGCTGCTCTCGCCCCACGTCGTCGTCATCGGCGGAGGCGTCTCGCTGATGGGCGAGGATCTCTTCTTCGAGCCGCTACGTCGGCAAGTGAGACGCTTCGTTTTCCTGCCGTTGGCAGACTCGGTGTGCATCGTCCCGGCCGCTCTCGACGAAGAAGTCGTCGTGCATGGAGCGATCGCGCTCGCGGCGAGCGAGTAGGATGGGCACTCTTGCCCGTCCTGCGGTTCCCAACGAAGACAGGTCGGGCAATCCGCCAAGGCGGACCAACCTTCGCTCGCTCAAAAGTTCGCGAACCCACCCCGCGCAGGCTCCATTCACACTCGCCTGCGGGTCCGCCGCCAGCACGTTCACGCTCCGCCGATTCAATCGCTCGTCTCCGAAATCCATTCCCAACAACTCTCCCGCAATCCCTTCGCACATCGCGCCGCTCCTGGCTAAATTGGCAGTCCAAAACTGCCTGACTCGCCAGCGCAAACGCCATGCCAATGGGTCGGGAATCCCTCTTGGGTTGTGTGTAAACAACGGCCGAGGGTGGCCATCCTACGTTTCACGAGTCCCGCTCAAGAACGCGCTGCCTTTCAGAAAGAAGCGCAGCTCCAGCTCGTGGCCCGATGTCGCGCCAATGCGAGGCGATTCGCCGATCTGCTGATCGCTGACGACGGCATCGTCAGGCTGCTCGATCCAGATGCGAGTTCCGCGCTTCAAATCCCAGCCATTAAGGCGTCGATCGACGCCGAATGCTTCGCCGGGTCGCCCGCCGCAAGGTAGGCTTCGGTCTCGATGATCGCGCCGCAACACAGTCCCTGCGAGGTCCAGCGCAAGAGATGCTGTCCGATCAAATCGCGGGCCACCGTCACCGGATCGCGTCCGTAGAAGTCGCGTGTCAGTACGGCCATCGTTGCGGACGATTTGCTCAAAAGGGTGTGATGATGGCCTTCGCTAGCAACGACCGCAGCCGTTGCCGACCGCTTTCGCTGAGCTTTGCGGGACCGAGGTGCAGCTTGCGGAGGTTGGTCAACTTGGCAAGATGCTCGATCGAGGCATCGGTGACTTGGCTCGAATCAAGCGTCACCTCTTCGAGCGTCGTCACTTTTGCGAGCTGCTTTACACCGTCGTCATCGAAGACGCCGGTCACGAGCATCAGCTTGCGCAGCTTCGGAAGCGAGGCGATCTGTTCGCACGTCTGATTGCTGGCGGCGCGGTCGTAGATGTCGAGTTCATACAGCTCGCGCAGTTTGCTGAGAAACGAGAACGCGGTCGCGGTTGTCTCTTTGCCGTGAACGTGCAGTTGCTGGAGATTGACCAGTCCAGCGAGATGCTTCAGTCCGGCATCAGTCACGTTCGTGTGAACGACTTCAAGCCGCTTCAAGCTGGTCAGCTTGCCGATCGCTTCGAGTCCGGCGTCGCCGGCGGGGGCCGAGTGCAAGTTGATTGACTCGATCTGTTTCATGCCTTGCAAGTGCGAGAAGCCGGAGCCGGTGATCTTCGACGCGCAGATCGTCATCCGCTTCATCTTCGTCATGCCGACGAGATGCTCGAAGCCCTGATCGTCGCACGCCGTCAGGCAGACGTTGAGCCGTTCGAGATTCGTCAGATCTTTGAGATGAATCAGCCCCGCGCTCGTGACGGCGGTGCCGGACAACTCCAGTCGCTTCAATTGATCCTGTCCCGCGAGTTGCTTGAGCCAGTCGTCCGTGACGCGATCCGAGAGCTTCTTCGGCTCCGGTTCTTTGTGGCCATCTGAGCGTTCATTCAACTCGATCTCGACGATCCGGCCGAGGACCGGCAGACCCTCGTCGCTGGCGATCGAGCGCAGCCAATCCGGTGCGACGATTTCGAGCGTCGCCTTGCCGCCGAGCCGTTTGATCTCCGCCAGCAGCGCACGGTCCTGTTGGTACCGAATCGCGGCGGACTCAAACGCCGGCCAGAGTTTTTCGGTGTCGCTGCGCACCTGCCGATCGACCAGGTTCACCGTCAGTGCTTGCAGTTGAATCCGAGCCGCATCTTCGAACTTGCCTCCTTCGACTTTTGCATCGGCCGCGACCTTCGCGATCTGCCGAAGCGTGGCCGAGTCTGCGTGCGGCTTCAGCGGCACGACGTTCAAGAACCGAGAGATCGGCAGCGGCTTGCCGGGATGGCCTTTGAAACCTTTCACGCCGACTTTCGCATGAAAGACGCCGGGAGGCTCGCCCGTCGTGCAAAAAACTTCGTCGTGGTTGGCTCCACCGAACGCGATGTTGCTCACGACATTGGCTGGCACTGGCAGGTACGCGAGCACCTTCGCGTCGGGGCTGAGCACCGTGATGCGGCCGGCCTTCGTGTCCGGCCGATGAAAGTCCGCAACCCACAAGTTGCCCGTCGTATCAAACGCGCAGCCGTCGCCGCCGGAGCCGCCGAGGTCGTAGAACAGTTCCGGCTTGCCAAGCAGTTCGTTGTCGGCCGGCAGCGCGTACCGCAGGATTTTCTTCGACTGCGACTCGATCACGAACAGATGCTTGCTGGCGGGATCGACGTCGATGCCATTCGGGAATGCGAGCCCCGACCCGATTCGATCGACTCGGCCATCGGGGCGGACTCGGTACAACCGCCCGACTGGCTTGTCCAAAGACGAGCCTTCCGGATCGGTCCAATAAACATTCCCGCGAGCATCGACCGTCAAGTCGTTGAGGCTCGCCAGCGTCTCCATTTCGAATCGCTCGGCAACGACACCGAGTTTGCCGTCCGGCGACAGATCGAGCAGCGCCTTGTTCTTGTTGTCGCAGATCAGCATGTGCCCGTTGCCCAACAGCACCGTCCCCGCTGGGCCGATCTCCAAGTACTTGTGGACATTCTTCGGAGCAGTCACGCGCAGCAATGCCCCGCTGCAAAAGAAGACGTCGCCGTTCCGCCACGTCGGCCCTTCCGAGTAACCGGGAGCCTCGGCGTAGTGATCGAACTTCACACCCGCCAGATGCTGAGCGAGTTCGCTGGTCGGCTCATCGGCTGGAGCGGAGGCCGCAAATAGCAACATCGTGACAATGATTGCGGACACGCATTCTTCCAGATTCAGCATAGCGATTCACTCCGTAGGGTGGGACCAGCTCACTTCGAGCGCCGGCCCACAATTCGCGTTTTGATGACTCGCACGGTTCAACAGGTGGTGGGCCGGCGATGCGCCGCTGGTCCCACCCTACGAGACTTCACAGCACCTCGGACAACTTCACTAATCGGCTTTGTTCTCGCATCGACTTGGCGGCGGCATGAACGATGGCCGTGACCTCCAGAATTTCCTGATGCGGGATCGGTTCGCGGCGCGTTTTGACCATCTCGCGAAACGTCGCCGCCATGCGGAACATCTCGTAGTGATGGCCGTACCAGAAGTCGTCTTCGATTGAAGCGGTGTACTCGAACTTCTGCTTTTGGAAGTGGACCTCGGTGTGACAGTACTCCCACTTCGAGTTTGGCCGGCCGAACCAGATTTCGGCGGGCATCCGATCCGGGTACGTCACGAGCGCGTGGCAGGTGTTCTCGCGAGCGTACATGCTGACCGCTTCGACGCCCGGTCCCATCAGCGTCATCACGGTCCAAGCCGGATGCTGGCCGTAGATCATCCAGCCGCTCTCCGAAAAACCGCTCTGCACGCTGGCGATGACGTATTGAATCGGCCCGAACTCGCCGGAGTCGCGCTTGCGCAAGGCCGCTTCGCAGCCCCACTCGTGACGGAACAGGCTCGATGACATGATCGGCGCGTTGTGCTGCTTGGCGAACTCCAGAATCTTGCGCGTGCCGGCCGGAGTCTCGCCGATCGGCTTGTCGCAGAACGTCGGCAGACCCTTTTTGAGTCCCGGCGCGACGAGATCAAAGTGGTCGTCGCCAAACCCCGTCGCATCGCCGAGCCACACCGCATCAACTTGCTCGACCATTTCCTCGACCGACTTGGCGACCTGCACTCCGGGAAACGCCTCGGTGAACTTGGCCGCGATCGCCGGATCAGCGTCGTAGTACTGCGTGATCTTCGTGTCGAGGAACGGCAGTTGGTCGAACGTGTATTTCGGATTGCGAACGTACTCGCGAAAGAACTTCGCCGACCCCGGATCGACCAGCTTGCAGTACGTGTCGATCTCCAACGTCGGATGCAGGTATTGGGCGAAGTGCCAAGTGTGTCCGTTCCGCGGCTGAGGCTTGCCGCGAATCGTCGCCGAGATCACGCCGATCCGCAGTACCTTGTCCGAAGGCTTCGCGTCCTCGGCCGCTGTGGTAGCCGTCGTCAATGCGGTTCCTCCCAGAGTGGCCGCCGAAGCCAACAGCATCTGTCGTCGATCAATGGAATCGTTCGCGGGCATGAATGGCTCCTTCTCTGAGTAGCCCGACGCGCCAGCGAGGGGTGTTCGCGAAACCCCTCACTGGCGCGTCGGGCTAGTGTTGATAAAACTCGACTGTCTTGTGGACACCATCGCGCAGCGACGTGGCCTGCCAATCGGGGAACAGGTTTGCGATGTAATTCGGACTCGGCGGAACATTGGACGGAATCGTAGGCCCATTGACCACGATCCGCGATGCCGCATCAGGCACGGCAGCGACGATCGCCAAACGAAACTCTTCCGTGGTCGCCGGTTCGCTCGGAAGATCGGCGACCGTGTGCCCTCGCGGACACTCGAACGCCGAACGGACGAACGCGCGAGCCACATCCTCCACATAGTCGTAGCCGACTCGGCCCGTGTACCCGATCGTGTAGCTCTCGCCGAGCGCGGCCGCTCGCGCTGCCAACGACGGCCCGGCCGTCAAACCTTGATCGCGCTCCGGGCCATAGACCACATGCGGACGCACGGCAACCGACGCGATCCCGAAGTGCCGCCAATACTGCTCGGCAATCAAGTCCACCGCTTGCTTGAACGCACCGTAAAAGGTCGGTGGCCGATTCGACTCATCCGCAGAATCGCCGGTCTCTGGCCCATAGACCGCAAACGAACTGGCATACGCCAGCGAGCGAACCCGCCCCGACCGCCGCGCCGCCTCAAACAGCGCCGTGCTCCCTAGCACGTTGACTTGACAGCCTAACCACGGATCTTTCTGGCAATCCGGAGTCAGCAACGCCGCCAGATGAATGACGTGCGTCACGCCATGCTGCTCGATGACGCTCTGCATGCGATCGCGATCCAGCAGCGAGGCTTCGATCGAGACCACCTCTGCCGCGCGTCCGCCGAGCACTCGCTGCCAGCGCGCCGGAGCCGGCTGCACATCCACCACCACTGGCTTCGCATTTCTCGCAAGCACTTCGCGCAGCACCCATGTGCCAATGAAGCCGCTTCCGCCAGTCACCAATACTGTGTCGCTCATCGTCACACCATTTCCGTTCGAGCCGAGGCAAGTCAGCATGATGGTGTTCGATCCGAGTCTGGTTTTCGAGTGCCACGGCTGTCTCAGCCGTGCTTCACAACACACACGGCTCACAGAGCCGTGGCACTCAGTCTCCGTGGTTTGAACCCGAAGGGTTCGCAGCCATTAGCCGGTGGTTGAGCGCAGCGACACCACCGGATCAGAATCGCGCGGCCATCGCACCCCGGCAGGGGTGCCAGCGAAGCCGGCCAATTGCTGTGATCCCTCCGGGATCAACAATGACGCTCATCACCGTGACCGGTGGTGTCGCTGCGCTCAACCACCGGCTAATGGCTTTCAAGCCTCCGGCTTGCAGCGTTGGCTCGCCGACATCAAAAGCGGGAGAGGACTTCAGCCGCTACGGGACGCCCACAAGCCGCTGATTGACTTCCGCGAACAGCCGGTGCGATGAGTTGTGTTTGTCCCGATAGGGACATCCCGACAATAGCCCAGCGATTCATCGCTGGGTGGTCATCGTGAACATGACGCCGAAGCCCCGACAGGGGCGAAAGATGATCGAACTCGAACTCGATGCGGATCCGTCTTTCGTCCCTGACGGGACTTCACGGTTTGGTGGCGACCGATTACCCAGAGATGAATCGCTGGGCTATTGTCGGCCGTCCCTGGCGGGACTTTGCCGGACTCGCCATCACATTCTCGCTGGCTCGCCGACCTCCAAAGCAGGAGAGGGCTTCAGCCGCTCCGCGATGACCACAAGCCGCTGATTGACTTCCGCGAACAGCGCGAATAAACCGCTGAGCAGTCATGCCTGAGCAATGACGCTCGTTCAAACGCACACAGAATTGAGGAGCGGAAGATGTTGTCGGATTACGGTATCCAAGAGCGCAAGTGGGGAGAATTTCCAACGCTGCGAGTGGCGCTTCAAGATAAACGCATTCCAGACGAGTATTACGGTCCTACGTCAGCTTCGAAGAACATTTTCAACCGTCTGGAGTGCCTGCTTGAAGTCTCGATTCTCGCGTTTGAGCACGCGGATCTCGTTAAGGAGACGGCCCGATCCGTGGGACAAGAGGGGATGCAGCGGGACCTGAATCGGCTGCGAGACGAACTCGATGCCGCGGCTGCTTTTTTCCGACAACAGGCGGAGGATGTTAGGTCATTGAACTCCAAACTCTGAACATAACGTGGATCAATTGGAAACGTGTGAATGATGCCTGGTCCCATTCATCAATTTGTGTCGCGCCGCATCTTGAACTCGTCCAAAAACTACTCCGTGTTTTTTGGGCGAGGGCGAATCGTGTAGTTCCACTGAGGGCAGATCTCGTGGCGGGTCAGTTGAATCGTTTTGAACTCGGCGTTGGTGACCTTTAAGCCTGTCAGGTAGGTATGTTCGAAGTAGG
>CAMDRI010000208.1 GCA_945906725.1 Candidatus Kuenenia stuttgartensis | reverse complement strand
ACAAAACCGCAAAACTGGGTACAAGTTCCATCGTGAGCCTCCTTGCTCGATGCCTGAGAGTGATGTCCCAAGCATTGTCGTGGAGGCTCGCGCTTTTTCCGTAGATCAGTTCTCAACACTCTAAAAACTGCAAAAGTCGAACTTAGAGGCTGACAAACAACCTCTTGGCAACTTTGGAAACGCCGAGGATTTGCCAACCGGGATGAGGTTCTTTGTCAGCCTGTTAGCGTTTGAAGTACCTCATCGCGGCACAGCAAGCGTCAAGCGTCAAGCGTCTGGCGAATTCACCCCACATTCGAGTCAAAGAGAGAGTCTGAAAGCACAACTCTGAAGAGATCGTGAAGACATGCCCATTTTTGCCTCAGAGGTCGGCTTGCCAAGTAACGACTGGGGTCAGACATCGTGTTTCATCGCAACTCTCTGGACTTACCTTCGTTATTAAAGTTCGATCGCCGCCTGAATTCCGATGCAATATATTGCGACCATCACGAAGCTGCCGTCGCACGGATTTTTAAGTTTTTAGTATTGCAGCCTTTGACGGACAACTCACAGACTATATCTGACAACGCACGAGTTTTCGAGGCCTTGTTGGCCGACGCAAGGTACCTTCGATAGCGTCCACTTCGCATTAATGGCTCCTGTTTTGTCGATCAATGTAGTAGGCTTGGCCGTCCAGATTTCGGATATTTCAGAAGTCGGTGTCCGAGCGATGTATTTTGTGAGACTCTCATGCTGACCCTCGAACACACTCGTCCGGCGAGAAATTGCCAAGGAATGTCCCGGCGGACAGCGATCAAGGCCGGTTTCCTCGGCTTGTCCGGCCTGACGCTGGGCGACTTGCTGCGGTTACGAGCTTCCGGTGCAGCGGAGAGAAACAACAGGTCGGTGATCCTGATTTGGCTCGATGGTGGTCCGAGTCAGCTCGAAACCTATGATCCGAAGCCACACGCGCCGTCCGATTATCGCGGCCCGTTCGGTGCGTTGCAGACCAATGTGCCAGGAATGATTGTGTCGGAGACGCTGCCGCTGCACTCGAAACTGGCCGACAAGATGGCTTTTGTTCGTTCGGTGCATCACGACAACGGCGATCACTTCGCCGGTGGCCACTGGATGCTGACCGGTCGGTTTGGCTCAAACGCGGCCAGCTTGCCGCAGAAGTATCCGTCGTTCGGTTCGTACATTTCAAAGCTGCGCGGGCCGAACGTCGCGGGGATGCCGGCGTATGTCGGACTGCCGGCCGCTCAGAGCATTTATCTGTTTCCCGGCTACATGGGAGCGGCGTATCTCGGAGCGGCGTACAACCCGTTCGACGTGGACACCGAGCAGAAGTATCTGCACTTCGCGTCTCAAAACAAAATTGGCCGTCCGAAGTGCCTCGACAGTTTTGGGAAGCTGGACACGACTCGCGCAGGCGATCGGCAGTCGTTGCTCAGTGGCCTCGATCAGATCGAGCGGCAAGCGGATCAGTCGGGCCTGATGAAGACCGTCGATCGGTATCAGCAAGATGCGTTCTCGATGGTGCTGGGTGGGAAGGCTCGCGAAGCGTTCAATCTCGACCTGGAAGACCCGAAGGCGATCGACAAATACGGCAACAACCCGTGGGGCCGCTACACATTGATGGCTCGGCGACTGGTCGAGGCGGGCACGACGTTTGCCACCGTGGACATGCCGCACTGGGACGATCACTCGAACATCGAAAAAGGTCACGGCGGCAAGCTGGAAGCGGTCGATCGCGCCGTCGCCGCGTTGATCGACGACCTCGATGTGCGAGGTATTCTCGACCGCACGCTGGTCATCGTGATGGGCGAGTTCGGCCGCACTCCGAAAATCAACAACGGCCAACCCGGTATCGCCATTCCCGGCCGAGACCACTGGGGCAACGCGATCAGCGTGATGATGGCTGGCGGCGGACTGAAGGGTGGCGTGGTTGTCGGTGCCACCAACTCAAAAGCCGAATTCCCCATCGAACGCGCGCTCAAGCCCGCCGACATCCTCGCGACCGTTTACCACGTCATGGGGATCGACCCATCGACCTCGTTCAAAGACTTCGCCGGCCGCCCAGTCCCAATGCTCGACGAAGGGGCACCGATCGCGGAGTTGATTTGATGCGAGCCACCGTGACTGCAATTCTTATCTTCGGATGCGTCACGGCGATCTCGGCCGCTGATGCGAATCCCGTGTTGTTTGAACGAGACGTGCGGCCGATCCTGAAGGCTCATTGCTGGCACTGTCACGGCGACGAAGAGAAGCCCGAAGCGGGATTGGATCTGCGGTTGGTTCGTTGGCTGCTCAAGGGGGGCGAGTCGGGGCCGTCTGTCGTTGTGGGCAAGCCGGCGGAGAGTTTGATCTGGAAGCGGATCGCGGCAGGTGAGATGCCTCCGAAGGGCAAAGGGCTTTCCGAAAAAGAAAAGGCAACGCTCTCCGCGTGGATTGAACAAGGCGTGAAGACGGCTCGACCGGAGCCGGAGTCGATCGCTCCGGGAACCAGTTGGACCGAAGAAGAGCGGGGCTATTGGGCATTTCAGCCGGTGCGACGACCGGCGATGCCAGCGGTGCAGCGACCCGAATTGGTGCGGACGCCAATTGATCGGTTTCTGCTGAGCGAATTGGAAAAGAAGCAGCTCAGTTTTTCGGCCGAGGTTGATCGTCGGACTCTGCTGCGGCGTCTGACGTTTGATTTGTGTGGCTTGCCGCCGACGCCGGAAATGATCGAGCGTTTCGTGGCGGACGAATCGCCCGATGCCTACGAGCGGCTCGTCGAAGAACTGCTTGCTGCGCCGGCCTACGGCGAGCGTTGGGCGCGGCACTGGCTCGATGCGGCGGGCTACGCGGACAGCGATGGCTACACCGAAACCGATCGCGAGCGGCCTTGGGCGTTTCGGTTTCGCGACTACGTCATTCGCTCGCTCAACGCCGACAAGCCGTTGGATCAGTTTGTCGTCGAGCAGTTGGCGGGAGACGAATTGCTCGCGCCGCCGTATCAGAATCTCAGCCCGGACGACTCCGACCGGTTGATCGCGACCGGCTTCCTGCGAATGGCACCCGATGGCACCGGACAAGAGGATGTCGATCAGAACGTCGCGCGAAACGATGTCGTTGCCGAGACGATCAAGATCACCTCCACGTCGTTGCTGGGGATGACGGTCGGATGTGCTCAGTGCCACAATCATCGGTACGACCCGATCTCGCAACAGGACTACTACCGCTTTCGAGCGATCTTCGAGCCGTCGTTGGACTGGAAGAACTGGCGCGATCCGCCGGCACGGCTGGTCAACATCTGGACTCCGGCCGAGCACGAGCAAGCGGCGAAAGTCGACGCTGAGCTGCGCGAGATCGAAGGGCGTCGTGTCGCCGAGTTGGACGGCATCGTCAACGAGGTCTTCGAAAAAGAAGTCGGGAAGCTCACCGCCGAGCAGCAGGAACTCGCTCGTGAAGCTCGCAAAGCCGCCGCCGACAAGCGGACGCCGGAGCAACAACAAATCCTGAAAGATCATCCGAGCCTGAATGTCGATCGCGGCAGCGTGTACTTGTACGAGGCGCAGCGGCTTCAGGAGTTCAACAAGAAGTACGAAAAGATTAACGCGGAGACACGAACGAAACGACCGGCTGACAGCTTCATCGCCTGCCTGACCGAAGTGCCGGGGCACAAGCCGCCGACACAGTTATTCTCGCGCGGCGATCTGAATCAACCGCGCGAGACGATCGCGCCAGGACAGCTCAGTGTCCTGCCGGAACCGGGTGAGGTTCCCGACGACGATCCACAGGTTCCCACGACCGGCCGTCGCTTGGCGTTGGCTCGGCAACTGACCAACGGCAAGCATCCGCTCGTTGCACGAGTGCTCGTCAACCGCGTTTGGATGAATCGCTTTGGCCGCGGCCTCGTCGCGTCCCCCGGCGACTTCGGCCAGCTTGGCGAACGGCCGTCGCATCCCGAATTGCTCGATTGGCTAGCGGACGAGTTTGTGCGCTCCGGTTGGAGTTTGAAGCCGCTGCATCGTTTACTCGTAAACTCGACGGCCTATCGGCAATCATCGACTCGCAGCGATGCCTTGCAAGCGGTTGATCCAGAGAACCGGTTGCTGGGCCGCATGTCTGTCCGCCGTCTCGAAGCGGAAGCGATTCGGGATTCGCTGCTGGAAGTCAGCGGTGTGCGAACTCCGCAAATGTTCGGACCCGCGACGAGCGTGAATCCCGATGACGTCGGTCAGATCATCGTGGGCAAGGCGACTCGCGATGGAAACGGAATTCTCGTCGCCAAGTTCGAGGACTCCCCTGAGCAATTCCGCCGCAGCGTGTACGTTCAAGTTCGCCGCTCGATGCCGCTGGGGCTGATGGAACCGTTCGACATCGCTGCCATGTCCCCCAACTGCGACCGCCGAACCTCATCGACCGTCGCTCCGCAAGCGCTGATGATGATGAACAACGACCTCGTTCTGCGGCTCTCCGAACGATTCGCTCAACGGGTTCTCGCCGAGGCCGGGGACGACGCAACCGCGCAAGTTCGTCGAACGTGGCTGCTCGCGTTCGGACGGGTTGCCGACGAACCGACCATTACCCAAGCCGTCGCGTTCCTCGAATCGCAGCGGCAGAACTTCACGCTCGCCCCCGATGCCAAACCTCCAATGCCCCCACCACTCCCTCCCGCGCAACAGGCCTTGTCGCTCTTATGCCAAGCGCTGCTGTCATCCAACCAGTTTTTGTACGTTGAGTAAGCACGGAGACTGAACGCAGAGAACATGACCATGAACTTCGCTTGCCAATCACGCCGTCATTTTCTGGCTCAACAAGGACTCGGACTTTCGTCGCTCGCGCTGTCGTGGTTGCTCAAATCTGACTCTGCCCGCGCTGAGCCTCCGAAGCCGAACTTGCAGCGCGTGTCGTATGATCTGACTCCGAAGCCGCCGACGGCCGAGCCGCAAGCCAATGCGATGATCTCGCTCTTCATGCAAGGTGGTCCTTCGCATTTGGACCTGTGCGATCGGAAGCCGGAGCTTGAGAAGCGGCATCTGCAAAACTTCGCGGGAGAGATCAAGTACGACAACGCTGCCGAATCGTCCGCGAAGTTGTGGGCCGGGCCGTGGAAGTGGCGGCACTACGGCGACTGCGGCATGGAGTTGAGCGATCTCGTGCCGCACCTGGGTGGGATCGCGGATGACATCACGCTGGTCCGCTCGATGCGCACCGGTGTGAACAATCACGGCCAGTCGATCTACGCTCTGCACAACGGCCGCATTACCGGAGGCCGGCCGGTCGTTGGATCGTGGCTGACGTACGCGCTCGGCACGGAAAGCCAGAACTTGCCGGCGTTCGTGGTGCTCACCGATCCCGGCGGGTTGCCCGTGCTCGGAACCGACTGCTGGTCGAACGGTTGGTTGCCGTCGCAGTATCAAGGGACGGTCGTCCGTCCTCGCGAGCCGCGAATCCTCAATCTGGATCCCCCCGCGCGGCTCGCTGGTCGTCCGCAGGAGCAGTACCTCTCGTTTTTGCGTGGCATCAACGAGTGGCATCTCGCCGAGCATCCCGGCGAATCGGACCTCGCCGCGCGCATCCAAACCTACGAGCTGGCCGCGCGGATGCAGACCGCCGCCAAGGAAGCTCTCGACCTGTCACAAGAAACCGAAGCGACTCAGAAGGCCTACGGTCTCGATGACGAGAAGACTCGCGAGTTCGGTTCACGCTGCCTGATCGCTCGGCGGCTGATCGAACGTGGTGTGCGGTTCGTTCAAATCTATACGTCGACGCAGCAGTGGGATCATCACGGTGCGATCCTGACCGCTCTGCCCGCCTCCTGTCGCAAGGTAGACCAGCCATCCGCCGCGCTGGTCAGCGATCTGAAGCAGCGCGGGTTGCTCGACACGACGCTGGTCCACTGGGGAGGCGAGATGGGCCGCTTGCCCGTGATTCAAAACGAGAAGAACGTCGGCCGAGACCACAACACCTACGGCTTCAGCAGTTGGTTCGCCGGCGGCGGAGTGAAGTCCGGCTACATCCACGGTGAGACCGACGAGTTCGGCCACAAGGCGGTGAAAGACATCGTCAATCACTACGACTACCACTCGACGCTGATGTACCTCTTCGGTCTCGACGCCACCCAGCTCGCCTTCCAACGCCCCGGCGGAACCGCCACGCTTCTCGACGGCCAAGTGGGACGGATTGTGTCCGAAATTCTGAATCAACCACCGACAATCAGTTCGTAGTGCCGATATCCAGCGTTTATCCTGAACGAGCCAAGTCAACACAGGAGAGCTTTTTCGATGCGCAATCTCATCTCCGTTGGTTCCCGACGTTGGTTTCTCAAAACCGGACTTGCGGGTGTCGGCGGGTTGTCGCTGCCGGCGTTGCTGCAAGCGAACGAAGCGTCCAAGTCGGGCGATCGCAAGGCGATCATTTTGTTCTGGCTCTCCGGTGGACCGAGTCACATCGACATGTGGGATCCGAAGCCGGAGACTCCGCGCGAGATTCGCGGTCCGTATTCGAGCATCGAGACGAAACTGCCGGGCGTGCGACTCTGCGAGCACTTGCCAAAGCAGGCGTCGATTCTCGACAAGCTGACGATCATTCGTTCGGTCGATTGCCGCGCCAGCAATCACACGCCGATCACGATGCAGGCAGGCAACCCGCTCGCTCAGCGAGTGGACACTGGCAACGACGGCGACGGCTTTCCGTCGATGGGGTCGATCGTCGCGAAGTTCAAAGGGACCAACGATCCGCACCTGCCGGCGTTTGTGGGTTTGGCCGACAGTTGGAAGGCGGACGTCTGGGAGTCGGGGCAGATGGGTTCTGACTACGCGCCGGTCAAAGGGAGCGAACTGGCTGGACGTTTCAAATTGCCGGACGGCTTGCAGCTTGACCGCCTCCAAAATCGTGATGATCTGCGGAGGCAGTTCGATCATTTCCGCCGCGACCTCGACCGCGGCGAAACATTGGCTCGCGTGGACCGCTACAACCAGCAAGCCTTCGAGTTCGTCACATCTGGCCGAGCAGAGAAGGCGTTTCAAATTGACGCCGAGCCGGCCGCATTGCGTGACGCTTACGGCCGCGATTCGATCGGCGAGAAGGCGTTGCTCGCCCGGCGGCTCGTCGAATCCGGTGTCACGTTCGTGTTGGTCAGCGGCGCGTGGGGCTACTTCGATCATCACGGCGACGAAGTCCGCTGGGGCGGCATTGAAAAGGGTCTGACGCCGCTGTTGCCGAGCGTTGATCGCGTGATCCACACACTCGTGACGGATCTCGAATCGCGCGGACTGCTCGACAGCACTTTGGTCATGATGATGGGCGAGTTCGGCCGCGGTCCGGTGATGACCAAGACCGCCGGCCGCGATCACTGGACCAATTGCATGAGCATGATTCTCGCTGGCGGCGGTCTGAAGCACGGCCAAGTGATTGGCAGCACCGACGCGCGCGGCTACGGGATCAAAGATCGCCCGGTCCGGCCGCAAGACCTCGCGGCAACGACCTTCAAGTACTTTGGCATCGACCTTGGCTCACACTGGGTTACCCCGCAGGGCCGCCCGACTCCGATCGTGACCGAAGGCGGACAGCCGATTTCCGAATTGCTGTAGGTTGGGTCTCTGACCCTGTCGTTTATACACAACTCTGACAATTCCAACGGCGATGGACCGACCCACGGCATGAGATTTGCGCCAGAGCTTGAGGCAGAGATTGATTTGCCAAACAAGCATGGAGCGAGCTGATGTGCGAAGGGATTGTCGAGGAGCTGCGGGGGATTGATCTGGGGGACAAGCGTTTGAATCGGCGAAGCCAGCAGGTCATGGAAGCGCTGGCGGCCAACCCGGAGGCCAGTGTCAACGCGGCTT
>CAMDRI010000207.1 GCA_945906725.1 Candidatus Kuenenia stuttgartensis | reverse complement strand
CCTGCACCAAAGCCGCAAAACCGGGTACAAGTTCCATCGTGAGCCTCCTTGCTCGATGCCCGAGAGTGATGTCCCAAGCATTGTCGTGGAGGCTCACGCTATTTCCGCAGACCAGTTCTCAGCACTCTGAAAACTGCAAAAGTCGAACTCAGATTCTGGCAGCGAAATTGATCCCGCCGGTACAGCATGCTTACCGCTGTCACGGCGTTTCAAGCGGCGGCTCGAAGCTGATCGCGTTCGCGCATGGTCTGCCAGTATTCCGTCGACATGTTCATGGCGAGCTTGAGAGCACCGGAGGCTCCGGCGTAGACCGAGTCATAGACTTTGGTCACTTTGCCGCCACCCAACTCCTGCAAGCCTTGCTCGATGAGGCGATCCAAGCCGCGGAGTTGGCTGCCGCCGCCGCCCAGCAGGATGTTTTTCAACATCCGCCGCTGGTATTCGGGGTCGAGCTTTGCAATCAGTTCATACAACCCTTCCACGATGGGCTGCACGAGGGTTTGACAGGCGGCCTTGAGTGGCTGTGTGACGTCGTAGGGCTTCGGACGACCCTTGGCGGTCAGAGTCACAATCGCCTTTTCACTGAGGTCATGGACGAAGCCAAATTTTTCTTTGATCTCACGCGCCATGTTGAGAGTGATCTGCACTTCGGGGTAGGTCTCTTGCATGTTGCTGAGGAATTTCGCATCGACCATGTCGCCGCCCAACGGCAGCGTGACTTGGTCCTCTTCGGAAGGGTAGGTGCCGAACATCGGGCACAGGTCGATCGTGCCGGCTCCGATGTCCACGACGAGCGTGTCATTCAGGTTGTTCATGCCGTAGGCAATCGTGAACGGCTCGGAGACGATCACGACGGCGTCGAACGCATCCTTCGCGGCGTCGAGCAGGACTTGTTTGTTCTTGATGGAAGCTCGCGAGGGAGCACCGATCACGCCGTAGATCGGCTGGCCAGCAGTGGGTCGCATTTGCGAAACAGCGTGCTCCAGCACAAGCTTGGCGGCTTCTTTGTGAGCGTCCGATTTCGGGCCCGTCAGACCGACTTCCGCTTGATCGACGAATTTCAACACACCGCGTTCAAACGGCCGGACGACGTTGAGGGCTAGCCGATATTCCTGGATCTCTTTGCCGAAAACGACATCGCGCCCCAGCATCGTGCGGGCCACATGGTCCTTCGGCCAACCCACTGCGGTCGGCAGCATTTCACACCGCCCGTTGGAGCACGCGGCCGATGTTTTGAAGGTTCCGAAATCCACGCCGATATAGTTGATACCCTGATCCATGAGCGAAATCCTTTGAGAAGATTGCGAAGTTTTTTCAGCCGGAACGCGCTAGCATCCGGTTCGGACAAAAGAACTAGCGACAAGCCGGACGCTAGCGCGTTCCGGCTCATCATCACACCCATCAAAGTGAGTGCCACTGGGCGCCAGCCCTCGGTGGTTACGGAATCAATGTCTCTTAGGCTGCGAACCGCGTGTCCTCCAGTTGTTCACGGAGTTTCAGATTGTCCTCAAAGACTTGACGCATCATCGCGTCCTCTTGCTGGTGTTCGTGGTCTTCTTCCATTTGCCGTTTGAGGGCATAGACGGGAGTCACAGGCACGGGTGGCACTGCCGCCTTCGCGATGGGTTCGAGCACCGCGGCCTTCGCGATGGGTTCGAGCACCGCGGCCTTCGCGATGTGTTCGAGTGCGGCCATGCCATTCCGATGGCTGACCTCAAATTTGAGCTGGAAGTCCGAGTTCGTACTAAACTTCAGCAGCAATACCGACGCCATCACGAGCAACAACAACAACGCTCCGAAGAGGAGGGCCGTCGTTAGGCTGTTGAGATTCATCAGGAACTGTGACGCACTGCCCGAGTTCACGTTGGCGGCCTGATCGACTGGAGCGGGTCGCTCGGCGAAACGAATCCCATGAACGACGGTGGTCGCCGTCGCGGGAGTTGGTACAGGCGGGACAATCACTTCTGTTGCCGAAGTCATGGGCCTTCGATCCGAGTTCACGTTGGCAGCCTGATCGACTGGAGCGGGTCGCTTGGCGATACGAATCTCACGAACGACGGTGGTCGCCGTCGCGAGAGTTGGCATAGGTGGGACAATCACTTCCGTTGCCGAAGTCATGGGCCTTCGATCCGAACTCTCGCGATTTTGGAAACCTCGGGAAGTCATCACGGCCCCGTTTTTAAGGGACGACATGCCAGAATCTGAATCCTCAATTGGCCCGGTGGGGATCACGACGTCGTCGTTGGCCATTTGGCGGAAGGTTGGTAGCTTAAGGGGATCGGATCCGACCTCGATTTCCTCATTTCGGGAGACAGATCTCGGCGATGCCCCGGTCACGGAGACTCGTCCCCGAGCGGCAGTCGGTTTCTGTGGTTCAATGGTCTCTGGAGAGCCTGAGCGTTTCGCGGTTGTGGACGCAGGCTTCTTGAAAGCCTGAGCCGTACGTTCAACAGCCTGATTCGCGAGAGAATCTGACACGACAGCGGACTCGGCGAGTTCTTCCAGAGACGGGATGGGGGCGAAGCGTGGTTTGGTTCGAGGAGCCGCTGCGGCAGGTTCCGGCACGCTGGCCGCGGAGTTGGAAACGGGCTCGGAAGTCTTGAATCCAAACGTTCGCAGAGTCTTCGACATGTCGGAGTTTGCCGAGCGTGACGGGACTTCGTGTTTGAACTTCAATGCGGGTAGTTCAGCCATTGAATCAAGGTCGTTTTCTGCAGTCTCGGCATCCCCCGGTCGGTCATTCGGGAACGCGAGTTCGATGACGTCGCGGTCGGCGACAGCGGTGGGAGTCGGTGTCTCAACCGCGATCGCTCGACGTTGCCGGAGCGGCTTCTGTGGAAGTTCCAAAATCGGAGCTTTGAGGGACTCGGTGACTGAATCTGAGAATCGCTGCGGATCGGACGAGTCCGACGGCAAGTTCTCCAAGAACTTCTTCGGAGAGGATTCGCCCAGGTTCCATTCGACGGGGATCGTAGCGGCTCGATCGGCCTGACGCCGCGCGGTCTCTATGTCTCCGTGCGCGACGGCTTTTCGGGCGGCATCCATCAATCGTCGAGCTTCGGCTTTTTGTTTTGCCAGCTCAGTGAAGTCCACGACTCGCGGTACCACTTTTTTCGGCGTGGGAGACGGCCCTTCCGCAATCGGAGCATTGAGGGACTCGGTAACTGGATCTGAGAATCGCTGCGGATCGGACGAGTCCGACGACAAGTTCTCCAAGATCTTCTTCGGAGAGGGTTCGCCCAAGTTCCATTCGACGGGGATCGTGGCGGCTTGATTGGCCTGACGTCGCACGGTCTCGATGTCTCCGTGCGCGGCGGCTTTTCGGGCGGTATCCATCATTCGTTGAGCGGCGGCTTTTCGTTTTTCGAGCTCGGTGAAGTCCCGCGGTACCACTTTTTTCGGCGTGGGAGACGGCCCTTCCGCATGTGCCGGAGACCACAGGACCGAATCGAACGGATTCGACCACTGAGCAGCGAGCGTCAGTCCAAACACCACCACAGCCGGCAGCGCGAGCCGACGGATGCGGATGCGGTGTTTCGCTCGGTGGTGGATTGAACCTGTTGACATGAAAAGTGATTCTTGACTGTTCTGTGTTGCGTAGCCGATGTCGTGAGACTTCGAGCTGGACTCTCACGAGTCCGGCGACATCTGAAACGGATTGTGGTCCCGTTCCTTACTCGTCACGACTGCTCGGCATAACTTTGGCGGACGGGCGGACGGCGGTCGCCTGAGAGATGGATTCCTTTCGCAGTGCATTGCGGGTGACCGGAACCTTTGGTGAATTGTGGTTGACTTGGATCGTTGTCAGCTTCGCGGGTGCCGTACGGTTCAGCGGAAACCCTGCAGGGTCCTCGGACGATCGCTCGTTCAGCGAATTCAGATCGTGGGCGATGCTGCGTGTTTGTTCGACGTCTTGATCCAACAGGGCTAGTTGAGTCAGCGCTTCGGCGGCAGATCGCTTGTCAGGATCCAGTGTCAGCGCCCTACTGTAGGCTTTGACGGCCAGTTCGGTGTTGCCATTCTGAGTGGCGACGTAGCCGAGATTGGTGAGCGCATCGGCCTCTGGCAGCGTGTTCTGAAACATTCGAAAGCTCTCTTTGAGATCCCCTTCGTAGCCCAGTGCCAGTGCGAGATTGTTGTTGGCGCATTTGTTCTGCGGATCGAATTCGAGCGTCTTTCGAAACAGTTCGGCGGCCTTCGTGGATTCGCCGGTTTTTAGATAGGCATAGCCCAAGTCGTTGAGGATGTTCGTGTTATTAGGTTCCAGTCGGTGGGCGCGTTCGAGTGCGGCGAGACCTTCTTGGCGTTGTCCGATCCGCGTCAGGACGACTCCCCAGCGTTGGTGATACCGAGACACCCCCGGCTTGGCTCCACAGAGTTCGCGATAACCAGCCTCGGCCTTCGCCAGTTGACCGTCTTTCTCGTTGGCTTGCGCCAGATCGAATTGCATCTCTTGTTCCGCGGGCTTCAGCGACTTGACGTTCTTCGCAAACGGCTTGGCCGAAGAGCAGCCCAGCATTACGCAGAGCAGCACGCTGGCCAGCTGAAATCCACGCATGTTCGTCACCCTTCGTCTCCGTAGCCTGGCTCTTAGTCTGACTGTGCACCTTTGCTCGTAGTGCCCCCTTTTATGGGGTCGAGACCGACCCCATAAGATCGGGTCACTACTAGCGATCGTGCGCTGTAGTGTTAGAAAGAACCTCTGCCGCCACCGCCGAAGCCACCGCCACTGCCACCGCCACTGCCACCGCCACCGCCACCGCCACCGAAGCCGCGGGAATAAGCGCTCTCGCCCTCGAACGACTCGAAGCCCGGAGCCGTTGCCGGCCCGACTTGAACTCGAGCCTGAGCATCTGCGATGCCGCGTTTCATCAGCGTTTCGACGACGATGTCGCGACGGCTCATATCCAGCTTGAGGTCGTTGTGAATTGGAAACTGGTGTTCCGTTTCGGCTCGCACGCTTTGGCTGCTCGGTTCGATCACGACCGGAAACTGCGACTGATGAATTCGCGAGGCGATGCGCATCAAATGGCTGATGCCGGCATCGTTGAGCGAATTGGTATTCGCGACCCATTCGTGTTCGTGAATCACGAGATCAGATGCCTCGGCACCCGATTCGTGCGTTTTCCAAATCGGATCGCTGAGGGTACCCAGCGGCATTGGAGGAGTGATGCAGTCTCGGTTGCGGTTGTAATTGCCGTATTGACAGCCGGCGAAAATAACCACCGTGGTCAACGGCACAACCCATTGCGGAACCAACGGATTCATGATTCTCTCCTGAAAATGACTTCGCGTCGGCGAAGTGTGAATGTTGTGACCCGACCCCTCGTGAGTCGGATAATTCAGCGTGGGTCGGATGCCCCCCGCATTGGTCGGAGATTCCTGATCGAGCGAATCGTTCAGGCCACAAAGGCCTGGGCGAAGTGGTGTGGTTACGGGGTAATGAAGCCGTGCTCGCCTTGGATGTAGAACTCATCGGACTTCTGCATCGATTGGAATGCCGAGTAACCGGCCTGTTTCAGGCGTTTCTTGTGGAGCGGCCAGACCGTGCTGCGATGATGGGAATTCGGCCGGCCTTCGATGTTGCCGTGGAAGTAGAGGTCATGATCGGTCGGTTCGGTCACTTCCATGCCCGGCAGGATCGATGGTACTTGACTCGGATCCATGGCATGAACCAATTCCGGCGTGACCAGAATGATCAGCTCCGTTTCGTCGCGAGAAACGCTGCGCGAGTCGGTGAGCAGATTGAACAGCTTCCAATCGCCGATGTACGGCAACCGTGCCGAATCCCCACGCTGTTGTTCTTGCAGCAAACCGGCAATCGCGAACACCTGGCCTTCACGCAGATCAACCACCGTGTTGACCGAACGGGTATCGAGACCGAAGACACCACCGACCGCGTTGCTTTTATTGAGCGTGCTGAAGGTCGGAGTCACCTCCAAACGAATGCGATCCTTATCCAGCACGGTCGGCAGAAAATTGAGCGACGTGCCAAAGCCCTTGAACGAGGTCGTCGCAGCTTGAGCACCGCCGACACCCACAACCGTCGGCACGGCGAATTCGCCGCCGGACAAGAACGTCGCCGAATGGCCGCTGAGTGCGACCAGATTCGGCTCGGCCAAGATCTTCGCCGAACCATTTTTCACCAGCGCCTTGAGTGCCAGATTGAAACTGCTGTCACTGAACGTGCCCGACGTCAGGACGTTCGCGCCAGACGACAGAGCTGAGGCCAGCATGAATTCCTTCAATTTGAAATCGAAGTTCGCTCCCAGCTCGCGAGACGCTGAGCGTTTCAGTTCGGCAATGCGCACCTTGAGTAAGACTTGCTTTTCGCCCGGAATCCGCAGCATGTTGACCAAGCTGCGAGCGATGACGCTCTGACGAGTGTCCGGGAATGGATCGGCGGCAGGTCCGCTGGCCGCGCTCGCACCGAATCCGCCTCCGGTCCCCGCAGGCAGCAAGTCCGAGTTCTTGCGAATCACCGACATGATCTGTACGGCTTCTTGCTCGTCGCGAGCTTGCCCGCGGACGATCACTTTGTCAGAGATCGGAATCAGTTGAATGCGGCTGTTGGGGAACAATTCGTTGACGAGCAAATTCAAATCGGCGAACTCCTTGCGGCCTCGATCCTCGATCGCGTCGTCGCGGACGACGGTGACCAGGACGCTCAGCAACTGCGCGTTGTCTTCTCTGCCGACCCAAAACGTCGCGGTCGTTGAGCCGGTTTCCTTGCCGATGATCTCGACCTCGCGTGACCCGAAGCCCACGAAGTCGATCAACGACGGATCGGCAATCGCCACGCGAAATACGTCCTGCTTCAACCGCAGAATCTTGGACCGTCGTTTGGTGACTTCCAGTTCGACGTCGGCCGTCACCACCTCGTCGATCAGGCGGTTGACTTTTTCGGCTGGCACCGCCGCTGGCTTCTCTTGCGCCAGCGACAAATTGGGCAGCCAAACCGTACTCACGGTCATGACGGCTGCCAGGCTGACCGGCTTTCCAATCAGCCGTCTTAGACTCCAGAGTTTTTTCATTTCACACCCTCCCTGATTGGAAACAGAAACCCGGCGATCGAATCGGCTGACCGCTACGAATACCCCGGGGCTGCCCCGAAGCCGTACAACAAAGTCATCTACAACCGCGTTATCATTATCAGACAAATCGGCACAATCGCCGCAATCGTTAGAATGGAATCTCCAGGTACTTGCCAAAGTGTGAAATGAGTTGTGCAACAGGCAGAATTCGCCGCCTGAGTGATCCGATTCGAGGACACGGAGAGGCTCCCCACCCCCCGCACGATCATCATGCAGGCGACTTTGGACCGCAAATCCGCCAGTGCGGTCTGTTGCAGGCTGCACGAACCCTGCCCGTTTGGAATTGTGCGACGGTGCAGTTTGCAAAATCAGGACTTACGGCAAATGTCTGGTTTGCGGTCGAGTCCTGAATCACACGCCGCTCAAGTCCGGTTCCGGGCGGCGTTGGCCGCTACGGCTTGGTCAGCGTTTGCAGCACGTCGTCATGCTCGGCGGCGACGTCTTGTTGCTCGGCGCGATCCGCATTGAGGTTGAACAGTTGAAAGTTGGCGGATGCGGTTCGCACGGCCTTCCAATGCCCTTCGCGGACGGCAAGTACGCCGCCATCTGCCGAAGATTTCCAGACGATTCGTCGATCCTTGAGCGGCTGGTTGTGCCGCAAGACCTCGACCAGCGACCGTCCATCAACTCGCCCCAGCGGACGAGAGACCCATGCCAACTGCGCGAGCGTCGGCAAAATGTCCCAAGGATCAGCCATCAGGGCATACGCAGCTAATAGGACGGATTGTTCAGTAGAAGTTGGATGAGGTAGTTGTCGTCCCAGCCGGCGGTTTTTCGTTTGCAGGCAATGCCGGCCTTGACCGTTTGATCGGCTTTCAGAAGCGAGACGGCGATGCGATTGAGCA
>CAMDRI010000206.1 GCA_945906725.1 Candidatus Kuenenia stuttgartensis | reverse complement strand
CAGCCGCTGACAGAATTGTTCGGCTGAGACGAACCGCGAAAACAACTTCTTGCTGGAGTACCCATGTTTCCGATCCGAACTCTCGGTGTTTTTGTTTTTGCGATCGGACTGTTGGGAGTGGCATCCGCCCAAGAACCAGCCAAGCCGACGTGGCAATACTCGGCCGAAGCGCTGCGGCCGTTCTGGCAAGGCGAGGTCGCTGAAGGGGAGTCGGTGCTGTTCATCAAGGACGAGAAGTCGGGCGAGGCGCGCGCGTCGGTGCTCTTTCCGATTCGTGAAGTGCTCGCGGTCAGGAATTCGGTCGGTGACGTGACCTACGAGAACGGCAAGGATTTCGTCTGGAAGGCAGACTCGCGTGAAATCGTGATTCCGGCTGGGTCGCGCATCCCAACGAAGGCGTCGGCGGAGTTGCGGCGGCCGGCGAAGACTCAAAAGTACGAGCTGACGCATCGGGACGGCAACGGCGAAATCTTCTTCGGTGCGCGGCTCGAATACGCCGAAATGCAGACCTGCATCACTTACCGGCACGCTCCCAATTTGTGGAAGTCAGCCGTGCCGAAGTTCGATCCGCTGGCGCTGCCGCGATCAGTGGGTAAGTTGGTCAGTCGGCAACCGCTGTCGATCGTGGTCGTGGGAGACAGCATCTCGGCGGGGTGCAATGCGTCCGGTTGGGCCGAGGGTGCTCCGTTTCAGCCCGCGTATCCCGAGTTGGTGCGGCGACATCTGGAGGCGCGCTATGGGAGCCAGATTGTGCTCAAGAATCCCTCCGTCAGCGGCACCGATACCGGCTGGGTGCTGACGATGATCGACAAGGTTGTTGAGCCGCACCCCGACTTGGTGATCGTTGCCTTTGGGATGAACGATTCGGCCGGTCGATCCGCGAAGGATTATCAGGCGAACACCGAAGCGGTCATGGCCAAGATTCGTGAAAGACTCCCCGACGTCGAGTTCATTCTGGTGGCGTCCATGCGCGGTAATCGGGATTGGACCAGACTCAAACAGGAGCTTTTTCCGGAGTATCGCGACGCGCTGGCCAAGCTGTGCGGACCAGGCGTCGCGCTCGCCGACCTGACGTCGATCTGGACCGGCTTCCTCGAAGTGAAGAAGGACTGGGATCAATCTGGCAACGGCGTGAATCACCCGAATGACTTCGGGCACCGTGTTTATGCGCAGGTCATTACGACGCTGCTCGATCCGCGCGGTGAACCATCTGCGGCCGTCGAACCGACAAAGACGATCGAAGCCGGGCCGCTCAAGCTGATCGAGCAGCGATTGCTCGGCAATTACACCTACTCGTATGCCTGCGCCGCGTTCGATCTCGATGGCGACGGCGATCTCGACTTGACCAGCTCTGACGCCGAGCCGAACAGCAACCTGTATCTGCTGCGGAACGACGGCAAAGGGGGCTTCCAGCACTCGTTCATTCAGAAATACGAGAAGCAGGACGATCAGCCGATCCGCCTGGAACGTCACGCGATCGGCGACATCAACCGCGACGGCCGGCCGGATGTCGTGATCGTGGACAACCTGAAATGGGACATCCGCTGGTTTGAGAATCCCGGCCAGGAGGCGATTGCTCGGCCTTGGAAGTTGCATCGAGTCGCCGAGCCGAAGGAAGTTCCTGGCTCCTATGACGTCGCGTTGGCGGACTTCGATGCCGATGGCGATCTGGATGTCGCCGCTTCAAGCTGGCGGTTCGGAAATCGTTTCGATTGGTTTGAAAACGTCGGCGCTCCCGGCAACGGCGGCAAGTGGCTACGACACGAAATCGAAGGCATGATCGGCGAGACGCGTACGATTGCCGTCGCGGATTTCAATCGAGACGGAAAACCAGACCTGCTCGGCACTGCGCGGACGACGAATCAAATCGTCTGGTTCGCGAACTCCGGCAAGCCAGCGAGCGAGCCTTGGAAGAAAACGGTCATCGATGACAAGACGGTCGCTCCCGCTCACGGGCATCCGACGGACATCGACGGCGATGGCGATCTCGACGTGCTGATGGCGTTCGGCATCGTGGCACCGGTCCCGGCCAACTCGCCCGACTCGCATCAGGTCGCGTGGTACGAGAACGTCGGCAAGCCGGGCCTCGGCACCGAATGGAAGAAGCACCTGATTGCCGGCGGTTTTCCGCAAGGCTTTGAAGCCGTGGCCGGAGACCTCGACGGTGACGGCGATCAAGATGTCGTCGCGACCGGTTGGAGTCCTTCGGGCCAACTCGCGTGGTTCGAGAACACTGGCGACCCGAAGACCGGTTGGAAGCCGCACTCGATCAAACAGAACTGGTCGAACGCCGTGACTGTGATCCTCGCTGACCTCGACAAAGACGGCCGCCTCGACATCGTCGCTTGCGCCGAACGGGGAGCCAACGAACTTCGCTGGTGGCGAAACGCGGGACGTGCTCAGTAATCCGCGATCGAGTCGTCCGGCAGCCGGCCGCGTGTCGGCCATTCCGGCTTGCTCGGCGTCTTGGCAATTTCGGCGAGCTTCACCTCGCGTGTGGCCAAATAAATCAGCCGCGTTGGAAACTCATTGACCAATCGAGTTTGCTGGAATCAGCTATCGAAATCTCGGCCGACCGTGGTCTCGCTTGGCGGGAGTTCGTGCTGGCTCAACCGGGATTGCAGTGATTTTTCCAACGTTTGCGCACACGACGAACGCCGCCGAGGACTGGGATCGGACGGCACATGTACAGAGCAAATGGCATTCAGGCCGCTCGGCGATGGTAGTAGTGCAGCAGACCGCCGAGTCGTTCGCGACATTCGATGCCGCCAGCGGTCTTGCCGATGCTACCACCCGGATCGATCAGTTTGTTGTCGCGCCCCTGATGATTTCTTTCGGCGTGGTAGTGAGCCGTAAATTCGGCGAGCGCTTTTCGAAGCGAGCCTTCACCGAAAAAGATCATCCTTTCAAGAGCTTCGGATTTCAGGCTCAACATGAACCGCTCCAGGTGTGCATTGCAATTTGGACTTTTGGGCGGCAACAGAACCGGTTTGATCTCGGTACAGGTTTCGAGAAACTCACGGAGCGGAGAGAACTTGGTGTCTCGATCCACGAGGATGTGAGTGGAGGATCTCAGGAATCCCTCCTGCGAATCGGTGAGGTTCCGAGCCATTTGCCGAATCCAGGCGCTGTCAGGGCTGGTGGTGATTCCAGCGATCTCGATGCGGCGCGTCTTCAGTTGCATGACGACGAGTACGAAGAACGTCACGAGTCCGTGCTGCGTCCAGACCTCGGTTGTCGTGAAGTCGATCGCGGCGAGCGTTTCCCAATGGGCCTTCAGAAATGTTCCCCACGACGTCGCCCGTTTCCGATTCGGAGCCGGCTCAATGCCGTTGTTTTTCAGAATGTTGCCGACGGTCTGATTGCTGAGCTCATGTCCGATGTTGGCCAACGCTCCTTGAATCCGGTCGTAGCCCCAGGTCGGATTCTCGCGAGCAAACTTCAGTACCAGATTCACGATCGTCTGCTCAACCACCGGCCGCCCCGGCGATGGCTTCCGCCGATCTGAGAAATCCCATTTCCGAGCCACGAGCCGTCGATGCCATCGCAGGATCGTTTCCGGTGTGACGATCCCGGCCAATTCACGCAGCCGCCGAAGTCCCAGCATCTTCCCTTTGACCGCCAATCGGCGTCGCTGGTCGTCATTGAGCAGAATTCGTTTCTTGCCGACGACCTCGCGTAACACTTGATTCTCCGTCCGTAGATATTCGATCGCTTCTTGCTGGCTGCGGTTGATCCACCCGGCCACTCCAATCAACAAGAACTGCCAAGGATGCAGGACATAATCCATCGCAAAGTTCTCTCGGAAAGGCGACCTCGGTTCGCCAAGTATCCCCCGACTCCGTCCTAATCGTTCCTCCGATTTCAGCCAACTTGAGGCAGGCCGCAGCCAAGATTCTCATCAGACCAGCATCTCTAAAGCAAATTGCGACTGAGCTTTTTGCCCGCGGCCGAGTATTTTGACCACACGGGCTCAACGCGGGCGATGTTGTATCGCGTGGCCGCGATGACCGGATTGCGAGCGTCTGAACTGGCCAGCCTGACGCCGGCATCGTTCGACTTCGCCGCTGACGTGCCGACAGTCACCTTGGAGGCCGCCTACTCGAAACATCGCCGCGAAGACGTGTTGCCGCTTCACCCCGACTTGGCGAACCGGCTGCGACAGTGGCTCACAGAACGCGAGCGGGCACAAGATGACCAACGAACCGTCCTGGCGTTCGATCGTGCGGCAGACGCGAAGCTAGAGCGTCTGTTTCCGGGAACGTGGTCCGAGCGAGCGTACAAAATGCTCCGCAACGATTTGGAAGCGGCTGGGATCTCCTACGTCACCGCTGACGGCATCGCCGACTTTCATTCGTTGCGTCACACGTTCATCAGCAACTTGGCGGCTTGCGGCATCCATCCGAAGCTCGCGCAGCAACTTGCTCGGCATTCGACCATCGCCCTGACGATGGACCGTTACACGCATTTGGGGCTGATCGACATGAACTCGGCGTTGGAGTCGCTCCCGAACATCATCTCGCCAGAGTCACAAGTCATGCGAGCGACAGGCACCACGGATGAAGCCTCAGATTTTGGTTGCACAAATGGTTGCACACGCCCTGCCGAAATCACCCCGTTTCAGCCGTTATCAACCGCTTCACCGGTACAATCCGAGACGACCCCCGAAATGCAGAAAACTCCGCAAAAACATGAGGTTTTCACGGAGTTTTCTGAAGTACGCCCGGAGGGAGTCGAACCCCCAACCTTCGGATCCGAAGTCCGACGCAACATCCATCGAACCAACGAAGCCGCAACGAGTTGCGAAGCGGCGTTCGCGCCGTGGCAGTTCTGGTGGCAGTAGTTCACCAGAAAACAAACACGGCGAAGCGGGCGGGGACTCGGTTTCGAGTCGGGCGAAGTCGCTGCCGATCAAGGCGGATTCGTTCTCTGCCGCGCTGGCGATGATTGCTTCGCTGCCGTTGTCGGATGCTGAGAAGGCGGACGCGGTGCGGCGGTTGATGGGGGAGCAAGCTGGCGGCTCGGCGAAGGGAGTTTGACGGAATCATGGCGGGGAAATCACGTCACAATCGGGATCGGATCATCATTGAGGCGTTGGCTCGTGGGGAAGGGCAGACGTCGGCGGCGACGCTGGCGGGTTGCTCGGTCTCGACGATTCGGCGGCGGTTGGACGATGCCGAGTTTCGTGAGCGTGTCGAACAGTTCCGCGCCGAGATGTTGGACACGGCGGCGGGGAAGCTGGGATCGACGGTCGTGAAGGCGGTCTCGACGTTGGAGAGTCTGCTGTCGAGCGAGACACCGCCCGCTGTGCGGATGGCATCGGCAAAGGCACTGGTGGAATTTGCGTTAAGAACACGGGAAGCCCTCAGTTGGGAGAAACGCATCGCGGACTTGGAAGCCCGCACCAAGTCGGTGGCGACTTAGAAGACGTGGAAGGGGATTCGATGTCTCGACAAAAAATGGCGCGGCGGCTCGATCGTCTGGAAGCGACTGCTTCCAATCGGAATAAAGAGGATTCCGATAGTCTGCTCCGCGTTGCGGGCAAGACTAAGGAACAGTCACGAGCCGATCTCATTGAGTATTTTCGGCGACTACTCGCACAGGTGCATTGTCCTGTTTTACGCGAAGAGTTCTTCCAAAAAATTGCTGCGTCCGACCAGCAAATTGCAGACGAGCTGAGGAGCTTATTCCCCGCAGTTCCAACCGGCCGCCAAACCAATGGGCCACGTTCCGCGGTTTGATCGCCTGTGAGTCGTCACCGACACGAAAGGTTCCAAACATGCACTCTTCAATGTTGAAGCCCAGCTTGGCCGTGGCATCGAGCAGTTCTTCCTTCTTGATTTCATCAGCGTTGAATTTCCAGCAGGTGTCCAGAAAGCGACTCGATGCTGACGTGGCTTGCTTGGCTGCGATTTGAAGATGCTCGCAAATATGACGAGCGAATGGCTCTGCCAGTTCTTCGAGGGAAACGGTTTCCTTGCCTTGCTGCGACAATTCCAGCAGCGACTTGCCGAGGGCGAATTTGTACGAGGCCACATTGCGACCGAACAGGATGATTGATCGCCAGTAGTTTTCCAGCGTTGGTTGAACCTCGGTAAAGTGCGTCACGCTACTGCCTCTCAAGGCCATCCGGCACATCAGGAGGTGGCTGGTCAACATCGACGGCCTTACCGCTGCCGACATTGGTGATCTTTTCAGCGTGAACCTCGGATTCCCCGGCGTGCGTCCAGCCGGAGATTTCCACCTGATCGCCGATGGACACCGTGCCGGTGACATTCTTGCCCGACTTTGGGGGAAAGCGGATTTCAGTGCCGTCCTGCAATGTGAGGCCGTCAACCTCGCCATCGGGACTCTGATGAAACTCGGCGATCTCGCCACTGACTTTCGCTGCCTTGTCAGCCCGACGCTCCGTAGCCTCGGCGTTGGGAGTCGTGCTCGTACCCGATTCCTCTTTGCCGCCCGGCTCTGCGTGGTTTGACTGGTAGGCTTCCAGTGCCAAACCAATCTGCTTGAGATTGTTGGCAGCCTGTTTTCGACGGGCTTCGTCCCGGCTTTCACAACCGGCGATGCCGACGAGTGTGACCAGAAACAAGATCCTGAAAAGTCGCATCATGATTCTCTCCAGTCCGGTAGACCTTGCTTCATCGCCTTGGTCGCCTGCTTTTGGTCGAACTTGTCTGGATCGAAATCGCCACCCCATTCCTTGAAATCATCGTGCTGCTCGTGCTTCGGATCGGCCAACGCTTCAAGGAACTCATAGAAGCCGCCGATGCCACCAACATCTTCTGGCGGGGAGGCTCGGTCGCCTTCGAGGCAGAGCGGGTATTTCTTGCCCGGTTCCTTTTTGGGACTTCCCTCGAAAAGAATCTCGTGCTCCCAGCCGTCGCCGAAGTCGTACTCGTACTTGAATGTGAATTTCTTGTCGGTCTTGGGCAGGATTTGGCTGAGATTCATCTTGGTGGAATCGACGCCATCGAAATCCTCGAACCCATCGTCGAGCAGTTCGGGATCGCCGTAGCGTTTGCCCTTGATGTCGAACTGGTGCAGGTGCGAGTTAGTCCAGCCCATTGCCGTCTGGATGTGTTCGTGAAATTCATCGAGGGTGCAGTCCTTGACCTGGATTCGTCGCCAGATGGTGGGCTTGGCACTGAGCAACGTGATTTTGAACTGATACAGAGTGTCGGAAGGCTTCGATTTCTTCGCCTTCGCTGGCACCGAGGAGACCACGTTACTTTGCAGGCAGTCCATCAACTTCTTGGCGATGAAGATAAGTTTCAGCCGTTTTAGCGGCTCACCATCGAGCAGGGATTCGGCCAAGGCGATGACGATGCTGGCGGTGTCGGTGATCGTGAAGCTGGCGTCCTTCTTCGCCAGCTTCTTTTTGATCGTGGCCGAGAGATCCGGAAGATCGGCAGCAATGGCCCGTTCGGAGTCGTCCAGATAGAACCCATCAACGACCTTCTTTTTGATCGCCAATTGCTCGGCGGCAACCAGGGCCTGGGCAGCGAATTCGGCCAGGGCCACCGATTGTTCGGTGAGGTCGATGGCGGTGGGTTTCTTGCGGGCCATGTTTTTTCTCCTCCCTGCCAACAAACAGTTCGATCCTTCAGCATTCACACGATGGGATCTTTCATCCCCTCGGATCGTGTCGTATTTTGGATGATCCAGCAGCTTCCAAAGATCGAAAACGACAAAACTTCAAGGACATGCGATGGTCCGATTCATTCCAGCGGAAGAATTGAAAAACCGGTACGACGTCTTCGGCCACTTTTACTCGGTGGAGTTTTCTCGAAACAAGTTCGTTGAATGCAGAAGCGTGCTCGAAATTGTCGAGCAAGCTCAGACCCCCGACAAAATGTGGTTCAACCAAACTCTTGGGGCTGAGGTTTGAATTAAGCGGACATGCTGGTTTCCAATCGGGTTGTGTTAATCAACTCGATTCCCGAAAGGAGAGAGCAGCATGTCCGCAGAAGTATTTTATCGAGCGATGGGCTTGTCGGGCTACTG
>CAMDRI010000205.1 GCA_945906725.1 Candidatus Kuenenia stuttgartensis | reverse complement strand
TGTCAAAACCGACCCGCAAATCCTCGTTTTTCGCGTCACCCATTGGGTTCCCCTATCACCTTGACACATCTTGGCAGCAAACCCCTGTTTTTCAGGTGTGTGGCGCAAATCGCATGCCAAGGCGAGGGAAGTCATCTGGGAAATGCGGGCTTACGGAATCCGGTTGCCGTACAACTACCTCAACGACTCCGCTTGGCGTTCGATGTTTCAATCGCTTGATTTGCAGATCGTTCACGAAGCCAAGTTTCGCTACAACCTGATTGATCCTTGCAAGCATGTGTTGTTCAAGCTCGCGATCTCAGGAGCGTGATGAGCGAGTTGGCAGGCTACGCGAACACGCCCCACGCCGGTTTGCCGTTCGCGGTGGGCAGCGGGCGATTCAATTTATCTCGCAGTTCCGTGTCCGGATCGATGCCCAGCGCGGCGAACATCGTCGCTGCCAAATCGCCGAGCGGCACTGGATCACGATCGGGGTACGCTCCGTTCTTGTCGGATTGGCCATGCACATGTCCGCGCTTCACGCCGCCGCCGGCCAGCAGCACGGTGTAGCAACTCGGCCAGTGATCGCGGCTGATGTTGGCGTTGATCTTCGGGGTCCGGCCGAACTCGCCCATCCAGACTACCAGCGTCGTGTCGAGTAATCCACGCTGTTCGAGATCGTTGAGCAGCACCGGCAGTGTGTGCTCGGTCATCGGCAAGTGCCGAGCTTTCAGGATCGGATACGCCCTCGTGTCGTTGAAGCCGTGCGTGTCCCAACCGCCGTTGGTTGTGCTCTGCCCGCCGATGCTCTCGTCGAAGTAGACGTTGACGAACTTCACACCGGCCTCGACCAGCCGCGTTGCCAGCAAGCAACTCTGCCCGTAGGTCGTTCGGCCGTAGCTGTCACGAGTCTTTGCGGACTCGCGCGACAGATCGAACGCATCGCGAACGCGCGACGACGACAGCATCGCCAGCGCGCGGTCGTAGTATTCGTCGATGCCGCGCGCGGTCGCCGAATGTTCCAAAAGCCGAGTCTGCTGGCTAATGATCTGCTGCATCTCGCGCCGGCTCTGCAAACGATTCGCCGAGAGGTTGGACGGCAAGCTCAACTCCGGCAACTTGAAGCCGGAGTCGTTCGGGTCTGCCGTGATCAGCAGCGGATCATGCCGCTTGCCGAGAAAGCTGGCGTGTTGTCCCGGCGTGACCGAACCGTCGCGAATCACATGCGGCAGTGAAACGAACGTCGGCATCGTCTCGGCATTCGGAGCGATCCGGTCCACGACAGAGCCGTATGCCGGAAACAGCTCGATCGAATCCTTCAGCCGGATGTCATCCACTGGCGGAGCGTACCCCGTGAGCGCGTGATACGCCGCCGAGTTGTGATTCTTCATCGAATGAAACACGGTGCGGACGAGCGTGACTTTGTCGAGCACTTTCGCCGTCTCTGGCAAATGCTCGCAGATGCGCACGCCGGGCACCGCCGAATCAATCTGCCCGAACAGACTCCGAATTCCTTCGGGAGCATTCGGCTTCATGTCGAACGTATCGACATGACTCGGCCCGCCGAATTGGTACAAGAAGATGATCGACTTCGCTCGCCCAGACCGTTTGCGACTTGTCACGTTCTCTTCGGCGGCGAACAGCCTCGACAGCGTTAGTCCGAGGAGGCCAGTGGCTCCCGCAGTGATTGCGGTGCGGCGAGGAATCAGTAATGGCGATCGGTTGGGCATCAAAGGTTCCGGAGGATAGGCACTCCTGCCCGTCCGCTTCGGGCAGGAATGCCCAACCTACGAACTGGGTGAGTTTGCGTCGCGACCGAGGCTGGTTCAAGGCTCAAGGCTCAAGGCTCAAGGCTCAAGGCTCAAGGCTCAAGGCTGAATGGCGGGAGAGAATCGAGCGGACCACAGCGGTTGCGACGGCTCACGATCGAGCTCCAATTCGCCGACCAGCCGCGAACCGCTCAGCCGCAGTCGAACGGATCTCTCTGACTCCGTCAGCCACTCCGCCTGACCGTGATCCCAGCGGACGACTTGCCCTCGTTCGCGACTGACCGGGCCTTCGTAGTCGAGATACATCAGCCGATGATCGGCAATCGACTCGGCCGAAAGGGCTGTTAATTCGGCTGCGGATCGCCAGCGATCAGGACTCTCCAGCAACCGCCACGACCGGAGTACCTCGCCGCGCTGCACCAGCAAGTCCCAATGGACGAATGGATGATCGTGAATCAGGATCGCGAAACGAGACACACGGCACTCCAAACTTACTGCATCACGCCTTTCGTGATGCTCATGAAGGCGTCTTCGAGCGTTTCGGTTTTGCCCTGGAATTCGATGGCGGGAAAGCCAGCGTGTATCAGGCCGCGGAGCAGTTGATGCTGAGCGTCAGGGTCGCCGTCGAATTCAAAGACGACGTCCAATCCGGCGACTTGCACCGCGCTGACGAACGGTTGCTCGAACAGCCAGCGTTCCAATGCGGCGGGGCTGTGCTTTGGGTTGTCATCGGCGAGCAGTTTCACGGCCAACGTCTTTTGACCGGCTTGGCCTTCCTCGTGTCTCTGCCGCTTGGCTAACTCCTCGATCGTGCCGAAGGCGAGCACGCTGCCCGCTTCGATGATCGCGGCCGAATCGCAAATCTCGCCCAGCTCGGTCAAGATGTGTGAACTGATCAGAATTGTCTTCTTCATCTGAGTGGCCATCAGCCGGATCAGCTCTCGGAGTTCGATGCGGGCGCGCGGGTCGAGTCCGGCGGCTGGCTCATCGAGGA
This sequence comes from Candidatus Kuenenia stuttgartensis, assembly GCA_945906725.1. Classification (GTDB taxonomy): domain Bacteria; phylum Planctomycetota; class Planctomycetia; order Planctomycetales; family Planctomycetaceae; genus SXKJ01. Next base: position 5,289 of record CAMDRI010000205.1, on the reverse strand, counting down.
TCAGCACCTGCGGATCGTGAATCAAACAGCGGCCGAGCGCCAGCCGCTGCGATTGTCCTTTCGAGAGCGTGGCGATTGGCTTCTCGGCGAGCTTTCGCAGCTCGGTGAAGACCAGCACGTTGTCTAGTGAGTCGCGCCGCTTGGCTCCGCGCAGCCCGTAGGCTCGTGCGAAGAAGTCGAGATACTCGATGACGTTCATGTTCTGGTATTTGCCGAAGTGGTCGGGCATGAAGCCGAGCACTCGCCGGACTCTGTCCGGGTCGTCGATCACTGAGTGGCCGCAGACAAACGCGTCGCCGGCCGTCGGCGTGTCGAGCGTCGCGATGATCCGCATCGACGTCGTCTTACCAGCGCCGTTCGGCCCGATGTAGCCCAGCACCTGTCCGGGATACGCCTTGAACGAAACGTCGTTGACTGCCTTGAGCTTGCCGAAGAACCGATGCAAGTGCCGCAGCTCCAGCACGGGTTCTCCCGCCCACTGCTTCGGCGGCGCGGGAGTTTTCGGCTCGCCGAATTCCAGCGTTGTCAGCTCGTCGGCGTCAGTGGTCGGGCTGCCGTTCATGGGCTGATCGCTCATGGAAAAGACTCCTCGTGCCGCGTGCAGAACTCTGGCGACGGCGGCATTTCAACGTCCGCTCGACAGGACGGCAACTCGCGGGTGTGTCGAGTCCCGTCTCGTTACGACTGGCACATTTGGCATCAACTGCCTTGACCGCGAATGAATTTGTCCCGTTCGACAACCGCTTGTGGACACGCAGGCTCGCGCCTCGCAATTTTGTGGTGTTGCTCGGCTCACTACTCACTCATTTCACGAGGAACTTGCCATGCGTTTCCGTCTGCTCCGTCCGTTGGTTTCGTGTGTTGCGTTGTTGCTGTCCGCCGTGGCGTTTGCCGAAGACAAACCGGCGGCTGAGCTGAAACCGACCCCAGCTCCCGCCGTCAAAGCTCCGACCGATTTGTCCGGTCATTGGAGTGGCACTTGGCTGAGCCACTCCAACGGCCACGACGGCCCGCTCACCGGCGACTTCCGCAAGATCGATGACAACCACTACTGCGTCCATTTCGACGGCCGATTCTGGGGACTGTTCCCATTCGAGTACGACGTCGTGCTGACGGTCACGGAACGCAAGGACGACAAGCTGATGATGTCGGGATCGTCGAACCTCGGCTTCCTGTTTGGCACGTTTTCGTACAACGCGACCGTGACCGACACGAGCTTCGTGGCGTCGTACTGCTCGAAGCACGACCACGGCGTCTTCAACATGACGCGATGTACTCGCTGTCCGTAGCTGCCGATTGAAAGCCCGCATCGCTTGTAGCCGCGTTCGCCAGAACGTGGGATTCCAGGACATTCGCCCACACTCTGGCGAGTGCGGCTACGGTCCTCTCGCGCTTGTGGCTGCGCGGTCGTCGCCGCACAATGTTGCTCCGTTGGTCTAAATCCCAAAGTCCTCACACGGAGCCTGCCTCATGCGATCGTATTCTCGTCCCGCCGTTTTGTTGGGTTTGAGCTTCTGTGCCTCGTCCGCGTTGTTCGTTGCGAACCGCCTGCCAACAGCGGCGGCCGCTGACTCGAAGGGGATTGCTGCGATCACCGTCGAGGAGGCGAAGAAGGATCCCGACTTCGCGATCCAAGGCGAGTACGCCGGCGAACTCGGAGATCAAGACGGCAAAGAAAAATGGGGGCTACAAATCATCGCTCTTGGTGATGGCAAGTTTCACGCAGTCGCATTTCGAGGCGGACTGCCGGGCGAGGGCTGGGACAAATCCGACAAAGTGGAGGTTGATGGTAGCGCATCCGGTGGGTCTGCGACGTTCAAGGGAGAAAAAGGAACGGCGGTCATCGGCGATGGCGTCGCGAAGATCACGACTCCCGATGGCAAACCGCTCGGCGATTTGAAGAAGGCCGAACGCAAAAGCCCGACGATCGGCAAGAAGCCGCCCGAAGGAGCGGTTGTCCTCTTCGACGGCAAGAACGGCGATGCCTTCACCGATCCCAAGAAGTTCGTCGATGGCCTGATGTCGCAGGGAATCACCAGCAAGCAGAAGTTCGGCGACTTCTCGCTGCACATGGAATTCCTGCTGTCGTACATGCCGGCCGCTCGGGGGCAGAGCCGAGCGAACTCCGGCTGCTACATGCAGGGGCGGTACGAGGTTCAGATCCTCGACAGCTTCGGCCTCTCTGGCGAGCACAACGAGTGCGGCGGCATCTACACGATCAACAAGCCCGCCGTGAACATGTGCCTGCCGCCACTGGCTTGGCAGACCTACGACGTCCACTACACCGCCGCGAAATACGACGGTGACAAGAAGACGGCCAATGCGAAGATGACTGTGCGACACAACGGCGTCGTCATTCACGACAACGTCGAACTCCCGAAAGCCACGACTGCCGCACCCGTCGCAGAAGGCCCGGAACCTGGGCCGATCTTCCTCCAAGATCACGGCAACCCCATCCGTTTCCGCAACATTTGGTTGGTCGAGAAGAAGTAACAATGCAAAGGCAGTTCACTACAGAGATACAGAAACAGAGGAGTCAGATTGAAGTTCTCTCTGTGCCCTCGGTGTGAACCAATTCGCCGGGTCGATGCAAGAAGCCTCTCGAAGTAGGGTGCCTGACGATGATCACTCGCGGTTCTCGAAGTGTATGGACGCTGGTCGCTCTCGCGTCGACTCTGCTGACCAGTCTTGGGTCACCGGCACAAGACTCCGATGAGAAACCTAAGGCTCGATCGGTCTCGACGGTCGAGATCAAGCCGGAGCGACGAACGCTCAGCCCCGGAACTCCGCTCAGCGTTCGGACCCTGGTGCTGCGTCCGCCGCAGATCCCGAACGCGCTCAGTTGGACGATCGAATCGAAGCGGCATCGCGGGTACTTGATCGCGACGGCGCTCAGTCCCGATACAAAGCAGCTTGCGACCGGCGGTCTCGATGGCATCATTCGGATCTGGGACGCGGCGACGGGTGAGTTTCAAAAGGCGTTGGTCGGTCACGACAGTTACGTCTACGACCTCGCGTGGTCGCCGGACGGTCGCACGCTGGCGTCGGGCGGTTCGTGGGATGCGACGGCGAGGTTGTGGGATGTCCAATCGGGTTTGAATCTGCGGAGCCTCAAGCATCCGGGGTATGTCGGGAAAGTCGCGTGGTCTCCGAATGGCCGCATGTTGGTGGTCTCCGGCGGCGAAAGCGGCATCTGCCTGTTTTGGGAGGTGACGCTTGGCGTCGAGCGCGGCAAAGTCGAACACGGCCGCCATGTTCTGAGCAGCGTCTGGTCGCCCGACGGGGCATCCGTGGCCTTCACCTGTTCGGGACAAGCGACGCAAGTCTTCGATACTTCCGAATTCAAGGTTCAAAAATCGCTGGGAGAAGCTGGGCTGACCGAAACGAACTACGCCTCCGCGTGGTCCCCGGACAGCAAGCTGCTCGCAGTCGCGACGAACGTCGGCACGAAAATCTGGGATGTTGAATCGGGTGACTTGAAGCAGACGCTCGCTGGCCCGATGACGACGGCCACTTGGTCGCCCGACGGGAAAGTGTTGGCCACGGCGTACTCCGGCAATGCGGTGCAAACGTGGAATACCGCCGATTGGAAACTCATCAAAGCCTTGCCGATCGGAGCGTCGGCGCTCGCGTATGCGAACGACGGATCGCGGCTCAGCCTGATGACTTCATCGACTGTCACGCTGTGGGATATTGCGGCCGATAAGGCTCTGCCGCCGATTGACGCGAGTGGTCCCGCGTCGCGAGTCATGTGGACGACCGGCAAGTTCATGGCCTCAGGTATCGGCACGAACGTCGTCTCGGTGTGGGACATCGCAACCGGCAAGCTGGCGAAGAAACTCGAAGGGCACACCGCTCCGATCACCGCGCTGGCCTGGGCCGTGAACAACAAGACGTTGGCGTCGGCTTCGGCGGACAAGACAGTGCGGGTCTGGGATGCTCAAAAAGGAGAGTTGGTAAAAAAACTCGAAGGGCATACCGAAGGAGTCACAGTCTTGTCCTGGGCACCGAACGGCAAACAACTCGCGAGCGGCAGTCATGACAAATCCGTGCGACTGTGGGACACCGTCACCGGCAAGTCGATCAAGACGCTCGACAATCATCCAGCCGCCGTCACCATCATGGACTGGAACGGCAAGATGCTGGTCGCTGGTGGCCCTTCGAACACAATCTTCGTCTGGAACACAACCACCGGCCAAACCGTTCGCAAACTGGAGGTCTCCGGGCAAGCGCAATCGCTGTCGTGGTCCCCTGACGGCAAAGTGATTGCCACCGGCGGAGTCGATGACGCGATCCGCATCATGAATCCGGCCAACGGTGCGACGCTCTTCAAGCTCAGCCTGCCGGGCGATCCCCCGTCCGTAACCGCATTGGCTTGGAGCGCGAAAGGCGAAACGATCGCCTCTGGCCGAGCCAATCACACCGCACAGATTTGGGATCCGAAGACCGGCAAGGTCGCGCACAATGTGGCGGCGATGGCTCCCGTGCAAGAATTGATGTGGTCAGACACGCTCCGCACTCTGGCCGTCGGCACGACCGACCGCAGCGTCCGCTTCTACGACACCGTCAGCGGCAAGCTCCGAGCGACCCTGATCACCGACCACGATCAAGTCCCCGCCATCACCGCCGACGGCCACTACCGCGCCGACTCCGAACCGGAACTGGTCTACGTCGTGCAGACGGAGTCCTCTCAAGACACGCTCTCCCCCGCCGACTTCGCCAAGAAATACCGCTGGAAGAATTCTCCCAAAGACGTGAAGCTGGCGGAGTGATCTTTGCCGTCAGGCGTTGAAAAACTGTCTTTCAAGATCGTGGTACTCCCATGACCAAAACATTTCGCATCGCCGTCATCGCGGGTGACGGCATCGGTCCCGAAGTCATTCGCGAAGCCATTCGAGTCGCCGATGTGGCGGCTCCGAAGTCGGACGCTCGGTGTGAATGGACCCACTTTCCGTGGGGGACCGACTACTACTTTCAAAACGGGCGGATGGCTCCGGCGGATTACCTCGACACGCTGGCCGGGTTCGACGCGATCTTGCTGGGAGCGGTCGGGCATCCGAGCGTGCAGGATCACGTCACGCTCAACGGGTTGCTGTTGCCGATTCGGCGGCGGTTCGATCAGTGCGTTTGCTTGCGGCCCGCGTACCTGTATCCCGGCGTCGAAAGCCCGCTGCGGAACAAGCCGGGGGGCAGCATCGACATGCTCGTCTTCCGCGAGAACACCGAAGGGGAATACGCCAACATCGGCGGCTTCCTGTATCGCGGGATGCCCGAAGAGTCGGCGATTCA
>CAMDRI010000204.1 GCA_945906725.1 Candidatus Kuenenia stuttgartensis | reverse complement strand
GATTTGCCGCAGGCTCGTGCGAGCGTCGTCAGCTCCATCGTCAGCACTTGCAGGTAATTCTTGAGCCGCTTGGCTCCCCATTCGGGAGTCATTCTTGTTTCAAGTTCAGGATCTTGCGTGGTGATGCCGACGGGGCAGCGGCCGGTGTGGCAGTGATGGCAATAGCCGGGGGCCGTGCCGAGTTTCGCGTAGTCGTCGGTCGCGTCGATCCGTTGGCCGTCATGGTTGTAGGTTGGACTGTTGCAGCCGAGAGCCATCAGCACTGCTTGGCCAATCGCGACGGCGTCGGCTCCGAGGGCGAGGGCCTTGGCGACATCGGCTCCGGAGCGGATACCGCCGGAGATGATGAGTTGCACGGTGCCGAAGACGTCCATCTCTTCGAGCGCCTGAACCGCGAGCGGCAGCGCGGCGAGTGTTGGGATGCCGGCGTGTTCGATGAAGCATTGCTGCGTCGCGGCGGTGCCCCCTTGCATTCCGTCGATGACGACGACGTCGGCTCCCGCTTTGACGGCGAGCTTCACGTCTTCGCGGACGCGAGTCGCGCCCATCTTGACGTAGATCGGGACTTGCCAGTCGGTGATCTCGCGGAGTTCGTTGATCTTGATCGTGAGGTCGTCCGGGCCAGTCCAGTCGGGATGCCGGCAGGCCGAGCGTTGGTCGATGCCAGCCGGAAGCGTTCTCATGCCGGCGACTCGTTCGCTGACTTTCTGGCCGAGCAACATGCCGCCGCCGCCGGGTTTCGCACCTTGGCCGAGGACCAGTTCGATCGCGTTGGCTTTGCGAAGGTCGTCCGGATTGAATCCGTATCGCGACGGCAGGCATTGATAGACGAGCGTCTTCGACGACTGCCGCTCTTCGGGAGTCATGCCACCGTCGCCGGTGGTCGTCGAAGTTCCGACCTCGGTCGCGGCTCGGCCAAGCGCTTCTTTGACGTTGGCCGAGAGTGCTCCGAAGCTCATGCCGGCGATCGTGACGGGGGTTTCGAGTTCAATCGGCTGCTTGGCGAAGCGAGTGCCGAGCACCGTCTTCGCGACGCACTTCTCGCGATAGCCTTCCAGCGGGTATCGCGAGGCGGATGCGGTCAGGAAGACGAGGTCGTCAAACGTCGGCAGCCTGCGTTTGGCTCCGAGTCCACGGATGTCGTACAACCCGTGCTCGGCGGCTTGTTGGATGTAATCTAACACATGCCGGTCGAACGTGAAGCTTTCTTCGCGATGAATCGGATCGGTCATTTCAATACTCTTGTCCCGCGTCGGCGTGCCAGTGGTAGAGGGATCGTTTCGAGGCGACTCGTTTGAAGGATATTGGATCACGCGCGATGCCGGCACTTGTCAGTAGATTACTCAGGCGAGCAACGTCGGCGGCAGTCATTGGCTCTTCCTGCGCGTCTGCTCCGAGACTGTGAATGTTTCCGCCGACGTAGATCGTGGCTTCGTAGAGCGAATCGCCGAGGCTGCTGCCGGCGTCGCCGCAGACGACGAGCGTTCCGGCTTGCGCCATGAAGGCCGACATGTGACCGACGCTGCCGCCGACCACGATATCACAGCCTTTCATCGAGATTCCGCAGCGGGACGAGGCGTCTTCTTCGATCACCAGCAGGCCACCGTGCCCAGAGGCTCCGGCACATTCGGAGGCGCAGCCTTTCACGCGGACGGTGCCGGACATGATGTTTTCAGCGACGCTCCAGCCGACGTTGCCGTGGACGGTGACGTTGGCTCGCTTGTTCATGCCGGCGATGAAGTAGCCGGCGTGGCCGAGGATGTCGATTTGGGCCAGCGCATCCAACCCAACGGCGAGATTGTGCTGTCCATTCGGGTTGAGAATCTCCACTCGCACCTCCTCGCCGGTTGGCAGGTCGTGGTGCAGGAAGTGATTCAGCTCGCGCACGGTCAGGCGGGTCAAGTCGAGGGGGATGACACGGTCCATGAGTAAATCTGTTCCGGGGCAGGTTCAAAGATGCGAGCATTTTTCACGCCGGGCAAGTGCGCGAGTGCCCGGTACTCGGACGAGATGGCGACGTACTCATCGGTTTCGACGGCGACGGCCGGTTTGCAGGCGAACGGGTCGCGGACCAGGATCAGCTTGTCGGCGGTCGCCATCAGCAGCGTGAAGAAGCCGTCCAGTTCGTCGAAGCCTTTCTGGATCGCCGCTTCCAATTGATCCCCTTCGCTCATTCGCCATTCGAGGAATCGGCAGGCAGCCTCAGTGTCGTTGTCGGTTTCAAAGCGGATGCCCTTTTTCTCCAGCTTGCGACGGACGCTGTACGGGTTCGACAGCGAGCCGTTGTGGACCAGGCAAAAATCCTCACCTGCCGTGAAAGGGTGGGCATGAGCGGGGGACACGGCCGATTCCGTCGCCATGCGGGTGTGCCCGACGGCATGAGTCCCACTGAACTGCGTGAAGTGATATCGCCGAGCAATGTCCGACGGATGACCTTCATCTTTGTAGACGTCGATCGCTCGGCCGGTCGAAAGCAGGTGCAGCGCGGGGTGCGTTTCGGTCAGCCACGATTTGAGACGCACCGGTTCGACCGAGCCAATCAGGACCGCATGGTTTTCTAAAACGCTCAATTCGATCTGTCCGCCAATGCGTGCGGCGAGTTGCTGCTCGAAAGCACTCCAGTCGAAGCAGCGGTCGGGGGCGTACAGGCTGAAACGCCGCAGCGAGGATTCGACCGGGTCGCCGAAGACCGCCAAGCCGGCCGAGTCGGGGCCGCGGTCGCCCATGCAGGTCAGCATCGGCACGACATGCTCGCCAAGCGATTGGATGAACTCCGGCTTTTTGGCGAGAAATCCGACGATACCGCACATGGGTGACTCCGGGCGGAAAGTAGTCGGGTCACTCAGTGACCCGAATTTCCGGTCACGGAGCGACCGGTCTACGTTGCCGGTCGCAGTCTAAAACCACTTCGGTCGGGATTCCATGCACTTGAAACAAGAGACCGTGCCGTGTGTGATGCCTCAAGATCTTAGCCCCACCAACGCGAGGCCGCCCATGAGCCAATCTTTTCCGGACGGCGACGTCGTCATCGACGCAGCAGCGTTGAAGCCAGAAGAACGGCAGTATCCCGACGAGCATTCGCTGAAGAAGCCGATGGGGACGGCCCAGATTTGGGCACTCGGTGTGGGAGCGGTCATCACCGGCGAGTTCTTCGGCTGGAACGGCGGGCTGAGTGAGGCCGGTCCAACCGGGATGCTGATCGCTTCGCTGTTTGTGTGCGCGCTTTACATGGCCTGGGTGCTGGCTCTGTCAGAGTTGTCCGTTGCGATGCCATTTGCCGGCGGGCCGTTGGCGTACGGTCGCCGAGCGGTCGGGCCGTGGCTCGGTTTCGTGATGGGCTGGTCGATGTTTCTGGAAAGTCTGTTCGCGACGATCGGCACGGCGATCGCCACCGGAGCCTACGTCTCGTTCATTCTCAACTTGTTGTTCACCGGACTGCATCCCGGCCTGGTGACGACCTCGGCCGCGCTCGTCACGGTAGCACTCTTCGCGCTGCTGCAATGGATCGGCGCGAAAGAGCAGGCCAGGATCATGGAGTGGATGACCTACGGAGCGATCATCGCGCTCGTCTGGTTTTGGATCGCGTGCATTCCGGGAGTGAAGCTCGAACGCATCCTTACGGAACCGTTGCTGATGCACGGATGGGCCGGAGTGATCAAGGCGATCCCGTTCGCGATCTGGTGGCTGGTGATCATTGAATCGGTCGCGCTCGCGGCGGAAGAGGCTCACGAGCCGCATCATTCGATCCCGCGGGGCCTGACGTACGCCCAGATCACGTTGATCGTGCTGGTGGTGCTGACGTGGTTTTTCGCGGCGGCGGCCGGCAATGACTACACCAAGACCGGCGATCCAAATCTTCTGTTTCCCTTGCCGCACGTTTATCGTGAAGTCTGGCCGGAAGCAGCGCACTCACCGCACTTGATCGCGTTCTCCGTGCTGGCGATTTGCGGCATGGTGGCCAGCTACAACGGGATGATCTTCGCGGTCAGCCGGCAGTCCTTCGCGATGGGACGCGCGGGGTATCTGCCGTCGATCCTGGGCCATGTGCATCCGGTGCGGAGGACTCCCGACGTGTCGATCGGTGTCTGGAGTTTGGTCGTCGCTGGCTTCGTGATCTGGGGCTACTTCAACGAAGCGGCGGTGTTGGTCGCGGTGCTCACTTGCAATTTGACTGCGTTGATCTGGTACGTGCTGGCGATGATCTGCCTGTTCGTGCTGCGTGTGAAAGAGCCGGACATGCCGCGACCGTACAAGGTGCCGCTGTACCCGTTCCTGCCGGCCGCGGTCATCGTGATGAGTCTGTTTGCGGCGCTGGTCTACGGCTGGCTGAGCAAGCCGATCGTGCTCTGGCTGACACTCGCGATGTACGCGATTGGACTGATTTATTTCTTTGGCTTCGCACGCACGCGGCTGGCAAAGGACGCTCCCGAAGAATTGACCGCCCAGCGAAGTGGCTGACGATCAAAGTTTGGTGATTGGCAGAACGTGCGTCGGTCTTGAATTGGTTTTTTTGAAACGCAGAGGCCGCGCTGAGATCGCAGAGCAGAATGAAAATCGCGTGCGATTCTCCGCGGCCTCTGCGAATCCTCCGCGTTCTCTGCGTTTCAACGAAACTGCCGTCAATCCGCTCTCAAGTACGTCTCCAGCCATTCGGCGATTCGCTCAAATGACTCCGGCGAGATCGAATGCCCTTGGCGATGATTGAGCAGCCCCAATCGAGTCGGCTCGCCGTACAACCGCCACGCCGGCAAAGCCGCTTCGATCAGCGGCCAGCTTCGATCGCCGTCCGCCGCACCGCTGCCGGTTTCGCCGCCGAGAATCAAAAACGGCCGCGGCGCGATCAGCGCCAGCAGTTGATGATGATTGAGCGGGAAGTTCTCATCGCGAATCGCCGGGCCGAGATACCACGGCGCATCCCAGTTCGTGGATCGAAAGCCGGTTCCGCCTTCGCTGGCGACTGCCGCTTTGATCCGCGCATCAAACGCGGCGAGGTACAACGCTTCCTTCGCACCGAGCGAATGCCCCACCGCGCCGATCCGCTTCGTGTCCACACCCGGCAGCGAAACCAAGACATCAACGCCGCGCACCGCGTCGTACAACATCTTGGCCATGCCCAGCGAGTTCGGATGCCGTTCGCGATGCTTAGCGACCGCCTCGTTGTAGTCCTTCACGCTCTGCCACAAGAAACAGCGTGGGCAGAAGACGACGAACCCGCGCTTCGCCAGCTTCAGCCCAATCTGCATCGAGTCCGGACCGCTCGCGCCCGCCACTTCGTCGATGCTGGAGTTCGTCGTCTGATGCAGCGCGACGATCCCCGGTCGCGGCAGCGTCTCGTTGTTGTTGGCGATGGGCGTGAGCAAGTACCCCTCGACGAACATGCCTGGCTCGCCTTCATAGCGGACAAGTTGCCGAGTGACCGGCAGCGCGGATTGGCCATCACCGACAAACTCCGTCTTGAGCACTTCCAGCTTCACCGCTGGCCGAGGCTCCGGCATCGGGCCGAGAAACTTCCGCCATTCATCGCGGATTCTCTGCCGCTGAAGTTCCCAATCTTCACGAGTCGTGATTGGCTGACCCGTCTCAGCGACCAGCAACGGAGCCAGCTTTCCGAGCTTCTCGCGGGGCGGATTTGTGGGAGCCTGCCGCACGTCAGCCAGCCAGCGGACGTCGGCCGCGAGCGCGGCAGCGGCTTGGAACAACACCAGCCCCAAGATCGCGAGCAAGGCAGGCCGGACGGGCATCACCCTGTTATCGGAATCGTTCCTGTTGTCATTAAATATGGTAGTCGCTCCTGAAAAGTGGTCGGATGGCCGCCCCCGGCCGTCACGAACGATACCATTCTCGAAAACGGACGGCCGAGGGCTGCCATCCTGCGACGCTCGCCTCAGAAGAAATCTCCTCTGCATGAGTAGAAATGGCGATTACATCACGAGGAAAGACACATGAATGACGAGCAACAGCCCCTGAATGAGAAGGAGAGGCCCCTGAATGAGGAGGAATAGCCTCTGAATGAGAAAGAATGGCACCTGAATGACGAGGAGAGGCACCTGAATGAGAAAGAATGGCACCTGAATGAGAAGGAACCGCACCTGAATGACGAGAAATGGCCTCTGCTGCGCTAGGAATTGGCTCTGACGCGCGAGGAATTGGCAGTGAATGGCCAGGAATGACGGATGAATGACTCGGAAAGCCCTCTGCCGCGCCTGGAATCGCCTCTGAATGACCGCCGGCTGCGATTCTTACCCAATCAGATGCGATTTCTTCCCAATCAGCAAGGAAATTCCGACCGTCAGAGACCATTTCTGGACAATCGGAGCCTCCTCCTTCTCACTCATGCCTCATTTCTGGTCAGACAGTCTCTGATTCTTCGAAGGGCTGCGGTTGATCTACTTCGGAATGTCCGATGATTCTGGCTTCGAGAGTGCTTGCTCCAAAATCTTCTGCCACTTCGCCTCCTCCTCCGGCTTCTCCCACGCCGAGTAAAGCTTAACTAGCCAACCAATGGCATAGGTCAGCGAAGCCTTTTCGTTGGCTGGAATCTGCGATTCCCGTTCCTGCATCCCGGCATAGCCTTCGACGAGGAGCGGTTCGGCCTCCTGGAACTTCTTCTGCCCGGCCAAGGCGTCCCCCAGCAAGCTCTTCGTCTGAAAGGTCTCCCAGTGGTCCGGAAACCTCTTCTCCCGGATCGCCAGGGCTTCCCGGAGGTAAGTTTCCGCTCGTTCCGGCTGCGTCACATCCAGGTAGGCGGCCGCCAGGTTGTTCATTGAGTCCAGCGTATGGGGGTGCTCGGGGCCGAGCTTCGCCTTCCTGAGTTCCAGCGTCTGTTCATAGAGGGGCAACGCCAGATCGAGCTTCCCCGCGTCGCGGTAGGCGAGCGCCAGGTTGTTCATCGACGTCAGCGTATCGGGGTGCTCGGGGCCGAGCTTCGCCTTCGTGAGTGGCAGCGTCTGTTCCATGAGGGGCAACGCCAGATCGTGCTTCCCCGCGTCGCGGTAGGCGACCGCCAGGTTGACCATCGATAACAGCGTATGGGGGTGCTCGGGGCCGAGCTTGGCCTTCCTGAGTTCCAGCGTCTGTTCATAGAGGGGCAACGCCAGATCGAGCTTCCCCGCGTCGCTGTAGGCGTTCGCCAGGTTGCCCATCGACGACAGCGTATCGGGGTGCTCGGGGCCGAGCTTCGCCTTCCTGAGTTCCAGCGTCTGTTCATAGAGGGGGAACGCCAGATCGAGCTTCCCCGCGTCGCTGTAGGCGATCGCCAGGTTGTTCATCGACGTCAGCGTATCGGGGTGCTCGGGGCCGAGGTGGGTTTCGTACAGCTTCCGTGCACGTTCGCACTGGCGGATGGCGAGTTCCGCGAGGCCCAGGTACGAATATGTGTTCCCCAGGGTCAGGCGGATGGAAGCCTCGACGAGCGGCTGGTCGGGGAACGCGTCGGTGATGAGTGGTTCGGCGGCGTCGATGGCCTGGCGGATCGTCACGTTGATCCCCAGCCCGCCGTCCTCGTTCTCCGGGCGGGCTGCGGCGAGGACTTTGTCTTGGAAAAACGTCAGCACGGCCTGCGCCTCGGCCTCCGAACGCTCGGCCTTGGCACGCTGGTTGTCGGCTTCGAGGCGTGCGGCACGTTCCTGGTCGTTCGAGGCCTGGAGTTGCTCGTTCTTGCCGCTGACGACGGCGGCCAAGAGGCCCAGGCCGACCAGCCCGACGAACAACGTGGCGGCCAGGCTGGTCACCGCCACCTGATGCCTCCGCACAAACCGCCGCACACGCACCGGCAACGGCTCGCGATAGACGGCGACCGGCTCGTCCGCCAGCCAACGCTCCAAGTCCTCGGCCAATGCCTGAGCCGTCGCATAGCGGGCCTGCGGATCGCGCGACATCGCCTTCAGGCAAACCGCTTCCAACGGGGCGGGAACCTGCGGCAGCACGGAGCGCGGCGCGGGAAACTCTCCGTTCTTGGCACGCCGCAGCACTTCCGGACGTGTCAGCTTCTCGCTCACGCCGCCCGGCCGAGCACCGATCGGAGACTGACCGGTCAGCAGTTCGTACAACGTGGCTCCCAAGCTGTACACGTCGGACGCCGGACCCAGCAAATC
>CAMDRI010000203.1 GCA_945906725.1 Candidatus Kuenenia stuttgartensis | reverse complement strand
CGACTGGCCACCCTACGGACCCTGAAACCCACCAGCCGCTCTCAACCCGCTTTGCCGAACTTCAAAATCACATTCTCGCAAACCGCACTCGCGACCTGATCACGCCGCTCGCAAACGACAAACCCAGACTTCTTCAACAGGCTGCTAGGTAGAAGGACGGCCGAAGGCCGGATGAGGGATGCGAAAAACGACCGACGACCAATCACCAATCGGCTCCCTCACCCCGATCCTCTCCCAAAGGGAGAGGGAGAAAGGCAATGGCGACGTTGTTGCTCGTAGCACGGCACACGCCGACTCGCTCGAATACCGGCCTCATGCCGCCGATCACGATTCCGCCGTTTCGATCTCCCTGGGCTTTGGCGGGCGGTCATCGCCAAACGCTCGCCGGAGTGTTCTTCCCCGGCCGCTTGCCCGAAGAACGAGCCGTCGTTCGTCGCATCCCTCTGCCAGACGGTGACACGCTGGTCGTTCACGACGACAATCCGACCAACTGGACTAGCGCTGGTCCAGTTGCCGTGATGCTGCACGGCTTGGCCGGATGTCATCGCAGTTCGTACCTGGTGCGCACGGCGACGATGCTCAACGAGACCGGCGTGCGAACCTTTCGCATGGACCTGCGTGGTTGCGGAGCCGGCTTCGGATTGGCTCTCAAGCCGTACAACGCGGGTTGCTCATACGACGTGCTTGCAGTCCTGCGAGCGATCAGCGATTGGTGTCCCAGTTCGCCGATCTCACTGTTCGGTTTCTCGCTGGGAGGCAACATTGTTTTGAAATTGCTGGGCGAGGCACCCGATCGTCTTCCGACGGAAATCGTTCGAGCGGCGGCGATCAATCCGCCGATCGACTTGGCTCGCTGCACCTACGGCCTGTCGCGCTGGCCGCAACGGCATTACGACGCCTACTTCGTGAAGCAGTTGCTGCAACGCTTGCGAGACCTCCAGCAGCACCGCTCGGACTTCGTGCCGCCGACGTTCGCTCGCGCCCCTCGCCGACTGGTGGAATTCGACGACCAATTCACCGCTCCTCGCTCCGGCTTTCGCGATGCGGACGACTACTACCAGCAGTGCAGCTCCGAGCAATTCCTGTCCGCGATCCGAGTCCCCACGCTGATCCTGACGTCGCGAAACGACCCGTTGATCCCGGTCGTCTCCTTCGAGCGATTGTCACTTCCAGCGAACGTGCAGTTGCACATCGCCGAAGGAGGCGGACATCTCGGCTATTTCGCCACCAGCAACGGCCAGCGGCCCAGAGATTGGTTGCAGACGCAGTTGCTCGAATGGGTGCGGCCGTAGGCCGAACTTCACGCGAACCATTTCCGCACGACATTCGTGATCGCGAAGATCGACATCGCCCCGTAGGCCAGCGAGCACAATAGGAGCGCTCCCTTTCGCCACCAGCTTGGTTGCAGTTCCGGTGGCAGCAGTCGCGTGTTGACGAAATACAGTTGTACGCCGGCGATCGACATCACGATCCCCGCCATTGTGCCGAGGTACTGAAACAGCGTCATCGCGGTGCCGAAGTGGACGGCGATGAGTCCCCATGCGGTGAACACGAACAGCAGCGAGTAGTAGATGCGAGCGATCGAGCCGCCTCGCCACGAACGAACTCGGCTGCTGGCGGTCCAGAGCGTATCGGTCAGCGTGCGAACCAAGACGTCGGTGTTGCCAAGCTGTGTCGAAAACAGAATCCAGAATCCATTGAGCAGCCCCAGAATCCACAGCGCTGACCAGAAGTGCTGAGCCATGTACTGAGCCTGAAACGCGCCGGCTCCAATCTTCGACAAGTCCGTCCCTTGCGGAATGATGGCTCGCGCGAGATTTACGTTCAGGAACATGCCGAGGAAACAACCCAACGCCCACAGCCAGACCTGATCGATCACGACGTAGCGCCACCAGATTCGCCAGCGGCGCATGTTGTCCGCCGTGATCGCGAACACCTTGCCGACGTGCGAGAGATGCACCTGTTTCGCTCCGACCGCGCTGGGGATCGCACCGACCACTCCCCCCATGCCGAAGCCTTTGTCGCGGATCCAATTCGTGATCGTGAGATTGCCAATGCCACCGGAGCCGGCCGTCGCGAAAAACGTCGCCATCATCAGAGGCTCGACACCGGACGGCCAGTTGCCGAATTCCACGAATCCAAGCAGAGTGGTTCTCCAAATCTTGGCCGGAACAAACCATAGATTGACTGCGGTCAAGAAGATGAAAATGTAGGCGATCATGAACCACGACGCCCATTCCAGCATCCGCTCGATCGTCCCGCCGAACATCAGAATCAGCAGCGTGACGACGATGATTCCATAGGTGATCTTGAGATTGAAGCGGAAGTCCACAGCCGCTTGCACCTGTCGTTCTTGCAGCCGGGCTTCCGCTTCGACGGCCCCCGCGTGAGCGACGTCCTGCCACTCGTCATCCGACGGCGGTGCGATCGGCACTCGATTCTGCATCATTCCGAAGACCGTAACCGCCGCCGCCGGAGCGAGCGCGGGGACTCCCAACTGCATCGCTGTCAGTAAGACATACGCTCCACCCCAAAACCGGCAGCCGGGTTTCAGCCGCATGATGCCGGAGATCGCCGGCTCGCCGGTGTAAAGGGTGTAGCGAATCCCTTCGAGGTTGAAGATCAATTGCAGCACGATGGCGACGGACGCGATCCAAAGAACACCGGGGCCGTGTTTGGTGACGGTTGCCGGCCCGCTCAGCCACTCACCGCCACCGATGGACGCAGCCAGCATGATCGCGCCTGGCCCGATGATCTTGAACGCATTGCGAACCGAAAACGGCAGCGGTTCGGGAAGCTCGGCAACCTCCCATGGAGGCAACGAGCCACGGGAGTTTTGCTTGCTGGAAGTCGGCGGTTCGGTCATCGGTGAGGCTGTTTTCGTGGAGATCAGTCACGTCGCTGGCAGCCAGCGAGTATTGGATGTTGGCACGCGAGTCGGTCACGCTAACGGGATCGTGAAGATTCCGCAAAAGACCGGAGAGGTCTTGATGGAGTTCAGCAGAACTAACATAATGCCGGCCGGTGATGTACCGTCGCCATTCCGTGGGACAGGTTTTCAACCTGCCTGCGTTGCGTTCTGGGAGAAATGACGAGCACGTTGAAAACGTGCCCCACGAAAGGTGATGAATCGTGTTTGACCGTTGGGGACGATGCTTAGTGGCGTGGCTGGCGGCGTGTTCGCTGCTGGTCGCGTCCACGGCCGCAATCGTTCACACCCACGAACACACAGGCCACGAGCACGCGAGGTGCCTGGCTCACTCACAGTCTGCCAAGCATCAACATGCCGGCTGCAAGCATCATCACCATCACGCGAAGCCTGACACAAAATCGGAAGTTCCAGAACACCAGCATCCGACGTTGCCGCACTCGCACGACGACTGCTCGTTGTGCCATTTTCTGCTGGAGCATTCGCTGCCCTCCAGCATCGTTGAGCTGCCTTTGCTTGACGTGGTTTTGGAGTTTCGGCCGGAAACACCGCGAATCGTCGCAGTTGCCGCTCTGTTTGATCTGCCGCCCGCTCGCGGCCCGCCTGCCTTGGCCTGAGTCGCCACTATTCGTGGTGAATGAGCCTTTTCGGCTGTCGTTTCGCAGGCATTGGTCTGCGCATTTCTCACTCAGGATGTTTTGGCATTTGGCTCCGCGCACGTTCAGCGATTTCAAGTCGCGAATGCAGTGTGGTCTGTGTCCGCTGTCGGCAGCGATTGTCGGCAAGGAGTTTTTGATGTCGGTTCAACTTCTTTCGGCGACGAACAGTCGCCGCTTTGTGGCTCGTGGTTTCACGCTGATCGAGCTGCTCGTAGTGATCGCGATCATCGCGATCCTGGTCGCATTACTGTTGCCCGCCGTTCAAGCGGCTCGCGAGGCGGCCCGGAAGACGCAGTGCGTCAACAACCTCAAACAGATTGGCATCGCCCTGCACAATTATCACGAAACCAGTCAGTGCTTTCCGCCGGGCTGGATTGGTATGACCTCCGGGCAGCAGGACACTCATGGCCTCAACGGCTGGGGTTGGGCGAGCAAGCTGCTGCATCGCATGGATCAGCAGAACTTGTATCATCAGATCAACTTCAAACTGGCGGTCGATGATCCGGCGAATGCCGGGGTGCTGAAAACCTCATTGCCGATGTTCCGCTGCCCGTCGGACACGTCCAGCGAGTCCTGGACGATGAACCACGAGAGCACCGGCAGCCCGTTACTGCAATTGCCGACGGCAAACTACATCGGCTCGTTCGGCACGGACGAGTTGGACGAATGCGAATCGGTGCCGGTGGGGCAACGCTGCGCCAGCAACGGAGTCTTCTTTCACAACGAGTCTGTCCGCTTTCCGAGCATCACTGACGGGACGAGCTCCACGCTCTTCGTCGGCGAGCGCAAGACGAAACCCACCGACGGTTGGAACTCGACGTGGGTTGGCATCATTCCCACGGGCGAGGAGCGCTTCCCACGAATCCTCGGCTCGGCGGACCACACCCCGAACAGCCCGGCCGGTCACTTCGACGACTTCAGCAGTCACCACGTAACCGGCGTACACTTTCTCATGGTAGACGGCCGCGTCCGCATGATCACGACCAACATCGACGAGAGGACCTATAAGTCGCTGGCAACCCGGGCGGGAAACGAGCCGGTTGCCGATTTCTGAGAGTGCCGGCTGCACTGGAAACCGTCACCAGTAACCAGCCCGCAAGATGGTGATTGATGGTCGGCGTGCGGATAGAAAAATCTAATTTGTACGCGGCCAACGACCGCACTGAGCGACGCGGGCGGCCCAACGCGTCCGCATGGGCAACTGATGTGGTCCGCCCGCGTTCGCTCCAGTGATTTTGTTCGGCACCATTCTCAAATGGGAAGGAAGGCTTGGCCAAGCTAACGCAACATCTTCGCGATCTCTGGGCGAGTTGCCTTGATCTGCTCGTAATCCAGTTTCAATCCCAATGGTCCGAGAACTGACTGCAATAGATCGTAGATGCCTTTGACGTCATCGAAAGAACCCGCTACGCCTTCCAGCGCCGTGGCTCCAGCGTTGTTTCTGGCATTCTTGTCAGCACCATGGTCCAGCAGGGCCTGGACGATTTCGGTGCGGCACAGGAAGGCGGCAGTGATAAGTGGCGTTGCGCCATCATTGTTCCGGGAGTTCACATCCGCCCCACCCTGAATCAATGCCCGGGCCGCCTCAATCTGGCCAAACACTGCCGCTGTGTTCAGTGGGCTGGATCCTCCGACCGGCTCCTTCTCATTCAGATTTGAGGCGGCCTTAATGTGCTGCTGAATGGCCCCAAGATTCCCCGTTGTTGCGGCATCTTGGAGGCTGACACTCGGTGGCGTGACACTCGGTGGCGTGACACTCGGTGGCGTGACACTCGGTGGTGTGACACTCGGTGGCGTGGGTTTGCCGCAACCCGCAAGGATGGCGAGCAACAACATGGGTGTGACTAGCGTTTTCATAATCATGTGAACATATCCCCGGCGGCGAACACGGCAGAAGCAGGTTGCGCCGAACGACGAAAATCACCGGGTTGCCGCCAGTGACGTTGACTTCAGATTCGACCCGGCCGGCAACTCCGGTACATTTTTTGTTATTTGGCTTTCTTGTGCCACGCATCAGTCAGGTACTGCTTGGGGATTTCCTGCTGGACAGAATCATCATACCCCAATGCTTCCAGTTCTTGGAACCAGCGATCACGTTTGGATTCGGGAAGCCTGACCCCGCACCAAGGACAGAAGTGAATTGTACAAGACGACGAACCGCCATCGCGGATTGGGATTGAGAATTCGTCAAATCGCGGTTCGTAGACGAGCAGAGTGTCCGGGCAATCGTGTCCGTTCGGATTGGACTAGCCCACGTTTTGCGTGCGCGCAACGTAGCGTGTATTGTGACGCGTGAAGAGCGAAGTTCATGTTGAAGCGTCGAGTTTTTACGAAGGAGTTTAAGGTCGAGGCCGTGTCGTTGGTATCTCGGCAAGGGCTGAGTTTCGCGGAAGCGGTTCGGCGGTTGGAGATTGGCCAAAACCTGCTGCGGAAGTGGCGGGATCAGTTGGCGGCGGAAGGCTCGCAGGCGTTTGCAGCCAAAGCTCAGCCGTCGGCGCTGGAGGAGGAGAACCGTCGTCTTCGATCCGAGAACGATCGTCTGCGGATGGAACGCGAGATCTTAAAAAAAGCGACGGCCTTCTTCGTGAAGGAGTCGCGATGAGATACGCCTTCATTGATCGACATCGAACGGAGTGGCCGATCGTGATTCAGTGTGAGGTGCTGCGAGTGTCTCGCAGCGGGTTTTATTCTTGGCGGAAACGTCCGCCGAGCGTGACGGCGACGCGGCTTGCCGCGTTAACTCAGGAAGTTCGCGAAGTGCATCGCATCAGCCGTGAGACCTATGGAGCGGTGCGTGTGCATCAAGCGTTGGGCCAGCGTGGTACGAAATGTGATCGCAAGACGGTGGCCAAGGTCATGCGTGAGGCGGGGATTCGGTCGAAGACCTCGCGGAAGTTCCGCGTGACGACGACTGATTCGAATCACCCGCACCCCGTGGCCCAGAACGTGTTGGCTCGGGATTTCACGGCCGACAAGGCCAATCAGAAGTGGGTGGCAGACATCACGTACATCGCCACTCTGGAAGGCTGGTTGTACTTGGCGGCGGTCATCGACCTCTTCACTCGCAAAGTGGTGGGCTGGTCGATATCGGAGCGGATCGACAGCCGCCTGGCGGTCGATGCGTTGGAGATGGCCGTCACGAACGGTATGACCTTCTGCTCGAAAAACTCGGAGCCTGCGGCCAGGGCTGTCGAAGCTGGCAAACACAGCACGATGCCTAAAGCTCGACGAGCCCAGAACACGATGGTTTTCATTGCAGACTTCGAGATGGTGTTCATCGATTTGCTCCCGAATCGCTTGCCCGTGGGATAGGCTTCCAGCCTGTCAGAATTGTTCCAGATCACCTTGCCAACGCTGACAGGCCGGCCGCCTATCTCTCGTTTGCTACTTCGACGACTTCTTGCTGGCTTCGAATTCCGCGATGGCCTTCTTCAGTTCGTCGGCGGCTTCGCCTGTGGCGACGCTCGCGATTCTGGCGGCCACATAGCTGTGCCGCTTCACGATCTCGGCGGGAGAGATTGTCGTGACCTTCGCGCCGGGATGATCGGCCTTCACCAGCTCCAGATCAGCAGCGTTGACCAGGCTCATCGAGAGGTCGAGCGTCTTGAGCCGACCCTTCATCGGCAGCAGATGCTTGAGCCCGCCGTCGTAAGTGACGAACGCCTCTTGAAGGCCGACATGCTCCACTTTCGGCATCTTCGCGATCGATGCCAGAGCTACCTGCGAGACGTTGCCCATCTCAGCGACCGTGAAGGATTCGAGTGACGCGTGCCCTTCAAAGAACTTCACCCCAGCTTCGCTCACCTGCGAATGCACCACCGTGAAAAACTTTAGCCCTTTGATCTTCGCCGCTTGCTCCATGCCCGCGTCGTTGATACCGAGCGTCAGCTTGATGTCGATCAGCTTCGAATCCGCTAACACATCGAACCCTTTGCCACTGTAGAGCGGGGACAGCGGATGCTGCCTCAGGAAGCCGTTGTGATCGAAGCGAATGCTTCGCAGCTCCGGCATGCCTTTGAGAGCACGCAGACTCTCGTCGCGCAGCCACGGGCCATTGCCGAAGAGTGCCAGCACGCGACCGTTCGCGTCATAAACACAGTTGAACGACACCGCGTTCATTTTCGTGTCCCGCACGCCCCAAGTCTTGAGGCCCGCCGTCTCAACACCCACTTCCTTCAACCGATTGACGACGCCCCCTTTCGCCCAACCGGGCACCTCGGCCACTTCCACCACATGCCCTTCGACGGCGATGATCTGCTCGACGATCTTTGCCTCATCGGGGTGTAACGGAATCTCCAACGCCCGCGCCGCCTGCTGCACGCCGAGCATCACGATGAATGCGATCCAAAGATGCTTGCTCATGAGTCGCTCCAAATCCTTGTGGGAGAGGCTTCTGTTTGCAGTTCCGCCCTGAGAGAGCGTGCGGGAAGATAAGAGTTCTGGACAAGGAAGTCCTGCCCGCCTTACGAGTCCGCCGTTGTGAATTGGTAGAACTATCAACACGAAGCGGAGGATTGGCATGGATGCCCAGGAACAAATCCGAAAGCCCTATCCGAGT
>CAMDRI010000202.1 GCA_945906725.1 Candidatus Kuenenia stuttgartensis | reverse complement strand
TCCGAACTGGTTTTCGTGGCCACCCTGTTGGTCATTGGCCTCACGACCGGTTTTAGCGCCATCCGTAACCAAGTTGTTGGCGAACTGGCCGACGTCGCGGACGCCGTCTCGGAGCTCGATCAGTCGTACTCCTTCGCTCAGATCACGGCTGCCAACGCCTCTACCAGAGGTGCGGGTTTTATCGATGAAAACGACCTGGGTGAATCAAACGGTGCGTCCAGCGACCAAACGGCCGGCGTTTTGCCGATTGAAGACGGTCTGGTCATCTCCGCTGGAACCGGCGAACGGTAATCTTGATGGTTTCGATTTTGCCAATGCCGTTTTGTGGCCTAGTCTCCAATGGGCTCGAAACTGCAGTGTCAGAATGGAAGGTTATCGACCTGCACTTGGGACGGAGGGGAACTCCGTCTCCGTCCCATATGTTTGGTACAGATTGGGTTGAGTACGCGTAGTTCTTTGGTTCGCTTTTGACGCGGTGCAGCGGCTGAGCCTGTGGTGGCTGTGCTGCAAACAGGCTTGGTTGCTCACGCGTCGGGCGACATGGCTGAGGGCCATTTGGGAAGTGATTGCGATTGCGTTCCTAACATCGACGAGTCCCGTTGACAAATTAGGACATCGAGGGTTATCCGAAATGATTCATCGCCCGAATGTCGCCCGAAGGGTCGTCACTGTTGACTCGGTTTCCATCGCTGACGCCTGGCGTCAGTTTTGGCGAGATGATGCGGGCTTTGTAGTTTCCGCGGAATTGATTTTCATCACGACGATCATGGTGATTGGCCTGATCGCTGGGCTGTCAGCAGTTCGCAACCAAATGGCGTTGGAGTTGGCGGACCTCGCCGACGCGGTGTCGGAGTTGAATCAGTCGTTCTCGTTCGCAGCGGTCACCGCGACGGTCGGCAGCGTAGCTGGCTCGAACTTCGTGGATGCTCCGGACCTCGGTGAAGCAATCGGTGATGTGGCCGATCAGAACGGTGCGTCCGGAACGCAGGGTCTAGTCATCAATGGCCTCGTCGGGCAAGGCGAGCAATAGGCCGTTGTGATTCGTTGTGGACGTCGAGCAAGCAAGGAAACATGCCATGTGGCTGCACAAACTGTGGAACGACGAATCCGGGGTGGTGGACGTTTCGGCCTACCTCTTCTTCGTCACGGTAATTTGCCTGGGGACGTTGTGCGGCTGGGTCACGATTCGCGACCAAGTGGTTCAGGAGTTGGGCGACTTGTCGGTTGCCCTGCAAAACATCGATCAATCCTTTTCACTGAACTACACGTTGGGGACGCTGGTAAAAACTGCGTCATTCATCGACGACGACGCCGGCGACGGCGTGGCGGGTGCGGCACCGGCGGGCATCGACCTGACGGTGGCAGGTGCGGGGGAACAGTAAACGCGATCCGTCATCGGCCCAGTCCGATCATCAATCACCAATGCTGTTCAGCGAGTGGTCAATCAACGCTTCAGCAAACCGGAACGCAATAGAGGAATTTATATTATGGCTAAAGTGAATTCAGGAACCATGACCGTCACGGTCTTCGCTGCCTTGGTTGGCTTGGGGGGAGCCTTTGTGGTGCGTCAAACCATGCAGCCGCCGGCCCCCGTGGAAATGCCAGCACCGGCTGCGACACCGGCTCCGGTGATCGTCCCGCTGGCGGCTACGGACTTGCAACCAGGCCGCAAGTTGGTGCTCAACGACATCGCGCCGCGGCGGTTGTCTCATGAAGAATTCCAGAAGAGTGAGTTCCGTAAGATCACATTCCTCAGCGTCGCCGCACAGATTCAGGGACGTACGCTGCGCAAGGCCGTCCCCACTGGCCGTCCATTCCAGCCGGACGACTTCTACCCGGACGGAGCCGGGCCGGACATCTCCGAACGGTTACAAGCTGGCTATCGCGCGGTCACGGTTGCGATTGAGAGTGTCGGTTCCATCAACGGATTCGCGGTGCCTGGTTCGATTGTGGATGTGCTGTTCCGAGCCAAAGCCGAGGGTGTGCGTCCGGCGGTTACGCTGACTCTGCTGGAGCGGGTCGAAGTCTTGGCGCTCAATGTCAACACGGTACAGGGCATGCGGGATCAGTCCACGACTCCCGCCGCCGCCACCACCGTAACGGTCGCCGTGACTCCACAGCAGGCGAAGATTCTGAAAGTCGTCGAGGGACGCGGTGACCTGTCGCTGACGCTGCGAAATCCCAACGACGATTTTCAATTCGCGCCGGTCGAAGTGGGTGGAGGCATGCGGCCGGACCTTCGCAAGCAACCCGCTCAAGTGGAACCAATTCCCGAGGAACAGTTGCGAACAATCCCATCACGTCACGCCACCAAGAACACCGCGAAAACGCCAAGCACCACGCCGCCCCCCAAGTTCTCCGTTGACGCGAGCGCGGACAACGACCAGATCACGGTGGCTTTGGCCGGAGCGCTGGCTAAAGCGGATCGACATCTCGCGGATGATCGAGTGGTCCGTGGCATTGGAAACGCCAGCGAGCGATTGACCCTGGATGACTTATTGGGGATCGAGCCGACTCCCAAGAAGAGAGTCCTGGAGATTTTTCTCGGTCCACAGCGAACCGTCATTAACTTCGATGACTTCACGCAGAACTCGAACTCGAACTCGAACTCGAACTCGAACTCGGATGCTCGGATTCGTACTCCGATCACCGGAAGTCAACCAGCAGGTTCCAACGTGAACACCACGCAGACGCAGCCTAGCCGCTGATGCGTGGCCGAACTTTTTGTAGAACAGTCTTGTAGTCGTTCATCGTACGAGTTGTCAGATATGGAATATCTCGGTTGACTCTTTGCGTATGGGGAGCAGTCTTGTGCCATTTATCAAATCACGGACGGCGATGCTGGACCTCCCGGCGGAGTCTGCGGACGAGGATCACTCCGCCGCACAATTGAAATACCAGCGGCTGAAGGTTCGCATTCACGAAAAACTTGTGGATTCACTGGATTTGAGCCTGTTGGCTCACGTCACCGAGCAGGAATTGTCGGTCGAAATGAAGTCTCTTGCGGCAGAGTTGGTTGCCGAAGAGGTTCCGAAAAGCAACATGGTTCTGCGCACGCGACTCGAAGCGGAGTTGCTCGACGAAGTCTTCGGCCTCGGCCCGCTGGAATCGCTGATGCAAGACGACACGGTCAGCGACATCCTGGTGAATTCGCCGAACAATGTGTATGTGGAACGAGAGGGGCGGCTGGAATCGTCGGGTGTGGTTTTTGCCGACGAGAAACATTTGATGCGGATCATCCAACGGATCGTCTCGCGAGTCGGCCGCCGCATCGACGAGGTCAGCCCGATGGTCGATGCTCGGCTGGCGGATGGCTCGCGTG
Source organism: Candidatus Kuenenia stuttgartensis (assembly GCA_945906725.1). GTDB lineage: Bacteria > Planctomycetota > Planctomycetia > Planctomycetales > Planctomycetaceae > SXKJ01. The sequence continues at coordinate 4,857 of CAMDRI010000202.1, read as the reverse complement.
TGAACGCCGTGATTAGACCACTGGCACTCAACGGCCCGACGCTGTCAATTCGCCGCTTCGGTCGCCGACCGTTGCAAATTGAAGACTTGGTTCAGAAGCAAGCGATTACGCAGGACATCGTCGATTTTCTGGCTGCCGCGGTCGATGCGCGAGTCAGCCTCCTGATTTCCGGCGGAACGGGTGCCGGCAAGACGACGTTCTTGAACGCTCTGGCAAAGTTCATTCCCGCCGATGAGCGGCTGGTGACGATCGAAGACTCCGCCGAGTTGCAGTTGCAGCACAAGCACGTCGTTCGGTTGGAAACTCGTACTGCAAACAACGAGGGCACTGGTGAGATCACGCAACGGTCGATGGTTCGCAACGCTCTGCGCATGCGGCCCGATCGAATCATCGTCGGCGAAGTTCGCGGCTCGGAAGCGATCGACATGCTGCAAGCGATGAACACCGGCCACGAAGGCTCGCTGACCACGATTCATGCCAACGACACGCGTGATGCGCTTGCTCGGTTGGAAATGATGGTCGCGATGAGCGGTTTCGAACTGCCGATCCCGGTCGTGCGACAATACATCGTGTCGGGGATCTCGTTGGTGGTGCATCTGTCGCGGCTCAAGGGCGGCGTCCGCCGCGTCATGCAAGTCTCTGAGATCGTCGGTATCGCAGAAGGGGGATTCCATTTGGAAGACGTCTTCGGCTTCGAGCAAATCGGCATCAACGAACAAGGGTTCGCTCAGGGTGAATTCTACTTCACCGGCCACCGTCCATTGTGCCTCAACCGCCTGCGAGCCTGCGGACTCCGCCTGTCTGACAGCTTGTTCGACAAACGCCGAATCCCTGTAAGCCAATAAGGCCCCCATTGTGGACATCGCTACCGTCTCAATTATCGTCTTCGTGTCACTCATGCTGGCTGGGCTCGCGGTCGGCATGTGGGTCCGCGATTTGTTCTTTGCTGGAGCCGGAGGAACTGGGTCGGCCTCGATACCACGCCGCCTGCGCCGTATCCCCAGCGTGTTCGATGCTGTTCCCGCGAAAGACTTGAGCGGCCGGATCGATCAAGGATTCGAGCGACTGGTGCTCGAGTCCGGCGCGGCGATGACCTCCACGACGTTTTTTCTAGCGTTGATGCTGAGCGCGATCGTGCTCGGCGGAGTCTTGGGATTCATTCAAGACGATCCGTTCGTCGGTGTGGCTGGAGCGATTGTGGGCATGGTCATTCCGCTGGGATACGTCTCGTTGCTTCGCATACGTCGGATGCGATCAATCCGAGAGGAACTTCCCGTCGTGATCGACATGCTGGCCCGGACGACTCGTGCCGGCCAAAGCATCGACCAGGCGATTGAATTGTGCGCGACGGAATCAAGCGGCCTGCTCGCCGCCGAGTTCCGTCAGTGCTGCCGCCAACTCGAAATGGGCCGCTCATTCGATGGCGTCATGAACTCGCTCTCCGCGCGAGTGCGCATCGTCGAGATGCAGCTCCTGACGACGACGCTTGTCGTGCAACGCGGCTCTGGCGGCAACTTGTCCGAGACGCTCGAACGCATGTCAAACGTCGTGCGCAACCGCATGATGGCACACCGCCAGATGATGGCTGCCACCGGAGCCGGGCGCACCAGCACGATGCTGGTCGCCACCATCGGCCCGCTGGCATTTCTGTTTCTGATGTTGGTGCATCGCCCGCATCTGCAACTGATGTTCGATGAACCCCTCGGGCGCATGCTGCTGTTCGCCGCCTTGCTGTTGGAGATCGTCGGTCTCGCCTGGGTGTTCAAACTGTTGCGTGATGACGATTAACGTGACAAACCTGAAGCGTTAGCGAGGCGAGCGTTTCACGAAACTTGAAGGACAAACTTATCGTCGGTTGGAACGCCCGCCCTCGCTGACGCATCGGGGCAGTATCCCTACCGCTAATCAACAGGGCTTACTTGAAGAACCACCGCCATGACCCACGACCTGATGCCGATTATCGTCTACTTCACAACGACCATGCTGATCTTCGTGTTTGGCATGAGCATCGTCCGCTCACGTCAGCGAGTGCGCAACGTCGCCGATCTCGAACGGAAAATGGGCCTTGGCCGCCCCAGCCGTTGGCGCGTCCACCTCGCCGGCGTGGTCCCGATGCCCGAAGCCGAAGTTGAAGCACTGACGCAAGACCTCAAGCGAGCCGGATTCTACGGCAACAACGCCGTCATTGAATTCCTCTCGACTCGCAACTTTCTGGTGCTTGGAACCCTCTTCGCCGGCGGCACCCTGGCGGTCCTCGCCGATCCGACGACGACACTGCCGCGAAACATCTTGCTGGTGACCGCCGTCGTGACCAGCCTCGCATATCTCATCCCTCGTAACCTGCTGCGAAGCCAAGCAAATAGTCGGCTGAATCGCATTCTCAAAGGCCTGCCGGACGCGCTGGACATCATCCGCATGTGCCTGACTGGGGGACTGCCGCTGCGCGACGCACTGCTGCGAGTTGCTGGCGAGATCAGCGTCTTCCATCCGGACGTGTCCGTGGAACTGGAAGTCGTGCGTCGTCACGCCGAAGCGGACTCGATGACGAAAGCGTTGAAGGAATTCTCCAGGCGTATGAACACCGCGGACGTGAACGCCTTGGCCAACCTCGTCACTCAGTCCGAACGCACGGGGACGCATGTGGCCGTCGCCGTAACCGAATTCGCTGACGGTATCCGCCTCCAATTCCGTCAACGAGCGGAAGAGCGAGCCAACAAAACCAGCGTCAAGCTGCTGTTCCCCGTCGTGATCTGTCTCGCTCCGCCAGTCTTCATCCTGCTGCTCGGGCCCCCGGTTCTGCAACTCCGCAGCTTTTTCCGCGACGCCCACAAGACCGGCGGAGTCCTCGAACTCCAACGCCCGGCGCCAGTGACTCCCAACCGTTCGTAAAACAAGCGGCTGACCAACACCTCGCATGACACATTCAATCGTGTGCTGGCGGCAGAGCGTTCGCGACGAGGTGGGTAACTCGCGTGAAGAACAGCGCATGGTCATCGACCGGATGTCGCTGCGGCGGAAGTTCGACTCTTCCGTGTCGCAAAACATGGACCTGCCCAAGGATTGCGTGCGCTTGGTTAAGAGTGGGACTGATGGTTTGACACGGAACCGGTTCCTGAGAATCAGGCCGCAGGCCCGGGGGATTGGCGGCGGAGGAAAATGTCCCCCGCCGCCGCAAAATCTTTTGGCCCTCGGACAATCCTCTCTCGACCACGCGGCCGAGGCCTCGAAGTCGGTCGGCGAGACGTAGCTCAATGACGAGTGCAGGCGTTGGCGGTTGTAAAACACTTCGATGTACTCGAACAGGCTCGCGCGAGCCTCCGTCCGAGTTTCATAAACTTCGTGATGCACCAGCTCTTTCTTCAAAGTCGCGAAGAAGCTCTCGGCCGGAGCGTTGTCCCAGCAGTCACCACGACGGCTCATGCTGCATTCGAGGCCGTGAGTCGTCAGCGTGCGTTGATCGTGCTCGCTGGCGTATTGCACGCCACGATCCGAGTGCGCGATCAAGCCCGCACCAGAAAGCTGTGATGACGCGGGAAGCTCGCGAGACACCGCCATCTCCAACGCATCGACCACCAACCGGCTGTCGATCCGCTCTGACATCGACCAGCCCACCACCTTGCGTGTGAACAAGTCGATGACCGCCGCCAAGTACAACCAGCCCTCCAGAGTCGCGATGTAGGTAATGTCCGCCACCCACTTCTGATTGCGCTTTTCGGCGGTGAATTCCCGATTCAAAACGTTCTCGGCCACCGGTTGAGTGTGATTGGAATCGGTCGTCGTCACGCGGAACTTGCGCTGCGATTTGGCCTGGATGCCGGCCTCACGCATCACCTTGGCCACCGTCTTCTCGTTGACTTTGTCGCCGCGAGCTCGCAGTTCCCGATGCACACGCGGCGAGCCATAACTCGCGTGATGACCGACGTGGAACTCTCGAATCTGCGCCGTCAACGACTCGCGACGCTGCGCCCGTTCGCTCACCGGCCGACGACGCCACTCGTAGTACCCGCTGCGAGACACCGCCAACACGCGACACTGAATTGCGATCGGCCAGGTCGTTCGATGATCCTCAATGAAGGCGTATTTCATCGCGGCTCCTTCGCGAAGAAGACCGTCGCTTTTTTTAAGATCTCACGCTCCATCCGCAGCCGCTCGACCTCGGTCCGCAGCTTGCGATTCTCTTCCTCCAGACCGGTTTGCTTCCCCGATCCGGAAAACGCCGAGTCCCCTTCCGAAGCGAATTCGTCCCGCCACCTCCGCAGCAAGCCTTCGCCAACATCCAGGCTCTTCGCCACCTCGCCAATACTCCGACCCGGCTGCCTCGACAACCGAACCGACTCCACTTTGAACTCTCGGGTAAACTTCCGTCGCTGACGCATCGTTCTCGCTCCTCGTCTTGCACTCTACGCGCTTTTCTACGCGCCCGCAAAACGGGGGGAAGTCCAACCCAACTGTGTCCCCAGTTGGTGATCACCTTGCTGCGACTGGAGAGCAGCGGATCGTGGTGCATCCCCGTGCCAAACATCTTCACGCCCCGCTTGCGAGCCAACGTGTCATCGAGTCCCAACAGGATGACGCTTCCCAAAAACGGCTGCATCAAATCCAACACGGCGAGTCCCGGCGCGTCCAGCGACCAACGGGCCGCGCTGAACAATCGGTGATACGACGAAAAGTGTTTCTCGGCCGCGTCGCCGACGGCCAGAATCATCCGTGTGACCGTGCGTCGTCTGGCGAAGACCCAACCCGTCAGCAACGTTGTCAAACTGGCGAAAGTCGGCGCGGTCATCGTGGCGGACAATCCCTGCACCAAAGCCGCAAAACCGGGTACAAGTTCCATCGTGAGCCTCCTTGCTCGATGCC
>CAMDRI010000201.1 GCA_945906725.1 Candidatus Kuenenia stuttgartensis | reverse complement strand
GACGTCGTGGCGTGCGCAGTTTGTAACTCAGCTGCAGGTTCGAGAGTTGGAGCAGACGGAATCAAATCCACAAGCGAGCCGGATCCAACCGACAAGGTGCTGGTTTGCATGGACAGCTAGTCCTGAGCCGGATCACGTCGGTCGAAGTGGTTTCAACAGTTCCCAGCCGCTGAGCAAGACATACCGACGGTTCAGGCAGTCGAAGTATATCTGTTGCAATTTCTGAATCTAGAGTTGTGACGCGACGATTTGTCACGAATTTTCAGATGGCCATCATCAAGATTCCAACTCCCTGGCAGATGAGTCCGATGATGATCAACCAAATTTCCGACCACTCGACCGGCACCGGCATCGCCATTCGGACCCTTTGCGAACACGACGCCGGTATCGCAACAAGCTCGACGACGGTTCCCGCCAACACGAGCAGCAGTCCGAAGCCGGACATGATCGACTCCGCTCGGCTGATTGCCCTCTCACCCGACCGCCTTCGCTACCGCCGCCTTCGTCTTTTCCAAGCCAGTGCGTGCCACCTGCAAGGCGTCCTGCTTCCAGTATTCCGGGTTGAACAATTCCAGCGACAGGACGATTGGCCGGTCGGGGCGGATGACCGACCGCAGGATTTCAGTCATCGGAGCGACGCCGTCTCCCGGATAAACGCGGTCTTTGTCGGCGATTTTGTCGCGCGGCAGATCGGCCGGGTAGTCGTTGACGTGGAAGACCTGCACAGCGGAGCTGCTCAGCAACCGCAGCCCCTCGAAGCCGGACCCTCCTTTGAAGAGGTGGTAAATGTCCGGCAGGATTGTCGCGTCGGGGTGAGCCGATTCCAGCGCGACGAACGCCGTCTCACCCAGCCGTGAAAGTGCCTTCGAAAACCCCCAAACTTCCACCTCAGGGACGATCGCGAATTGCCGGCCGAGTTCGCAAAGCTGCCGATACCGCTCCGCCGCCTTCAGCAAATCGACCGGGCCTTTGTCGTGAGCACCGACTGGCGGAGCCGCGATCCGCTTTCCGCCAAGTTGCTGCAGCGAATCCATGTCCCGCTTGGCTTCCTCGAATCCTTTCGCCCGCTCGGCGTCGTCATCGACGATCCAGCGAGCGAAACCGATTGCGCTTTCGACCGTCAGTCCCAGATCACGAGCCTTCTTGCCGAGGTCTTTCAATGACCCGCCCCCTTTGACGAAGTCGTTGATCGTCCCCATCCAAGGCTCGATCGCGTCGTAGCCCGCCTGAGCGGCGATCTCGACTTCGCGAGCCAGCCCCACCTTTTGCCCGCGAATCGTGCTGGTGTTGAAACTATATTTAACGGTGCCAGCCGGTTTTGACGCCGGCGTTTCGGCCAGTGCCACGACGGACGTGGCCGCCAGCGCACCTGCCCCCAGCCATGCTCGTCGAGTCAGTCCGTGTTCAGTCATGCTTCAGAATCCTCGAGAGTTGAGATCGCGAAACACGGAGAAGCTATCTCGCGGAATCGACGAGAGCAAATCGGCGGATGTGGCGGATGCGTCTCGCATCCGACCGACGCGAGACGCGTCGGCCACACAGCAACCTCGCGTGTCCGGCCTCGACCGATAAGATGTGCCGCCCCTTCCTGAATCCATTCGATCCGGGCAGGTTGAAAACCTACCCACTTGAAGAGGAGCTCCCCGTGTCTCGACGACTTCGACTTTCATCGTTGCTTGTCGTTTCGGTTCTGATCGTCGGCACGTTGTCGGCCCTCGCCGAGGATCGCGTGCCGCCGAAAGTCCTGGAGGTCATGGACTCGGCGAAGTACAAGCAGGCTCATTGGGGCTTGCTGGCCGTCGATCTCAAGACGGGCGATGTGCGTTACGAGTTGAGCTCGGCCAAGCTCTTCGCGCCCGCCAGCACGACGAAGTGCTTCTCGGTCGCGTGTGCACTCGACGCTTTCGGAGCCGATCATCGCTTTGAAACTCCGATCGTGCGCCGTGGCGAGGTGAACGACAAAGGCGAGCTGACCGGCGACCTAATCCTGATCGCCAGCGGCGACCTGACGCTCGGCGGACGAACAACCGAGACCGGCGAGATCGCGTTCACGAACGGCGATCACACCTACGCCAGCGGAGGAACGGAGTCGGAACTCACGCCGCAAGACCCGCTCGCCGGGCTGAACCAACTCGCCCGGCAAGTCGCGCAGGCCGGCATCAAACGAGTCCGCGGCGACGTGCTGATCGACGACCGCCTGTTCGAGAAAGCCGAAGGCTCCGGCAGCGGCCCCGGCCGCATCACGCCAATTTACATCAACGACAATCTGTTCGATTTCACGATCACCCCCACCAAAGCTGGCCAGCCAGCCGAGGTGAAGTGGCGGCCCGAGTCAAAATCCTTCCGCATCGAAACGCACGTCGAGACGATCGCCAAGGACGGCAAGACCGAAACGTCGGTGCGCGATCTCGGCGGCGGTCGGATCAGCGTCTCCGGCCGCATCGCCGAAGGACACAAGCCAGTCCTGCGAGTGCTCGAAGCCTCGGATGCGAATTCGTTCGCCCGCACGCTGCTGATCGAGGCGTTGCATCGGCAAGGGATCGAAGTCGAGGCTCCGGCTGCCGCCGACCATCCGACTGACAAGCTGCCGCCACGCGACGAAACGCTCAAGCTGCCGAGCGTCGCGAAGTTCGTCTCGCCACCGTTCGCCGAAAATGCTCGGCTGATTTTGAAGGTCAGCCACAACCTGCACGCCAGCACGCTGCCGCTGCTCGTCGCGGCCAAGCACGGCGAGCGGACCCTCTCGCAAGGCTTGCGACGACAACACGACTTCCTCAAACGAGTCGGCGTCGATGTGGACACGATCTCGTTTGGCGGCGGTGCCGGCGGATCGCGAGCCGACTACACGACCCCCACCGCAACGGTCCAGCTCCTGCGACACATGGCGACACGCTCCGATTTCGACGCCTACCGCCGAGCGATGCCACGACTCGGCGTCGATGGCACGCTCGCAAAATCCGTCGGAACCGACAGCCCGGCGAAGGACAAAGTCTCCGCCAAAACCGGCACGCTGTATTGGGAAAACGTCATGAACGCCAACTCGCTGCTGACCAGCAAGGCCCTCGCCGGCTACATGACGACGTCGAAGGGCGACACTCTCGCGTTCGCTTTGTTCGTCAACAACGCTCCGCTACGCAACGGCTTGACCACCACCGCCGTCGGCAAAGACCTCGGCCACATTGCCGAGTTACTGTTCGAGCAACCGTGAGGCGAGGGGTGAGGGGCTGGGGACTAGGGGTTAGTGATGTCTATGCCGAGTCTTGTCGCGTTGTTGACCGTGATCTTCATGGCTGATGCCCCACACGTTTCCGACGCGGTCGTCGATGAGCACGGCTTCCGAGTGCATCGCGTCACGTCCGAGTTTCAGTCGGACGAGACGCTGATCCGTGTGCTCCTGCCGGAGAAGCGCGATCCGGCTGAGCGTTTGCGCGTGCTGTACCTCCTGCCGGTCGAAGCCAACGCCGAGCACCGCTACGGCGACGGATTGCTCGAAGCGAAGAAGCTCGACCTGGCAAACAAGCATCGGCTGATCTGCGTCGCGCCGACGTTCTCGCATCTGCCGTGGTACGCCGATCACCCGACCGACAAAACGATTCGTCAAGAGACGTACTTCCTGAAGGTCGTCATCCCGACCATCGAGCGACTTTATCCCGCGCTGCCCGAACGAAACGGCCGGCTGCTGGTCGGCTTCAGCAAGTCCGGCTACGGCGCGTGGAGCCTCTTGCTGCGACACCCCGATACCTTCGCGAAGGCCGCTGCCTGGGATGCTCCGCTGATGAAAACCGCACCGGACCAATTCGGCATGGGCCCAATCTACGGCACACCGGAGAATTTCGAGCACTATCGTCTCGATCTTCTGCTCCGCAACCGCGCCGCCGAACTTCGCCCCAAGGCCGGAGAGCAACCAACGACGCGGATGATTCACCTCGGCTACGGAAACTTCCGCGATCACCACCAACGAGCGGAAGCGTTGCTCAACGAGCTTCAAATCCTGCACGCCTACGCCGACGGCCCGAAACTCGAACACACTTGGCACAGCGGGTGGCTGACAGAAGCGATAACATCGCTCGTCGAGTAGATTCCCAACCATTGGAGTCGCTCACGACGGAGAGCATCCCCAGTGTCAATTCTCTCACAGCGCTTGACCAATTTCTGGCGTGAGGCTGGCCTCATGATTCGTACGGGGGTCAATCCCACAGAGATTCAATCATTCGAATCGAAGTACCGAGTTCGACTTCCGGGTGACTTGCGGGAATACCTTTTGACAATTGACGGCATGGAAGACGAACTCGACGCTGGGATTAACCGCTTTTGGCCTCTGGCGATGATTAAACCGGTCCATGAAGAGTTGTCCGACATCAACCCAGATCGGTGGGCCTATCCTGGCTGCTTCCTCTTCGTGGATCACCTCATCTTGAGCCTCGCATGGGCGGTCGAGTTGCGGAATGAGCCGTCGGAATTGTCAGGTCCGGTGTTTCAGGTCACTGGTGGTGATCATCCTGTTCGACAGATTGCCCCATCATTTGCGGCATTCTTGGAGATGTATCTCCAGAATCCGTTCAGCATCCTCTGAGTGGGCACTCTAGGTATGAGTATTCACGAATTATCGCTCGCGACATCTGGCTCACTCGTCCAACTGCCCCGCGAAGACTCGGCGCTTCGTTCGTTTGAGGCCGGGGATGCCGGTGTAAATGTGCGATTGTTGATAGCCCATGCGTCCGGTGAGGTTGCGGATCAGGCTTTCGCGGACTTTGGGGATCGCGGTCAGGCGTTGCCGAGCTGCTTCCAGCGATGTCGGTCGCAGGCCGCGTGAGTTAGAGCGAGTCGTGCGCAGCAGCGACAGATCGGGACTCACATTGAGCGTCAGACCGTGAGTCGTCACCCACGATCGCACGGCGACTCCGACGGTCGCCAACTGGCCGAGAGAGCAGAAGACACCCGGTTCTTCGTCGATCCGATGCGCTGCGACATGCAGTTCGCGACAGACATCAAGCACGGCGAGTTCCAGACGTTGTCGGTACTCGGTCAGTCCGAGGCCCAATCGTTGCAGTGCCACGATCGGATAGACCGCGATTTGGCCGGGGCTTTGCATCCACGCTCCGCCGCCGCGATTCAACCAGCGGACTTCAATGCCGAGCTTGTCGAATTCCGATATGTCTCGTCGCAGGTGCGTCTGGCTCCCCTCGCGACCAATCGTCACGACGGGTGGATGCTCGCAGACGAAGAGGCCGCCCAGCCGATCGCGTCGCCGGCAGACTTCGTCTCGAAACCGTTCTTGCAGCCGCAACGCCGAATCAAATTCGACCGTGCCGAGCAGAAACACTTGCAGCGACTCAGACACTCGTGCGGTCAACGGCAAGGAGGATTCGAGATCGGACATCGCATTAAAGTAGCCCTGTCGCTCCGCGACAGGCAAGCCGATGGGGAGAGTTGGCTTGATCGTGCCAGAGGAAAATCAGAGTCCAGAGACGTTCGGCTTTCCTGTCGCGGAGCGACAGGGCTACGTCAGGCACGAATCTCTTTCAAAATCGCTTCGCAAGCCGGCGACTTGTTGAGCGCGTAGAAGTGCAGACCCGGTACGCCGCGCGAGACCAACTCGCGGCATTGCCGGATCGCCCACTCGATGCCGATTTGGAACTGAGCGGCATCGTCGGTTTGCACGGCTTCCAGCCGCGACGCGAGCTCCGTTGGGAAGACCGCTCCACACAGCGACGTGATCCGTTTGATGCGAGCGAACTCGGTGACCGGCATGATGCCTGGCACGATCGGAATGCGAATCCCGGCGGCTTCACAGCGATCGCAGAAGCGGAAGAAGTTGTCGTTGACGAAGAAGAGTTGAGTGAAAACTGCATCGGCGCCGGCATCGATCTTCCGTTTGAGGTTGTTCAGATCCGTGTCGGCATCCGGTGCTTCGGGATGCTTTTCGGGATACCCGCCAACTCCGATGCCCATATCCGGAAAGTGTTCGCGAATGAGCGAGACCAGTTCGTTCGCGTACCGCAATCCACCAACGACCGGCTGGAAGTCGGTTTGCCCGACAGGTGGATCGCCTCGAAGAGCCATAATATTTTGCAGGCCGCTTTGCCGAGCGAACTTCAGCCAGTCGAGTAGTTCATCGCGAGTCGCTCCGACGCAGGTGAAATGCGAGGTTGCAGTCAGTCCGTATCGCTTTTGAATCTCGACGCAAAGTTCAACGGTTCGTTTGCTGGTGCTGCCACCCGCTCCGTAGGTGCAAGAGACGAAGCCCGGCCGGAAGGCCGACAGCCGATCGAGCGATTCGAACAGAGCGGCGTCTCCGGCGGCGGTCTTCGGCGGGAAGATCTCAATCGACAGCCCGAACTTGCCGGAGCCGTAGTTCTCTCGAATCAGCATTGACGGTTCTTTCTGGTCGGCACGCAATCACCTGGACGCGACGGATTCTAGCGGGCTTGGGAAACGGCCCTCAACCACAGTCGACAGACGCGATTGTTCGATCCGAGGCTGGTTGCTGATCATCGAGGGATCGCCTAACTTACGGGCTGTTTGCTAATCGAATGTCTCAGCCAGCTTCGCACGAAGGTGGTTTTGTCTCAGTTTTAGATCGCTTAAGGAGTCCCTCATGCTCGCCGCGTTGGATGCCGCCCCGAAGTCTGCGACCAAGGCTCTGCCGTACAAAGTGAAAGACCTCAGCCTCGCCGATCTGGGCCGCAAGAAAATTGAATTGGCCGAAGTCGAGATGCCGGGTTTGATGGCTCTGCGAGCCAAGTTCAGCAAGTCGAAGCCGCTCAAGGGAGCACGCATCGCCGGCAGCTTGCACATGACCATTGAGACGGCGGTGTTGATCGAGACACTGACCGAGTTGGGTGCTCAAGTCCGCTGGGTTTCGTGCAACATTTTCTCAACGCAGGACGAAGCTGCCGCGGCCGTCGCGGTTGGACCCCACGGAACACCGGCGAATCCGCAAGGCGTCCCGGTCTTCGCCTGGAAGGGTGAGACGCTCGAAGAATACTGGTGGTGTACCGACCAACTCTTCCGCTGGCCGGACGGAGGCACGCCGAACATGATCCTCGACGACGGCGGCGACGCGACGCTACTCGTCCATAAGGGGGTCGAGTTCGAGAAAGCGGAATCGGTGCCGGATGCCTCGACCGCGACGAACGAAGAGTATGCAGTGATTTTGAAACTCCTCGCCCAGATTCAGGAGGAGGACAACAGCTTCTTTCGCCGCATCGCTGAGAACGTTCGCGGTGTGACTGAAGAGACGACGACCGGCGTGCATCGGCTCTACCAAATGCACGAGGCCGGCAACCTGCTGTTCCCGGCGATCAACGTCAACGACAGCGTGACGAAGAGCAAGTTCGACAACCTCTACGGCTGCCGCGAATCGCTGGCGGACGGCATCAAGCGTGCGACCGACGTGATGATCGCTGGCAAGGTCGTCGTTGTGGCTGGCTACGGCGATGTCGGCAAGGGTTGTGCCCACGCAATGAAGAGCCTCGGCGCTCGCGTATTGATCACCGAGATCGACCCAATCTGCGCGCTGCAGGCTGCGATGGAAGGCTACGAAGTCACCACGATGGAAGACGCGGTGACACAGGGCGACGTCTTCGTCACCACGACCGGTTGCAGCGACGTGATTCGCGGCGAGCATCTCGACGTCATGAAACATCATGCGATCGTCTGCAACATTGGCCACTTCGACAGCGAAATCGACGTCGGACACCTGAAACGCCGCGGTGACGTGAAGCGGGTCGAGATCAAGCCGCAAGTCGACAAGTGGGTCTATCCGGACGGCAAAGCCATCGTCGTGCTGGCTGAGGGACGGCTCGTGAACCTGGGCTGTGCTACTGGCCACTCCGCCTTCGTGATGTCCAACAGCTTCACGAATCAAGTGCTGGCTCAGATGGCCATCTGGAGCGATCCAGAAAAATACGAAATTGACGTGCATCGCCTGCCGAAGAAGCTCGACGAGGAAGTCGCCCGCCTGCACCTCGATAAACTTGGTGTGAAGCTGACCAAACTGACGCCGGACCAATCCGACTATCTCGGTGTCCCGACCGAAGGCCCGTACAAGCCGGAGCACTATCGGTATTAGCAGCCTGTTGAAAAAGCCGTCGTTGTCTTGACGTTTGTGACAGGGCGCTATGATCTGCGGCGTTGAGGGACTCGCGAGCCGGAGGAGTTGGGAATGGCGATGGGACATTGGCAGACGGAGCAGCAGCAAGAGTTTTGGATTGCGA
>CAMDRI010000200.1 GCA_945906725.1 Candidatus Kuenenia stuttgartensis | reverse complement strand
ACCCTCAGCGAACCCGTCCGCCAACGCGCCCTGCAATTCGTTCGCGACTGGAAGTAGCCGTCATCGCTCCGCGTGACGACAGCCGAGCGCACGAAGGGCGCAGATTGGTTCTTGCGAGTCGATCGCGCGAACGTCATCAGTGAAGCGTTCGGTTGTCGTCACGCGAAGCGATGACGGCTACGTTATTCCCGCTTGCTTGCGTTGTTTGACGGTCACTCCCAAACTCCGCCGCCATGAAATCGAAATCACCGCTGCTGATCATTTTCGTGACCGTGTTCATCGATCTCTTGGGCTTTGGCATCGTGTTGCCGTTGTTGCCGAGGTACGGCGAACACTTTGGGCTGGACCGGTTGCTCGGCCCGCTGATGGCCTCGTTTTCGGCGATGCAGTTTTTGTTCGCTCCGTTTTGGGGCCGGCTGTCGGATCGTGTCGGTCGCCGGCCGGTGTTGCTGGTCGGGTTGGCCGGCTCGACGGTGTTTTACGGCCTGTTTGGTTTGGCCACGCAGTTGGGCAAAGAGGGTCAACTGCTGGGCCTGTCGGTGATCCCGTGGCTGTTCATCACCCGCATCGGAGCCGGCATCGCGGGAGCCACGATCCCAACGGCTCAAGCCTACATTGCTGACTCGACGACGGCCGAAGGTCGCGGCAAAGGGATGGCATTGATCGGAGCAGCGTTCGGTATTGGCTTCACGTTCGGGCCGTTGCTGGGGGCGATGTTTGTGTCGAGCGAACTCGACGGCCCACCCAGTCCAATGGCCGGCTATGTCGCGAGCGGCTTGTCGGCGTTGGCGTTCTTGTGGGCGGTCGCTCGGTTGCCCGAATCGTTGAAGCCGGACAACGTCGCGCCGCCGCGCCGCTGGTTGAACGTCGGAGCGATGGGCCGAGCGTTCTCCAATCGTGGCACCGCGTTGTTGATGTTCACGATCTTTCTGACGACGCTGGCCTTCGCACAGTTCGAAGTCACGCTGTCACTGCTGACGAGGTTTTTCGGCCTGGCCGACGACAAAAACTTCTACGTCTACGCCTACGTCGGCTTCGTGTTGGCGTTGAGCCAAGGGATGGTCGTGCGGCGACTGTCTCCGAAGTTGGGCGATTTCCGGATGAGTCTGATCGGTACTGTGTTGATGACGCTGGGCCTGGTCTTGATCGCGATCACTTGCGGCCAAAAAAATTTGGGCGTGCTGTTCGCCATCGTGCCGATCAACGTCCTGGGTTACTCGGCGCTCACGCCGTCTCTGCAAGCGATGCTGTCGCTGCGAACTTCCGCTGACGAGCAAGGAGAAATCCTCGGCGTGGGTCAAAGCATGTCGGCGTTGGCTCGCATCGCCGGACCGCTGCTGGGCGTCTGGTTGTTTAAGCTCGACAAGCAGCAACTGGAAAGCAGCGTCGTCTTGCCGTACTGGGCCGGAGCGGGTCTGATGTTGCTCGGCGTAGTCATGGTCCTGTCGCTTCGCAGTCAACCGACGAAATCTGCAGAGACAAGCGCATGAGCTTTGACGTTGTCGTTCGCACGGAATTCTCGAAGCACAAGTTGCTCGAAAGCGACTTGGCCGGCGAACCGTTTTCACAGTTTCAGCGGTGGCTCGATGACGTGCAGGCGGAGAGCGTCGTTGACTGGCAAGCAATGTCGCTGGCGACAGCAACTCGCGATGGCCGACCTTCGGTTCGCATCGTCTATCTGCGCGGCTGGGACGAGCGCGGCTTTCTCTTCTACACCAACTTCGACAGCCGCAAAGGGCACGAACTGGCGGATAATCCGCAGGCGGCCGCTGCGCTGCATTGGAAAGAACTTGAACGGCAAGTCCGCATCGAAGGGGCTGTTGTTCGCGCGAGTGACGCCGAATCGGACGCGTACTTCGCTGGCCGTCCGCGCGAAAGCAGCATCGGTGCGTGGGCCTCCGCGCAGAGCCATCCGCTCGCGGATCGCGCGACCTTGGAACGCCTCACGTCCGAGTTCGAGACGAAGTTCGCGGGACTCCCGATCCCTCGGCCTCCGAACTGGGGCGGCTTTCGATTAGTCCCCGCCAGCATCGAGTTCTGGCAAGGGGGCGTCGCGCGGTTGCACGACCGACTGGTCTACCGCAAACAGCCGGACGGTTCCTGGCGCACCGAGCGGCTGTTTCCGTAGCGCACGCGGCTCACGTCCGATTCGATCCGGACGAGATTGGATCGTCGCACGCGAGCCGCGTGCGCCACATCCTACTCCGCAGAGAACTTGGTCAGCTCTTCGGTGATCAGCTCCTGCTCGATCGACTCGCTGGTGAGCCGAGCACGAACGCGGTGGTTACCTTCGGCGGCACCTCGAACGTGGATGCGGAAGAGAGCTGTCTTTCCAGGGGCCAACTCCGGCAGGTCGTTGAACAGGATCAAGCCGTTCTTAGCGAGATGCTGGGGCGCTGCTTGCACGTTGAGAAGCTCGACGCTGCCGGGCATCTCAAACGTGAGCCCGACGTTCTGAGCCGACTTTGTGCCGATGTTGGTGATGCGAATCTCGTAGGCAGTCTCTTGGCCAACTTCCACGGGGTCTTCGAGGTCTTGAATCTCCAGAACCAGCGACGCCGAGCCTTCGACGGTCGTCGTCATGTCCGTCTTCGCGGTCACGCCATGTTCGGCCGAGGCGTAGACGTGGTGCTCGAACTGACCGATTTCCGTGGCCTCCAACTGCAGCTTCAATTGGACAGTCTGAGCAGGTTCGAGATGTCCGACTGACCAACTCACCGAACCGGTGGTTGCATCGAGTGCGCCTCCTTTGTCGGCCTTCAAGAACTTGAATCCCTTCGGAACGCAATGCGTGACGCGGACATTGTTCGTCGCGGCTTGGCCTTCGTTGGCTACGTTCAGCGTGTAGCGAGCATCGCGTCCGGCGTAACGCAGGCCGGGGCCCTCGATGGCGATGGCCAACGACGGAGCAATGACCTTGACGGTCGCTTCAGCGGTTTGATTCAAACCGGAATCGGCGGTGGCTGAGACTTCGAGAGTCTGCTCGCCACCGGCGATGGCGGTGAATGAAAGCCGCACGGTTCGCGATTCACCCGGATTGAGCGTGCCAATCGCGATCTGCGTGCGATCGCCGCGAGTGGCTTCCAAGCCCGCCGGCGCCACGATTTGAATCTTGACGTTCTGTGCGATGCCGGTGCCGGGATTGGTGATCGTCACGGTCTGCACCAGCGGATCGCCGATGATGACTTCGGCCGGCGCTGCCGTGGAAACTTCCAGCAACGGCTCTGCGACTTTGAAGACGCTGGCCGCCGTGCCAGTGAAGCGGACGTTGGCGGTCGTCGCCAGATCGCCACGCTGGCTGGGAATCATCGTGATGTGAATCGTGCGCTCCTCGCCGGCGGCGAGTTCAGGAATCGACCATTCGAGGTGATCGGAGACCTTGGTCGGTTCGGGATTCGCCTGCGTCAGTCGCACCGACACCGGGAAGATGACCTCGACGACGACCTCGTGTGCTGAAACTTTTGCGGAATTCTTCACGACCAGTTCACAGGCACACTCCTGGCCGACATTGATCTCGCCCTGCTTAACCCATTCGACAGAGACCGACGGTGCTCCGGTCGAGGGCGAACTCTTGCTGAGATTTGAACGGTCGATTGTGGCGGTGGATCGCACGGATCGAGTCGCGGCGGACGGCATCGGCCTCGGTGAACGATCGCTGACAACCGAAACACGGCTTGCTTTCGAAGCGCCGGTCAAATCGGATGGATTGTGGCGAAGGGTGGTTGAAGGGACTTGGTCTCGCTCCGCTCGCGCGGGATTGACCTTTGCCTTTTCCTCCGGCAACTGTTGAAAATCAGCAGCGACGATTTCGTCAGCGGATTCTTCGTCACTGGTCTCCGCCACCGTTGTCGGCGGTGCGGCGAGGCCGGCCTGCTGAATTCCAGAGGCGGATTTGCTCGCGACCGGCTTGCGAGTGATCGGAGCTTCGTCCGTGTCTTTAGATTCGGGTGGCGAAAGGAATTCGACTTTGTCCAAGAGCGGCTTCAGCGGAGTTCTGGCCGTGCGCGAAGTTTGTTTCACGTCCGAGAGATTTTCGTCGCTTCCGATGAGGTTTTTCGTCGGCTTGAGTGGGGCTTTCGTCGATGATGCCGAGGCAGGTTCCTCGCTCAGCCCAGTTTTCGAGCGGCTGAACCGTTTCGGAGTTGCGGAAGCCTCAGCCGCCAATTCGTCGGCGACATCATCGGTGGTTGGATCGGCCGGCGCATTGGACTGTTCGCTGGCAATGCCGCCGCGGCTAAAGAATGCCAAGCGTCCGGGTCGGCTGTTCTTGGTCGGCGTGGTGGCCCGCCGTTCCGTCGGCTTTTCGCTGGCCAAACTGACTCCCAACGCCACACCCATGACCCCGCTGATCGCGAGTATTTTTATCCAGGAACGCATGCCATTCTCCTTGTGGGCCACAGACCAATTCACTGAAGCGCCTGGCGATGCCGCGAAGCGCTGTCTCGCCATCTGTGAGCACGAGACCTACCCTCGGAAATCGACTCGAACGATTTGGCAGCTTGAATTGAATTTACGGATCAGAGTGAGATTGCCAGTTAGCGAGAGTTTGCCCACAAGTTGTCGGCGAAACTTGCCGGTACACGCGAGTGCGGACGAACGGCATGTCGGCCCAATGATCACCCGTTTGTCCAGGCCAACGTCCAGTGGCGGTCAGACGTTTCCGAGACCGCAGTCGCTGGCATGCCGTAGCCACTAGCGAGGTCGCGGACTTCCTCCAGCGACAGGGCTGCGTGCAGCGAGTCGCGAAAGAGCAATTGCGAGTGCGAGTTCTCTCGACCGGCATAGGTGGCCACCAGCCGATCGACCGCCGCGAGCGACTCTGGACGCAACAGATCGCGAACGAACAGCATCCCGCCGTGATCCAAAACGCGAGCCATCTCCGCAAGCGCGGCGCTGGGTTCCGGAATATGATGCACGATGCTGTTGGAAATGACCCCGTCAAACTCGTTCGTCTGGTAGGGCATCCGCTTAGCATCGATCCGTGCTGCCTGTATCTGGTTGGCAAAGCCGGCTCTGGCGATGTTGAGATTGGCCAGCTTGAGCATCTCGTCGGCGAGGTCAATGGCGACGACACGACCAGTGAATTGACGACGGCACAACTCAATCGGAATGAGCGCCGTGCCGGTGCCGACATCGAGCAAGCGCAGCGGTCGTACCGGATCCACGAGTCGGAGGTCGAAACCGTTGGCGCGAGCGAAGGTCAGAAAGTCATCGACGAAGACACGGTTGACGGTGCTGTGATCCATGGAGTCGTAATCGTGAGCGTCCTCGGACGTGTCCATGACTTCGGGTTCGAGACGACGTTCAAGTATCGTGATCTCCGGAAAGGGTTGAGGTCGGAATGTCGGACTTGAACTTAGCACGCTCGCTTCTCCAAATGGACAACCGATTCGCGGGATTTCCGTCGCAGAGAGTGTATCGGCGAGACAGCCCCTTCCAATCCGCTAAGCGGCCCCATTAGACACGGTCATGCTTGGCGACGAGCTCCTCGATCACATGTCCATGCACGTCGGTCAGACGCCGGTCGATGCCGTTGTGGCGGACGGTGAGCTGCGCGTGGTCGATGCCTAGCAGGTGCAGGATCGTGGCGTGGATGTCGTAGACCTCGGTCGGGTGTTCGCGGTCGAGCGGTTTGTAGCCCCATTGGTCGGAGAGGCCGTGAGTCGTGCCTCCCTTGATGCCGCCGCCGCAGAGCCAGTTGGTGAAGACGAACGGGTTGTGATCGCGGCCCTTTGAACCTTGAGTCGAAGGCATCCGGCCGAACTCGGTGGTCCAGAGGATGAGCGTGTCGTCGAGCAGGCCGCGCTGTTTCAAATCTTTGATGAGCGCGGCGGCTCCGATGGCCATGCCCATCGCCAACGGGCGGTGATCGCGCTCGATGTCTTCGTGGCTGTCCCAATTGCGGCGCGGGAAGCTGTTGTCGTTGCCCGACCAAATCTGGATGAAGCGCACATCCCGCTCCAGCAGCCGCCGAGCGATCAGGCATTTGCGGCCGAAGTACTCCGCCTCTTCGGGGATGTTGATCGCGTCGGAATACGTCCGCCCCGGCTGATCGAGGCCGTACATCTTCAAGATGTGAGCCGGCTCTTGGGAGATGTCCAACGCTTCGGGCGCGGAGAGCTGCATCTTCGCGGCCAGCTCGTAAGACCGGATGCGAGCCTCCAGCCGCGAGTCCCCCGGCCGCTCACGCTCGAAGTCGCGGTTGATGCGGTTGAGTAATTCCAATCCCGCGCGATCGCTGTCGGCGGTGACGAAGTCGGCTCGCGGTAGCAGGTCTTCGATGGGATTCTCGCGTTGCGGGAAGATCGTCGTCCCCTGCGTGTGAGCCGGCAGAAACGCCGACGCCCAATTCTTCGGCCCGTTCGAGGCGTACCCGCGATGATCCGGCAGCACGACAAACGTCGGCAGGTTGTCGGTCAGCGAACCCAGCCCGTAGCTGATCCACGCTCCCATCCCCGGAAAGCCCGGCTTGTCGAACCCCGTCGCTTGCAGATACGTCGCCTGAGAATGCACTCCCGTCTTGCCGACCAAGTTGTGAATGAACGCCATGTCATCCACACACTCGCCGAGCGGCGCGACCACCTCACTGATCGCCTTGCCGCACTCGCCGTACTTCTGAAACGCAAACGGCGACTTCATCCACGGCCCCAACCCATTCTGAAACGCCTCGACATACTCGCCAAAGTCCGACGGCTCGCCGTGATGCTTTTCCAACTCCGGCTTGTAATCGAACAGGTCAATATGCGAAGCCGCCCCACCCATGAAGAGCTGCACGACTCGTTTGGCCTTGGGCGGATGATGCAACGCCTTGAGCACGCCGCCACGCCCAACGCCGTTCGTCTCGCCGCGAGCGGATTCGTCCTGAGCGAGCATCGCCGCCAACGCCAATGCACCGAAGCCTTGGCCGGAACGGGTGAGGAAGTCACGTCGGTTAGGTGAGTTCATGTCGAAGCTTCCGGTGATTCGCGGATCAAGAGTTAGGCCGTTGGTCGAGGCCGCAATCTGTTCTCCCGATGAAATCGCAGATATTCCTTATGCCGATCATCGACTGATCGAAGTGCAAGATCGCGATTGACGCCAAGCAGTCGTTGGTCATCAGCATTCAATTCCGGCGACAGCACAATTCGTCCGGAATCATCGAACGAGATGAAGCCAGCATCAAAAAGTGCGTCGAGATGAGGGGCCAAGAGCAACCCATTGAAAGGGTAAAGCCTTTGGTGATTGTCCGAATTCCGCCAAGGCCGGATGTGAGATGCTCGCAACAGCGTTTGTTCTGACAACCCGGTAACAGCACAAGCTCCACCCCAATGCTCGATGAGTCTCTTCCGGAATTTACCTTGGCCAATACGGCTCTTACGAACTTCATCTCGCTCGGTCTCGTCGGGTATGGCGTTCAATTCTGTTTCGTGAGCCGTGAGATCATCAAAGGCATTCGGCTCTACGGTATCGTTTGAGTCTTCGTTGCTCGCGCCGACATCGTTTGCAATCGTGGCATTTGAGGCTCCGACATTGGATGTTTGAAGGGGCGTTCCAGTTTTGATTTCATCGGTTGGCGAAGGTAACACTCTGCCATCGTCAATCGGTTTTGCGACGCAGGGCTGTTTAGCGATGAATCCCCAGATCATTTCGCCAACATTGCGTTTTTCGATTTGATGTAGTTGACCTTTGCTGCTTTTAGGCCAGTGAGTATCCGGCATCGACAATCTTGTTTTCAGTGCAGACCATTCCACGGGAGCCGCGAGTAGTCGGATTCGCCGAAATTTGATCCCGTCGCTCGGCACTATGTCGGTGACTTCAAACAGTGCCATGACTCTTTTCGGAGTTGAGGCATAACCGATAAATCGATCGCCAACTTGTACCCATGAAAGAACCTTCTTGGTTAGCTTCCGCGTCATGTCAATGTACGTTCTGTTGTGAAACGGAAGGTCGCACTGATCCTCGCTAGGGTCGATAAAAATCCCAGCTTTGTTTTCTGGCGTCTCTGCGAGGAGCCAATAGTAATCACCAGTGAATTTGGCTGTGGGGTGAATCGGGGCGGTTTGTGTTGTTGTCATGACACCAAGGTTCCCAGGACATTCGTTGATTGATTGCCAAGTCCATCAGAATTGTCTTCCAGCCATTCAATCAACGAACACAAACTCGCTCACGTTGAACAGCACCCGGCAGAGATTCTCGAAGCCGTGCTTCTCGGCGTAGGCCGCGAACTCGGCTCGCGAGCGTTGTATCGGGCCTATCCAGAATTCACATCCGGCGGATGCCAACCAGCGGCAACCCAGTGGCGGCGAACGACGACGG
>CAMDRI010000199.1 GCA_945906725.1 Candidatus Kuenenia stuttgartensis | reverse complement strand
AGAAATGTGCCAAGCGGTCGAGAAGGCCAAGGTCGCGAACACCGTCTGGTACAACTATCGTCGCATCCCCGCCGTCAGCTTCGCGAAGCAATTGATCGACGAGGGGAAGCTCGGACGTATCTTCCACTATCGCGCCAACTTCTTGCAGGACTGGACGATCTCCGCTGACCTGCCACAAGGTGGCAACGGTCTCTGGCGATTGGACGTCGCGGCGGCCGGCAGCGGAGTGACCGGCGATCTGCTGGCACACTGCATCGACACCGCGATCTGGCTCAACGGCGGAGTCAAAAACGTCACGGCCATGACCGAGGCGTTCATCAAAGAGCGAACGCACACTCTGACGGGCAAGGTCGAGAAGGTCGGCATTGACGACGCCTGCGCGTTCCTGTGCCACTTTCAGAACGGATCGCTCGGCCTGTTTGAATCGACGCGCTACGCCCGCGGCCACAAGGCGCTCTACACGTTCGAGATCAACGGCGAGAACGCTTCGATCAAGTGGGATTTGCACGACCTGCACCGCCTGCAATGGTTCGATCACCGCGACGCCGGCAACCTGCGCGGCTGGCGTTCGATCCACATCACCGACGGCGATCATCCCTACATGGGCAAGTGGTGGGTTCCCGGCTTGCAGATCGGCTACGAGCACAGCTTCGTGCATCAAGTCGCCGACTTCTGCGACTCGCTCGGCAAAGGAACGCCCTGCGGCCCGACCTTCCGAGATGCATTGGAGACTCAAAAAATCTGCGACGCGGTGCTCAACAGCGCGAAGAGCGGCCAGTGGACCAACGTCTGAAACACTTGGAGCCTGATGGTGAAACGAACCCTCGCGCGATGCTTTCTCGTGGCCGCGTAGTTTTTCGAGCCTGTTGTCCGCCCAAGAGATCCTGCGACCACGATTCTAAGCTGAGTCGACAATTTGGGAATTCTCAAAGCCGCTCGGTGAGTCGCCGGGGCGCGTCAACTTTCGAATGGTCCTGCGCAACGTTGTGGCCTTTCCGTGTTCGCAAAGGTTATCATCATCTCCCCGCCAAATCGGATGACCTCACCTAGCTGCTATGGAGTTGGCTCATGCCTCGAATCCTCCTGCTGACGACCACGTTGGCGTTGTTGCTAGTGCCAATGACGTACGCTGCGGAACCCGCCATCGACTTCAACCGAGACATTCGCCCAATCCTGTCGAATCGCTGCTGGAAGTGTCACGGGCCGGATGAGAAAGAACGTCAGGCGGGGCTCCGTTTTGACTCACGCGACGGAGTGCTCGCGAAGCTTGAATCGGGAAAAGTGGCCGTCGTAGCCGGCAAGCCGGAGGAGAGCGAGTTGGTTCGGCGAATCACCTCCGACGACGCGGACGAGCGCATGCCGCCGGCTGGTCAAGGCAAGCCGCTGGATGCTCGTGAAGTCGAATTGCTGCGAGCGTGGGTTCGGCAAGGAGCCAAGTTTGCGAAGCATTGGTCGTACGAAAAACCGAGCCGGCCCGCTGTGCCGGAAGTCCAAAGCTCGAAATCTGAAATCCGAAATCCGATCGACAACTTCGTTTTCGCTCGGTTGGAACGCGAAGGGCTGAAGCCGTCGCCGGAAGCGGATCGGCGTGCGTTGGGTCGCCGCATTGCGCTTGATCTGACAGGGCTACCGCCGACGGTGGCCGAGATCGAACAGTTCGTGAAGGACTCAGACTCGCAGGCGTACGAAAAGTTCGTGGATCGAATGCTCGCGAAGGAGACCTACGGCGAGCATTGGGCGCGACAGTGGCTGGACCTCGCGAGATACGCGGACTCGGCGGGATATGCGGATGACCCAGCGCGGACGATCTGGGGTTATCGCGATTGGGTCATCAAGGCATTCAACAAGAACATGCCGTTCGATCAGTTCACGATCGAACAAATCGCTGGCGACTTGCTGCCGAACCCGACTGAAGAGCAGTTCATCGCAACGGCGTTTCATCGGAACACGCTGACGAACAACGAAGGAGGGACGAACGACGAGGAGTTCCGCAGCGTCGCCATCGTAGATCGCGTCAACACGACGATGGCCACCTGGATGGGAACGACGATCGCGTGCGCTCAGTGTCACACGCACAAGTACGACCCGATCACTCAGGAAGAGTTTTTCAAGCTGTTCGCGATCCTGAATCAGACCGAGGACGCTGACCGAGGGGATGAAACGCCTCGATTGGAGTTGTTCACTTCGGAACAGCTCAAGCAAAAGGAGACGTGGCTGGCGGATGTGACTCGAATAGAAAAGGAAGTGACGACGGCGACGCCAGCGGTGCTGGGCTCGCTCGCGAAGTGGGATGCCGCGTTTCCGAGAAACTTGGCCTGGAAGCCGCTCAGGCCAGCAAGCGGCAAGTCGGACGGGGGCGTGACTCTCAGCGTGGCGGACGACGGAATCGTTCGCGCGGACAAGGCTGCGGCCAAGGTGACGTACTCGGTCGAGATTCCGCTTGCGGCTGGCAAGTTGAACGCTGTGCGACTCGACACGCTGCCGGATGACGCCCTGCCCGGCAAAGGGGCGGGGTTCGGAGGCGGAAACTTTGTGCTGTCGAAGGTCTCGGCCACGATCACTCCACCGAACGGAACGCGGCTCAACGGTCGATTCGTGCGAGTGGAATTGCCAGGCAAAGCTCGCTTTCTGCATCTCGCCGAGGTGCAGATCTTCACCGGAAATGACAACCTCGCACCGAAGGGTGAAGCCAAGCAGAGCACGACCGATTACGGCGGCGAGGCGAAGCGAGCGAATGACGGTAACACCGACGGCGAGTACACGAAGAATTCCGTGTCGCACACAGCTCAGGAAGACAACCCGTGGTGGGAAGTCGATCTGAAAGCCGAGCAGCCGATTGATCGCGTCGTGCTGTGGAACCGCACCGACGGCGAGACCGAAGAGCGAATTCGGAACTTCCGAGTCCTCGTCCTGAATGACAAGCACGAGCCGATTTGGGCGAAGGATTACGTCGATCCGCCGAAGCCGTCGCAGGAGTTCGCATTCAGCGGCGTTCGCGGCGTGCCGTTCGCAACGGCATTTGCCGATCACGAACAAGGTGCTGGCTTCGAGGCGAAAGTGGTACTCGCGCCGCAAGCGAACAAGGGCTGGGCGGTTGGCGGGAAAATCGATCTGCCGCATTCGCTGACGTTGATCACTTCGGCTCCAGTGGAAGTCACGGAGGGTTCGACACTGACGATCACGCTCGAACAAACGTCGTCGTTCGAAAATCACGTGCTCGGCAAATTCAAGCTGTCGCTGACGGACGACCCGCGCGCGGCCGAGTCAGCTCGTGTGCCGGCGGCGAGCCTAGCGATCCTCAACATGCCGACCGAGCAACGCAACGAGGCTCAACGCGCAGAACTCACCACGTTCTATCTGACGATCGCTCCTGAGTTGACTGCCGCTCGCGATCAATTAGCAGCGACTCGCAAGAGCCTAGCGGAACTCAAGGCAGCGACGACGGTGCCGATCCTGCGAGAACTCGCCGCCGACAAACGCCGCAAGACAAACATTCAACTGCGCGGCAACTTCATGGACCTCGGTAAAGAGGTCACGCCAGGAGTCCCGGCCACGTTTCATCCACTGCCGGAAGGCTCGCCACCCGATCGGCTCACGCTGGCCAAGTGGCTGATCGACGACAACAACCCGCTGACCGCTCGCGTGCTGGTCAATCGGTATTGGGACACGATCTTCGGCAACGGCCTCGTACGGACCAGTGAAGAGTTCGGTTCACAAGGCGAGTTGCCGACGCATCCGGAGTTGCTCGACTGGCTGGCAACGGAATTGGCTGAGGGGCAAGGGTTGAGGGGCGAAGACAAATCTTCTGTTCTGCCCTCGCCCCTCAGTCCTCAGCCCTCAGCGAAGTGGAATCTCAAACGATTCCTGAAACTGCTCGTGACCTCGGCGACGTACCGGCAATCCTCGAAAGTCACGCCGGAGTTGTTGGATCGCGATCCCGAAAACTACCTGCTGGCTCGCGGCCCGCGCTTCCGACTGTCGGCCGAGATGATTCGCGATCAGGCGTTGGCTATCAGCGGATTGCTCAGCCCAAAGATGTACGGTCCGCCGGTGAAACCGTTTCAGCCAAATCTCGGAGTGAGCGCGGCGTTCGGCAGCGGGATCGACTGGCAGGCGAGTACCGGCGAAGACAAGTTCCGTCGCGGAATCTACACGACTTGGCGACGCTCGAACCCGTACCCGTCGATGTCGGCGTTCGATGCTCCCAACCGCGAGGTCTGCACGATCCGCCGAGCTCGCACAAACACACCGCAGCAAGCGCTCGTGACGCTCAACGACCCGGTTTATATCGAGGCGGCTCAGGCGTTGGCTCGCACGATGGCCAAGAGCGGAACGACGCCCGCCGATCACCTTCGAGCCGGGTTTCTGCAATGCGTGTCTCGGCAACCAACAGAATCCGAACTGGCGGACCTCGCGAAGTTGTTCCACAGCGCTCGCGAACGCTTCGCGAAGGACATCGAGAAGGCTCGCAAGCTTGCCACGAATCCGCTCGGCCCGCTGCCCGAAGGCGCAGACCCGGTTGAACTCGCGGCCTGGACCGTCGTCAGTAATGTGCTGCTGAATTTGGATGAGATCTTCATGCGGAGGTGATCTCGATGAACCACATCAAAGAACTGGCCGATGAAATTTATGCGGTTCGCTTACAGCGTGCTCGCGAGCGACGTCCGATGTTGAAATTGCTCGATGGCTTTGAGCTGTTCAATGAAGCGAGACGAAATCATGGCGTCTCCGCCGCCAAGCAAGAACACTCCGAATTCCAGGAATTGAGCATCACCTCTTGAGGATCGAATGATGAATCCGAAACTTGAACAACTCCAACACGTCACTCGCCGGCATTTCTTTCGCGAGACCGGAGCCGGACTCGGTGGGATCGCGTTGGCGTCGATGTTGGCAAAGGACTCACTAGCCGCTTCAGACAGCAAGGTGGTTGATCTGCTGGCTCCGAAGAAGGCACACTTCGACGGTAAGGCGAAGCGGGTGATTTATCTGCACATGACCGGCTCACCGCCGCACTTGGATTTGTTCGATTACAAACCGGAACTCGTCAAGCGCGACGGCGAGAACTGTCCGGATGCGTATCTGAAGGGGAAGCGGTTCGCGTTCACGTCCGGTGTGCCGAAGTTGCTGGGAACGCGGCGGACGTTTTCGCAGCACGGCAAAGAGGGCGTCTGGATGTCGGATGCGATTCCGCATCTGCACAGCGTGGCCGATGAAATGTGCGTCATCCGTTCGATGAACACTGACCAGTTCAATCACGCCCCGGCTGAGCTGTTGCTGTACACCGGCTCGCCACGATCGGGCCGGCCGTCGATGGGGTCGTGGGTGACGTACGGGCTTGGTACGGAGAACGAAAATCTGCCAGGGTTCGTCGTGCTGATCAGCAGCGGCGTGCAGCCGAACGGCGGAAAGAATTCGTTCGGGACAGGCTTCTTGCCGTCGGTATTTCAGGGAGTGCAGTGCCGCTCGCAAGGAGATCCCGTGCTGTATGCCTCGGACCCGGAGGGCATGGATCGCGAGATGCGGCGGCTGAGCCTCGATGCCTTGCGCGATCTCAACGAACAACAGGCAAAGGAGCTGGGACATCCCGAAACGGCGACGCGGATCGCACAATACGAGCTGGCGTTTCGAATGCAGACCTCCGTTCCGGAAGTCATGGACATCGCGAAGGAGCCGCAAGCGGTGCTCGACGAGTACGGCGCGAAGCCGGGCATGTCGAGCCTCGCCAATAATTGTTTGCTTGCGCGGCGGCTGATCGAAGCGGGCGTGCGATATGTGCAACTCTTCGACTGGGGCTGGGACTTCCACGGCACCGGGCCGGGTGAAGGGATCACCGAGGGGCTCACGAAAAAATGTGCGACGATGGACAAGCCGGTCGCCGCACTGATCAAGGATTTGAAGCAACGCGGATTGCTCGAAGACACGCTCATCGTTTGGGGTGGCGAGTTCGGCCGGACTCCGTTCCGCGAAGGCCGCACCGCCGCCAGCGCAGTCCTCGGCCGCGACCACTATCCCGACTGCTACAGCATGTGGTTGGCTGGTGCTGGCGTGAAAGGAGGCACAATGCACGGCGAATCCGACGAACTGGGCTTCTCCGTCGCGAAGGACAAGGTCCACGTCCACGACTTGCAAGCCACGATCATGCACCTGCTCGGCTTCAACCACGAACGCCTGACCTACCGCTTCCAAGGCCGCGACTACCGCCTGACCGACGTGCATGGCAAAGTCGTGCAAGGCGTGCTGGCGTAGGTCAGCCTTTCCAGGCTGACCCGATCAACGACTGACTTGGTTTCTCCAATTCGAGTCAGGCTGGAAAGCCTGACCTACCTCTTCAGGAGTCCCGACATGAAACTGCATTCGACGTTCAAGGCCGTCACGCTTGCCCTCGTTTTGGGAGTCGGCTTGTTCGCGCTGACTGGTGCGAAGGAAAAACAAAAGGTGGTCTCCAAGCCGGGGGACTTCACGAGCACGACGGTTGACTTCGGCATCGTTTGCTCGGACATCGAACGCTTGGTCGATTTCTACACGCAGGCGGTCGGCATGACGGAGTTGAGCAGCTTCGATGTGGACGCGGCGTTGGGACAAGCTGTCGGGCTGACCGACAATCAGGCGTTCAAAGTCCATGTGCTGGTGCTCGGCAAGGGAGAGACCGCGACCAAGGTGAAGCTGATGGAGTTCAAAAAGGCTCCGGGCAAGAAAGCCAATCAGGATTTCATCCATTCGACGCTGGGGATGCGGTACACGACGTTCTTCGTGAAGGACATCACCGTCGCAAACATGCGCATGATCGCATACGGCTCGATGCCGCTCAGCAAGGGGTTGCAAGAGATTCCGGATGGCCGCTTTCTGGGCCTGTACCGTGACCCGGATGGCAATTTCATCGAGCTTGTGGGTCCGAAAGCCAAAAAATAGAGCGGCGGTTTCGCGACGAAACGAACGACTGTTTCAATCGGCGCTCGCTGCAATCCGCGCGAGGCAATCTGCGACAAAAGCCTCGCGAGGGGACGAAGACGTCCGTAACATCCTGCCGCCATGCCTGAATTCCGCTACATCGCTCGCGATCTTTCCGGCCGTGAGTTTGCCGACCTGCTGACCGCCAACAGCGAGTTGGATGTCGTCTCGCAGTTGTCGGCCAAGCAGCTTTTTCCAGTGACAATTCAGCCGGCGGAAGCGACCAAGGGGACGGCGCTGGCGTGGGTTCGCCGACCTCGAGCGGGACACTTGGCGACTTTTTTTTCGCAACTGGCGGATCTGCTGAGAGCAGGCGTGCCATTGCTGCGTTCGATGGAGTTGCTCGAACGACAGACCTCGCATGCCGGCTTGAAGACCGTGCTGCGTGATTTGCGAGACAAGGTCGCCGACGGCACACGGCTCGCTGAGGCGATGCGGTTGCACGAAGGCATCTTTTCCGAACTGGCGGTCAGCATGGTCCGCGCCGGCGAGGAAGGCTCCTTCCTGGAAGACGTACTCAAACAGATCGCGGACTTCACCGAGCACCAGCAAGAACTCAAAGGCCGCGTCTTCGGAGCGATGGCCTACCCTGTGTTCCTGCTGACCGCTGGCATCGGTGTGGTCTGGGCGATGCTGATCTGGTTCGTGCCGAAGTTCGAGGGAGTCTTCAAGAACATGGCCGAACGGGACGAGCTTCCGTGGGCGACCACGGCATTGATGGCGCTCAGCAAGTCCGCCGGCACTTATTGGCTCGTCACGATTCTGGCGATCGCCGCCGCGACTTGGTTCATTCGACAACGATTGCAGACGGAAGCAGGCTTGCGGCAATGGCATCGCCTCGCGATCTCGTTGCCCGCGCTGGGTCCAGTGATTCGCAGCTTGGCGGTCGCGCGGTTCTGCCGCATTCTCGGAACGCTGTTGAAGAACGGCGTGCCGATTCTGCAATCGCTGCGAATCGCCAAGGACGCGACGGGCAATCGTGTCCTTTCAGACGCGATCTCAACCGCCGCCGACAGCGTCTCGACCGGCAAGTCGCTCGCGGCTCCGCTGGGACACAGCAAACAGTTTCCCGCCGAAGTGATCGAGATGATTGCCGTCGGCGAGGAAGCCAACAATCTCGAACACGTCCTCATCAACGTCGCCGACACGATGGAACGCCGCACTCATCGTTTGTTGGACCTCGCCGTCCGACTGCTCGAACCGCTGATGCTGATCGTGATGGCCGCGATGATCCTATTTGTCGTCATCGGCCTGCTGCTACCGGTCATGAAGAGTTCGGGAACGATGTGACGCTGTAGCTTGTAGGGTGGGTCGAGTCATCGAGACCCACCAAAACTGCGCAGTGGGTCTCG
>CAMDRI010000198.1 GCA_945906725.1 Candidatus Kuenenia stuttgartensis | reverse complement strand
CCGTCGGTGAAGTTCGACCTGCTCCGCATCTTCGACAAGCTGCACCGCTTCATGCCGGTCGGGTTCTACTACAAGCGAATGTACAAGCCGCGCTGGATGTGGCCGGTCTGGGAAAAATTCATCCGCCGCATCGCCGGCCTCGGCACGATCAACCGCGAGCACGGTGCGGAGGGGGTGTACGACAAACAAAACCTCTTCACCGACGTCGCCGTGATCGGCGGCGGCCTCGCGGGATTGAACGCGGCGCTCGCTGCGGCTCAGGCCGGTGTGAGCGTCACGCTTATCGACGAACAACCGGAACTCGGCGGACATTTGCGGCATGATCCGGAACTGGATGCCATCAACAGCCGGAACGCGCTAGCGTCCGATTCTCCGACAGCCGAACCGGACGCTAGCGCGTTCCGGCTGATTTCTGTGGGCGAGTCGATTCGCCGCGTCTCCGAGCATCCCGCGATCACCGTGATTTCCTCCGCCGGCGTCTTTGGCTGCTACGAGGGAAACTATCTCGGCATCCAACAAGGTCGGCGGATGATTCGTTTGCGAGCCACTCAAGTGATCGTCGCGACGGGATGCTGGGAGCGACCGCTCGTCTTCGAGAACAACGATTTGCCGGGCGTGATGCTGGCGAGCGGCGTGCAACGACTGCTGCACCTCGACAAATGCCATTTCCCCGGCGAGGCGGTTGTCGTCACGGACAACGCTCAGGGCTATCGAGTCGCCAGGCAATTGAAAGCGGCAGGCACACGCATCTCGGCGATCGTCGATGTGCGAGACAACCCGCCGGAGACAGCCGACGGCATCCGCACGCTTCGCGGCCACACCGTCATCTCGGCAAACGGTTCGCGGCACGTCAGTGGAGCCGTGATTGCACCGCTGGCGGGGCATCCTCGGCAGACGTTGTCGTGTCGCTGGATCGTGCAAGCGGTCGGGTTCACGCCAGCCAATTCGTTGCTGTATCAGAACGGCTGCAAGCTGCGATATGACGAATCGCTCGATCAGGCGATTGTGATCCAGCAGGCACTGGCGATGCAGTCGGCGGGGGCGGTGAATGGTCTGCGTGATCCACGGGATGCCGCGCTGGACGGTCAACGGGCGGGGGCGACTGCGGCCTCTGAAATCGCTGGAAATGCCTGCTCAACCACCTCGCCAGTGAGCGGCACGCCGCTAGCCGCCGGTCGCGACGGGAAGCAAACGCACGACTCACCGGCGACTAGCGGCGCGCCGCTCACGGAATCGTCACTCTCGTGCCATTACGTCTCCCCTTCTGGAGCGAAGAAAAAGTTCGTCTGCCTGTGCGAAGACGTCACCGAAAAAGACATCTGCGACGCGATCGACGAAGGCTACTCGAACATCGAGACGTTGAAGCGGTATTCGACGGTCAGCATGGGGCCGTGTCAGGGGAAGATGTGCCAGTCGGCGGCGATTGCGATTTGTGCTCGGCACAACGGGCAGTCGATCGCCGAGACCGGAGTCACGACCGCTCGGCCGCCAGAGCAACCGTTGCCGTTGGGAGTGCTCGCGGGGCGAGTATTGCACTTCTCGCTGGTCCGCCGCACGCCGATGCACGCTTGGCATGAGAAGGCCGGAGCCAAGATGGGCGACGCCGGGAATTGGAAGCGCCCGCAGGTTTACTCGTCGGTCGCGCAGGAATACGAAGCAGTCAGGCAGCGAGCCGGGCTGATTGACGTCTCGACGCTCGGCAAGATCGAACTGCGCGGGGCGGACGTCGTCAAATTCTTGGAGTTCATCTACCCGAATCGTTTCGCGAACCTGAAAGCCGGCCGCGTGCGATACGGAGTGATCTGCGACGACGCAGGAATCCTGCTCGACGACGGCACGATCGCGCGGCTGGGTGACGACCGGTTCTTTCTCACGACGACGACCGGCAACGCGGACGCGATTGATAGTTGGTTCCGGTGGTGGCTCGCTGGTCAGCCGGAGTGGGACGTGCGGATGACAAATGTGTCGGGCAGCTACGCCGCGATGAACCTCGCCGGCCCGCGCAGTCGCGAGGTGTTGAAGAAGCTGACCGACACCGATCTCTCGTCCGACGCGATGCCGTATCTCGCCGCGAGCGAATGCACGATCGCTGGCGTCTCGGCCATCGTGCTGCGAATCGGCTTCGTCGGCGAACTCGGCTACGAGATTCACGTCCCCAGCCAGTTCGGCTTGCATGTCTGGGAAGCGATCATGGAGGCTGGCCGCGAGTTCTCAATCGAGCCGTTCGGCATCGAGGCCCAGCGTGTGCTTCGTCTGGAGAAGAAACATCTGCTGCCCGGCATCGACACCGACGCGCTCTCGAATCCGCTCGAAGCGGACATGCCGTGGATCGTGAAGCTCGACAAAGAGGACTTCATCGGCAAAGAATCGCTGGCTCGCGCTCAACAGCGCGGTGATCGCAACAAGCTGGTTGGCTTCCGCCTGTCAGAGTCTGTCGTGCCAGACCTCGCGTCGCTGGTGCTGTGCGGCGGCAAACTCGGCGGGCGGATCACGTCGAGCAGCTATTCACCGGCAGTCGGCGGGACGATCGGCCTCGCATGGGTTCCGGCCAATCTCGCCCGTAACGGCGAGACGATTCAGATTCAGGTCAACGGCCAATTGATCCCGGCGGTCGTGCAGGACGAACCGTTCTATGATCCAGCCGGATCGAAATTGAAAAGCTGATTCGACAGGAAGATTGAAGACGGGAAGATGAATGCCATCATCTTCCTGTCGAATTTCGCCTTGGATTGGAAATTGAGAAACAACATGACGTCAGCAGTTCCCATCGCTCGTGGCCCGCTCATCGACCTGCATCGGCGATCCGGAGCGGCGGTCGAATTGATCGACGGCTGGCAGGTTGTCCGGCGTTATCCGCACCAGCCAGATCGAACGGGCAACGTGCTGGTCGATCTGTCGCATGTGCTGATGTTCGAGATCAACGGCCCGGAGACAGGCGCGGCACTGACTTCGCTTTACGGGGCCGACGTGCCATTGCGGAAGATTCACAGTGGTGATGCCCGGCACGTTTATCGGCTGACTCCGAGCCGCACGATCGTGTTCGGCAATGTCTCGCCGAACGTCGGTGCGATTGATGTCACCGGCGGTTGGGCGTCGCTCGCTCTGATCGGCCCAGATGCGGAGCGAATTCTGAACAAGGTAACGGCGGTCGATCTGCGCGAGCGGACGCTGCCGGTGCAGTCGTGTTGCCAGGGGCCGATCTTCGGAGTCAACACGCTGTTCGGCCGGTTCGCGGATCGGTTTGAGCTGCATGTGTGCAGCGACTCGGTGGAGTTCTTTTGGGATGTGTTGATAGATGCTGGCACGGAGTTTGGTCTGCGGCCTGCAGGGATTGAGTTGATGAATCAATGAGGTTTGGAAAATGAAATCGACTTTCGGCAGGAGGCCGTTGGCCGGAAGCCGATCGCCGATTTCAGTTTCTCGCACTTGGGGATGAATAACGAGGACCGGGATGACATCGCAGCGAATGTGGCGTGAGCACGAACTCAAAGACCAGTATGACGTCGTCATCATCGGCGGTGGCGTGCATGGGCTGGCGACGGCGTACTACCTGACACAGATGGGCGTGCGCAATATCGCGGTGCTCGAGGCGAAGTACGTCGGATTCGGCGGGTCGGGGCGGAACACCGCGATTGTCCGGTCAAACTATCGCACCCCGGAGGGGATCGCGTTCTACGATCTGTCGGTCAAGTTGTACGAGCAGTTGGCGGCCGATCTCGAATTCAACGTGATGTTCTCGCAGCATGGGCATCTCACGCTGGCTCATAACGAGAAGGGCGTGACCGGCCTGACCGAGCGAGCCAACACGAACCAACTGATGGGCGTGAACTCGCGAATCATCTTCCCGGAAGAGATTCAGCGGATCGTTCCCGACTTGAATGTGTTCGGACACAGCCGTTTCCCGATTCAGGCGGCGCTGTATCACCCGCCCGGCGGCATCATCCGGCACGATGCGGTCGTGTGGGCATTCGCTCGCGGAGTCGATCGCGGCGGCGGACACGTTCATCAGAAGACCGAAGTGACCGGCATCGAAGTTCAGAATGGGCAAGTCGAGGCGGTGGTCACCAATCGCGGGCGGATCAGGACGAAGACAGTGCTCAATGCGACGGCTGGGTATGCGGGGATCATCAGCCGCATGGTTGGACTCGAAATTCCGATCGAGACGCATCCGCTGCAAGCGGCCGTGACCGAGCCGCTCAAACCGTTTCTCAATTCGGTGATCGTCTCTTCGACGCTGCACGTTTATGTGTCGCAGACCGATCGTGGTGAGTTGGTGCTCGGAGCCGAAGTGGACGACCACGCTAGTTATTCCCTGCGCGGCACGTTGTCGTTTCTCGAAGGAGCGGCGACGCACTTGCTGGAACTCTTCCCGCATCTAGCCAATGTCAAAATCTTGCGGCAGTGGGCGGGATTGTGCGACATGACTCCCGATTATTCGCCGATTATGGGCGGAACGCCGGATGTCAAAGGATTCTTGATGACGGTCGGGTGGGGCACTTACGGATTCAAAGCCGGCCCGGCTTCCGGCAAGCTGATGGCCGAACTGATCGCGACTGGCAAGACGCCGCCCATTCTCGAACCATTTGCGTTGACGCGGTTCTACGAAGACCGACTCGTCGGCGAGAAGGCGGCCGCGTCAGTCTCACACTGATTTGGTGGCGATGCGTTACGCTCATCACTGAGGCTCAGAACCTTCATCCTGCTGCCTTGGCGTGCGGTCCTTGGCCGCGTTGTCTTCGCTGGCGAACGGATACCGGTCGAACAGCAACTTGCCGAGTCCGAGGTACGGATCGTCGATGTCGGTGTGAAGGACTTCGCGGTAGAGCCATTTGGTGATGTCCGTCGGGACGACAGGCTCCGATTGTGCGGCAAGGTAAACGTGAATTTTCAGCCGACGAGTTGACTCATTGTTCCGCGCGTCATCGACCAACTCTGTCCAGTCGTTCAGACCCTCGATCGTGCTGGGGGCTGGCTTGTCGTTCGCAAATGGTTCGTGTCCGTGAGCGATCGGCTGTCGCGTGGCCGGGGCGAGAAAAACTTTCATGAGCCGCTCCGTCACCGTGATCGAAATGCCTCCACCCGATTCCACGAGGACATCTCGAGGCGGAGACGTTCTCAGCGCGTCTGTCTGCAGCTGATGGTATTCGTAAAGTGACGTGACAGAGTTGGCATTCTGATTGACGAATCGGTGCAGCTTGACAAGATTCTGAAGCTGCTGCAGGTCGGTGCCGGGGTCATAGAGTCCCGGCAGAATGTCCAGCACCTGACCATCCGGCAGACAGGCATAAGTCGCGACGTTGCCATGCAGAGTGCGCGTGACGATGTGCTCGTCACCGAAGTTAATCTGAATCGTGGGCACGGACCGCACCGATTCCCGCGCCGGCTTAAAAGTCTTGTTGATGAAGCCGGCAATCTTGTCGTCCGAGAACAGCACGGTTTTCGCCAGGCGACTGTTCGTTTAGTTGAAACGGTTGTCTAGACGCCCGAGCAACTGGAACAGCAGAATCGGTTTCTCGGTTTTCTATGCCGCTGTTTTCGCGGCACCGGGAAAGGGCAAGACGACAAGGAGAAAACAAGAAGAAGGAGAAGGAAAATGTTCGATTTCGTGATCCCTCGATTCGACTCACTCGTTCCCACCCTGGGCGGCCTGACCACAGTCCGACTAGTTCTTAGATGGGGCTGTCGAATCGACTCGAAACCATCCACTTGGGCACACCGGACCGCCGGCATGCTCGGATAGAAGATTGGGAACCCACGAATCTCGATCTCTTCCCACCACCCACGCCTTGACGAACCAAACACTTTCCTAGAAGGGTGGGACCAGCGCAGCGACGGCCAAACACGTCTGCGAAAACAAAAGGTGGGCCGGTGCTGCGCTGGTCCCACCCTACTTTCTGCGCCACGCGAATGTTTCTCCGGTGAGGCGTTCGAAAGCTTCGATGTATTTGGCTCGCGTGCGGTCGATGACTTCTTGCGGCAGTTCGGGGGGCGGGCTGTTCTTGTCCCAGCCGCTGGTCTCCAGCCAGTCGCGGACGAATTGCTTGTCGAATGACGGCTGGCCTTTGCCGGGCGAGTATTGATCAGCTGGCCAGAAGCGTGAGCTGTCGGGTGTCATGACTTCGTCGATCAGCCACAGCTCGCCGTTGAGCCAGCCGAATTCGAATTTCGTGTCGGCAATCAGGATTCCTTTCGAGCGCGCGATCTCGGAGCCGAGTTGGTACACGTTGAGGCTCAGGTCACGCAGTTGACGAGAGGTCGGCTCGCCGATCAGCCGGCACATTTCGTCGAACGAGATGTTGATGTCGTGACCGGATTCGGCCTTCGTGGCTGGAGTGAAGATCGGCTCGGAGAGCTTGTCGCTTTCACGCAGTCCGGCGGGCAAAGCGATGCCGCAGACCGAACCACTTTGCCGGTACTCTTTCCAGCCGGAGCCGGAGAGGTAGCCGCGCACGACGCACTCGATCGGGACGACCTCGGTCTTGCGAACGACCATGCTGCGGCCGGTCAGCGAGTCGAGATCGGTGTCGGCCGGCAACGGGACATCGCCGAGGTTCTGGCTGAGCAGGTGGTGTCGAACCGGGAGGTGCTCGAACCAAAATCGGCTGAGTTGCGTGAGCACTCGGCCTTTGTCGGGAATGCCGCTGGGCAAAACCCAGTCGAAGGCACTGATGCGGTCCGAGGCAACCATCAGCATTCGGTCGCCGAAATCGTACATGTCCCGCACCTTGCCCCGCTTCGGGGTGTGTCCGGGGATCACGCTGCTCAGGGAAGAGGGACGCATGAAAGATGAGATTTCAAATTTGACATTTGATATTGGAGGTTCCGCAAAAGCGGCGGAGTCTAGCCGTGCGCGAACTGCTTGAACAACCACTTCGGCACCAATAGACTCCGACCCCTGCGCCGGCTCGAAAGCCGGGAAAAAGGCTCGCGCCGCGTCCTCTTGTTCAGACGATTGCGTGGGCTAGGTTTTTGTGGACGCCGTTCTTGATGCGAGGACTCGCGTGGGTGTCATGAAGTTCCAGGTCTATCCCGAAAGCCTGATGGCGGATTGGCCCGAAGCCCAGAACGCGTACATCACCGGCTTAGACGGCCGCGTGTTTCCTTCGCGTGTCGAGATCGAAGACAACACGATCTCTTGCCGCCGTTCCGCGTCCGACAGCGGGAAGTTCAACATCGCTTGGCCTGTGCCTGGGTTTGGCCGACCGGTCATCAGCACCTCAAGTCTCCGCGAACAAGAGACCGCCTACGTGTTGGCCATCGAGTTGGCCCGTGGGAAGATTTGTCAGGTTCGCAATCAGGCTGCGACGTGGGATCAGTTGGGAATGCAGATTCCCGAAACATTCCATCCCGCCCACAAGGCCGCTCACCTGCTGTTCGCAAAATCGGTCGCATTGAAAAACGATCTCGTCGCTGCCAGTGACCTCGCGACGCAAGCGATCGCGAAGTCTTGCGAGGCAGCCGAACTGCTGACCAAGTCCTACACCGACCAGCGGCTGGCAATTCGCATGCGACGATCATCGCAGTTGCCGATTTCATTGGGCTGCAATCTAGCCCACGCTCAGCCCGATGCGAGTTGGGAGGCATTGCTCCCAGGCACGTTCAACGCCGCGGTCATCCCGATTGAATGGCGGTTCATCGAACGGGAAGAAGGCAACTACAATTGGAGTTGCCTCGACGCC
Source organism: Candidatus Kuenenia stuttgartensis (assembly GCA_945906725.1). Lineage (GTDB taxonomy): Bacteria > Planctomycetota > Planctomycetia > Planctomycetales > Planctomycetaceae > SXKJ01. The sequence continues at coordinate 688 of CAMDRI010000198.1, read as the reverse complement.
CAGGTGGAATGGTGCCAGCAGCACAAACTGGTGATGCGCGGTGGGCCATTGCTCGATCTCTCTCCGCACGGTCTGCCCAAATGGTTAGAGCAGTGGAGCCACGATTTTTTTAACTTGCAGAGCTTCCTGTGCGACTTCGTCGAAACCGCAGTCTCGCGATTTCACGGCAAGATTCGGTTGTGGGAAGTCTCCTCGCGGGTCAACACTGGCGGCGCGCTGAATCTGACCGAAGAAAACCGCTTGACGCTGGTGGCTCGCACGCTGGAGGTCGCTCGCCGTGTGGACGAGGAATCTCAATTCTTGATCCGCATCGAGCAACCGTGGGGAACGTATCAAACTCGCGGCCAACATCGACTCTCCCCGGTGCAATTCATCGACGCACTGCTCCGTTGCGGAGTCGGCTTGGCGGGAGTGAACTTGGAGATTGCCGTCGGCTACACTGATCGTGGCTCGGCCTCGCGTGATTCGCTCGACTTCAGCCGGATGCTGGATGTTTGGAGCAGCCTGGAAATCCCGCTGCACATCACGCTGGCGTTTCCCTCTTCCAGCGCTCCGGACCCACAAGCCAGCGGCAACATCGGCATCGAAGCGACCGGCTGGAAATCCCCCTGGAGCGAAGAGGCTCAAGCTGAGTGGATCGACACGTACCTCCCGCTGCTGATCGCCAAACAGTCCGTGAATGGGATTT
>CAMDRI010000197.1 GCA_945906725.1 Candidatus Kuenenia stuttgartensis | reverse complement strand
TCAAAACCGACCCGCAAATCCTCGTTTTTCGCGTCACCCATTGGGTTCCCCTATCACCTTGACACATCTTGGCAGCAAACCCCTGTTTTTCAGGTGTGTGGCGCAAATCGCATGCCAAGGCGAGGGAAGTCATCTGGGAAATGTGGGTTCACGCGATGATCTCCCCAATCGGCTTCCCGAACTCGATGTCTAGCCGCTTGTGGCCCGGCACTTCGAGGGAGCGGGGGTTGAGGCCGAGTTGTGTGAGGACGGTGGCATGGATGTCGGTGACGTAGTGGCGGTGTTCGGCGGCGTGGAAGCCGAGTTCGTCGGTCGCTCCGTGAGCGAGGCCCCCTTTCAGGCCGCCGCCGGCGAGCCAGCAGGAGAAGCCGTAGGGGTGATGATCGCGGCCTTTCGAGCCTTCTTCGCCGGGAGTGCGGCCGAATTCGGTGGCCCAGACGACGATCGTTTCGTCGAGCAGGCCGCGCTGCTTGAGGTCGCGCAGCAGGCCGCCGATCGGTTGATCGACCATCGGGCTGAGCTTGCCGTGGTTGTCCTTCAAGTTCGAGTGCGCGTCCCACGAGCCGCCACCTCCGCCGCCGTGATAAAGTTGCACGAAGCGGACGCCGCGCTCGACCAGTCGCCGCGCGAGCAGACAGGTTTCGCCGAACGGTTTTGAGACCGGATTGTTCAAGCCGTAGAGGTCGGCCGTGGTAGCGGTCTCGTTGCTGATTTTGAAGACTTCCGGGATCGACGTCTGCATGCGGAAGGCGAGTTCATACGACTTGATGCGTGCTCGCACGGCGGCGTCATCGGGATACCTTGCCGCCGACAAGCCGTTGAGTTCGCGGAGCAACTCGAACTCGGCGGCTTGCTCTTCTTGAAAGACTTCCGGGCCGGGCGAGGCGTAGGGCAGGGGATTGTTGGCATCGAACTTCAAGTGGACCGCGTTGTGTTCGGGGCCGAGATAGGCTCCGTTCTGAGCGCCCTTGCCGCCGCAGCAGACGCCAGGAGGGTCGCCGATCGCGACAAAGCTCGGCAGGTCGTCATTGAGCGAACCCAAGCCGTAATGCGCCCACGAGCCGACGCTCGGATGATAGCCGTCGAAGATGTGATGCCCGGTATGCATCTCGTACTGCGCCGCGTGATCGTTGTCGGTACACCAGCACGAGCGGACGACGGCGATGTCGTCGATCATCGAGCCAACGTGCGGCCACCAGTCGCTGACCTCGACGCCGCTCTCGCCGTGCGGCCGATAGCCAATCTGCATGGGATAGATCTTGGCCATCAACTTGCGTGGCCCGCCGGCGAAGTCGCGGACGTTCTTTCGATAGAACGGCGACTTGAGCACCGCGTCGGCGGCCGGCGATTCTTCGATCGTCATTCCGGCGTATTTATTGAGGGCCGGCTTCGGATCGAACGACTCGACGTGACTAACTCCTCCGCCCATAAAGAGCCAAATGACGCTCTTGGCTTTCGGCTGCCGCTGAGGTCGTCCGTCGATCACCTCTTTCGTCAGTGCATCATTCGCACGAGCGATGCCATCGCGATGCAGCATGGATCCCAGCGCGAGGCCGGTGAAGCCGAGGCCGCAATCGGCGAGGAAACTGCGTCGTGTGCGACCACAAGGGAAATCAGTGTTCGTCCGAGTCATCGGCTTTCTCCCATCAAGCAAGAGCTCAGGTCGACCAAAAAGGCGAGAAGAAACCAAGGTCTGAACTTCGTGCCTTTGTGGTTTCTCTGCTTTCTCGGAAGTCATCGTATCGTCACGAACTCGTGATAGTTCAAGAGCACATGGATCAAGTTCTCTCGCGCCCGTTGTCTGGGGTCAGTGGACGGCGGGACTGTGCTGTTCAGGCCGGTCGCCGTGCGTGTCAGTTTGGATTGATCGAAAAAGGCAGCGGCTTGGCGTTGCAGAAATGCGTCGGTCTTGGTGAGTTCGTCTGGTTGCGGTGACCGCGACAACACTCGCTCGAACGCCAAGCGGATGAAATCGACATCGCTGGTCGATGCCGTGCCGACTGTGGCTCGCGACAACTCACGAGCGAGCGATCGCGATTGCGTCAGCGCGAGATGGCTGTTGACCAGCGACAGCGCTTGCTGAGGCATGATGCTGTCGGTTCGCTCGAAGCATTCGGCGGCGGAGGGGCCGTCGAAGAGTTCCAGCATCGTGGCTTGATCGTCCGGCGTGTGTCGGAAATAGAGACTGCGGCGCGGCGTCGTGTCGGCCAACGCTGGTTCGAGTTCGACGCCGCCGAACGATCGGTCGAGTCCTTCAGTCAGAGACCACAACGTGTCGCGCACGACCTCGGCTTCCATGCGGCGCACGTTGGCTCGCCAATAAAAGCGGTTATCGGGATCACGCGGAGTCGGAAGTGGGAGGGCGAAAGTCGGAATGTCTTCCGTTCCGCCCTCCGCCCTCCGACTTCCGAATTCTGATGACGCTCGTCGATATGCCGCGCTCGTGACCATCAGTCGATGCAAATACTTGAGGCTCCAACCGGATTCGATGAACTCAACGGCCAGCCAGTCGAACAGGGCAGGGTGGGTCGGTGGTTTGCCGTTGAGCCCGAAGTTAGCAACGGTGGGTACGAGTGCCGTTCCAAAATGTCGTTTCCAAACGTGATTGACCGCGACGCGAGCGGTCAGCGGGTTGTCTTTGTCGGTCAGCCACTTCGCCAGCGCGAGCCGTCGGCCGGTGCTGGTCGTCGGATACGTCGGGCCGATGGGCGTATAGGCCGCGTCTGCTTTCGCGGCGTTGACCTTTGCGGCTTCGGCTGCGGCACGAGCAGTGGTGAGTTTGGTTTCGGAGGCTTTTCGGGCTTCTTCCTTTTTCGGATCTGCGATTTGAGATTTCAAATTTGAAATTTCAAATTGAACGTTGCCGAGTTGTTGCTCGGCACGCAGTGCTTCGAGTTCCGCTTTCGCGAGCGTGGCAAGTCGCTCGGCTTTCGATGCTTCGTGGCCGATGCTGCCAGCATCGGTTCGGACGCTGGCCCGCCGCAGCGGGTCCGCCACGACGTACTTTGCCATCTCGGCCGCGATGCGTGCTTCGATCGCCACCGCTTCCGCGCGAGCAACTTCGATGGACTTCGCCGCGAGCGCGGCTTCGGAGTCCGCATTCCTCAGAGCCAATTTCAATTCGTCGACACTGGGCTCAAATGGAACGATCTTCAAGGAATGAAACTCAGCGACGCCCGCATGACACCACAGCGCGAAGCGGCCGGGTTGGCGAGGCGTCGGCATCTTGTAGGTCAACTTCAACTCGCCGTTGAGCCAGATCTTCAACTCTTGGCCGCGAGCGGTGATTTCTAGCGTCGTGTCTTCGTTGACCTTCACGACCGCCGGAACAATGCCGGCGTTGGGATAGGCTTCGGCTCCGTTGCGACGGTGAAACGCTTGCGCCGTTGAGTTGCCGGTCCCAAGTGCGGTGTAAACGGCTTGAGCGTCTTTGAGGTCGACCATGTCAAAGAACAGACCGACCGATCCGATCGAGCCGCCAGTCAGCGTGCGATATTTCAGAGTCGCTTTGAAATCCTGTGGATGATTCGTCAGTGTCGTGATCGTCACGAAATGGCCGGGAGTTTTTAGCTTGAGCTTCTGATCCTCGAAGACCCAATCACCGCTGAGGATTTTCCAGATGTCTTTGTTGTGTGTCGCGAAGTTGTCTTCGAGGGAGAATGGGGACTCTTGTCCGGCCTTGTCTTTCTCTGATTCGCGACGGGCAAGAGTGCCCATTCTCCGAGTTACCTCTTCGCGTGCCTTTGCCGCATCGGTTTCCGCTTTTGAGACGGCCTCGCGTGCGATCTCCAAGATTGCTTGTCGCCGCTCCGCGCGGAGGTCGGGGTAGAACGCTTCGAGCGGCAGCGAGATTGGTTCGATCGGTGACAGCGGCAGGTTCAAAACGCTCGGCACGCCGGGCGTGAGCGGCTTGTCGGTCACGGGATTCTTTTCATTGCCGCGATCCAAGAGATACGTCGGCACGGCGAGGTCCGCGTCGAAAACAAAATCGTCGCCGTCTTTCAGCTTGTTGCCGGGTGGCGCTCCGTCCGGCCATTGGCCGGTGATCGACTCGCTCTTGCCGGCGAGTTGATCGGTGCGGACGTTGAGCGGTTCGAAGAAAGCTCGCAGGCGAAAGTACTCTTCTTGAGCCAGCGGGTCGTACTTGTGGTCGTGACAACGGCAGCACTTGAAGGTCAGTCCGAGAAACGCAGCAGATGTGAACTCGACGGTGTCGTGCAGCCAGACATTGCGATTGAAGGCGTAGTAGTTGCGGCCGAGGAATCCAGTCGCTCGGCCGAGGTCGCGATTACCCGGCGCGATTTCATCGGCGGCGAGCATCTCGACAACCATCCGGTCGTAGCCCTTGTCGGCCGCAAGAGACTCGACGATCCAGTCACGCCAGCGCCAGATGTGTCGGCGCGAGTTGCGAAGTTCGTTGCCGCCGCGACTGCCGTACCAATCGCTGTACCGCCAGATGTCCATCCAATGCCGAGCCCAGCGCCGCGCATGCTCCGGAGATTCGAGCAGTCGATCAACGACACGCTCGTAGGCATCGGGTTTGTGGTCGTTGACAAAATCCTGCAACTCGGCGGAAGTCGGCGGCAGTCCGACGAGATCGATGAAGACTCGACGGAGCAACGTGGCCTTGTCGGCTTCGGGCAGGGGAGTCAGGCCGCGCGATTCGTATTCTGCGGCGATGAAGACGTCGATCGGATTTGAAATTTCAGATTTCAAATTTGAGATTTGAGGTTTAACGGGTTTGCGAAACGCCCAGTGGTCGCGCGGGGCAGCGGTGGGTTCGTCATCGGGAGCTTTTGCTCCGGCGTCGATCCAGCGGCGAAGAACGTCGATTTGTTCGGGCTTAAGTGGCTCCCCTTCGAGTGGCATTTTCGTGCGGCCCCCTTCACCGAGGACCGCTTCGATCAGAGCACTCTTGTGGCTGTCGCCGACAACGATGGCCAAGCCACTCTCGCCACCCTGCGCGATGAATTTGGCGGTGTCGAGACGCAGTTTGCCTTTCTGACGCAAGCCGCCGTGACAAGCGACGCACTTGGCTGTGAGCAGCGGCTTCACTTGTTTGAGGTAGTCCACGTCCCCGGCCGAGTCCGCAGCTTGCAGCCTGTTTGGCTCGATGAACCATATCACGGCCAATGCCAGGCTGAATCCAACGGCAGATAGGCGACCTTGCCTCATGTGCGAATCTCGGCGGCAATACGAATCTGGTTCAGTCACGCTGTGGATCTTGCCGCCGGGAAACATCTCCTTCAAGCGAGTTTGCAACACGTGCTGCCAGATTATGCTCCGAGAGACACCGTCTGGGCCCCCGCATTCGGGGCCGAAACCTTCGACATCACTTGGTCGAGTTGCACCGCGGCGAGGATCAGTTCGCACCGCACACATTTGCGACTGGCGTGTTTGGCAGCGTACGGCGCATCGTCGCCGCGCTTGATGAAACTCGGAATATCGTCCGTGGGCGGAATCTCGACTTCGTCGATGCTCGTAGTCACTTACAAATGATCATCGTCAATTTGGTATCGCATGACCCGCAGATCTCTGGCGGGAACGAAGCCGGCAGTCGGATGAGATGTGTCAGCTCAATTGTCGGACTGATTTTGGTGACGACAGCCTTCACCAATTGCCGCCCATTCTGTTTCTGCGACTTTGTCGGTTTGAAACGAAACGTCTGCTTCAAAAGAAGGTTGAACTCGGCCCAACCCCTGCGAGCCTTCTCGATTTCGGGATCGGAGTCGTAGGCGACTGTGACTTTGCCATCGGCGATCAATCGCTTGAGTTCTTCGGGCGCGGCGTCGATCAGAATTGGCTCGCGCGCCGTGACGACCGGCTTCTCATCCGTTGGCAATGTGGGCGAATCACAGATGCCCACATTGAGTTCGCCAACAACGACGCCACCCAGCAACATCGAGAGGCGTTGCGGATTCGTCAACAGATGACGTGAGTCGTTTTGCAGAATCATTTGGCAAGCATCATGCGAGCGACGCGCTCCAGGCGAGCATCCGGTTGATCGGGAACCAGGTCCGTCAGGCAGGTCGGAATCCACGTGGGCTTCGAGACTTTGTTGTCGGGCAGGGAGCTCAACTTCGGCAGTTTGATCTCGGATGCAGAGTCTCCGAAGTCCGACGCATCGGTGATCCGCAGAAACAGACGCTTGTTGCTGATTAGTTTCGAGAGCTCTCCCGCAAACTCGGCACTCAAGCCCAGCCAGAGAATCAGATTCGGATCGGAGCGCAGCGAGAGACCTTGCTCGCCAGTGGTTGTGACGAACTCTGCGAAGACCGATTGCAATTTTGGGATCGTCACGCCGTCGTGAGTTCGGACGTATTCGAGCAGTGCCGCCGGCACGTCACCGTTCTGGGCAGGAGTTTTCCATGCCTCATCAGTTTCCTCCGGTTCCAATTCGGTCGGGTCAAACGCGAACGGCTTGTCCTCGAGGGAATGCTCGTCGCCAGCGGACTCGGCTTTCTGCCGCTGCTCGGCTTCCAACATTTGCAGTACGCGGCTGTCAGGAGTCGCCGGTCGGCAGCGGCCTTTGGCCCACTCGCGAAGCTGGAAAATCTTTTCTTCCATCGTGACCGACAGCGGCACGGTTTCCTCGCGAGCCTTTTCCAACGCTGCTTGCGTGATGCCGTCGGCGCTGCCGTAAGTCTCGACCATCGCGGCCAGGACGACCTGTTCCAACTCGGCACCGCTGTAGCCTTCGCTCCGTTCAGCGAGCTTCGTGATGTCGAACGCTGCCGGATCAAACGCACGCTTGCGGAGATGAATCTCCAAAATCTGTCTGCGTTCGTGGTAGTTCGGCAGATCGACGAAGAAGAGTTCATCGAAGCGTCCGCGTCGCAGCATTTCAGGAGGCAGGCCAGTGACGTTGTTGGCCGTCGCGACCACGAAGACCGGGGCCGGATTCTCCTGCATCCAGGTCAGGAAGCGGCCCATGATGCGGACCATCGTCGAGTCCGATCCCGCCTCGCCGTTTGCGCCAGCGAAGCCTTTCTCGATTTCGTCCAGCCACAGCACCGCCGGAGCGATCATCTCCATCAGCGCCAGCACGTCGCGCATGTTTTTCTCAGACTGCCCCTTGTCGCCGCTGAGCAGCGTCGCGACATCCAACCGCACCAGCGGAAACGCCAACATCTTGGCGATCGCTCGCGCCGTGAGGCTCTTGCCGCAACCTTGCACGCCCAGCAGCAACACTCCCTTCGGAGCCGGAATCCCTTTCTTCCTTGCTGTCTCGCTGAACGCCAGCGATCTCTTCGCGACCCAATCTTTCAGGCCATCCAGCCCGCCGATGTCTTTGACTCCCTCAGACAGCTCTTGAAATTCGAGCATCTCCGAGCCTTGCACCATCACCTTCTTCTCATTGATGAGTTGCGAATAAATCTCCTCGTCGATCTCGGTCCGGCCGAGAAACGCTCGCTGGAAAGATTTCCGAGCCTGAGCCGCTGTCAGCCCTAACATCGTGCGGACGAGCCGCTCCTCCTGTTCCGGCGAGACCGTCAGCGGGGCAGGGCGGTGCGCGTTGTCGGATTCCAGGACCGCCTTCAATTCCGTGTGCAATTCGTCGAGGCCCGGCAGCGGCAAATCAAACTTTAACGCATCTTTTTGCAACTCAACCGGAATCTCCGTCTCCGGCCCCATGAACAGCAGCGTCTTGTTCTGCTCGATGAGCACTGGTACGAGATCCCGCAACTGCCGCACGATATGCGGATCTGCCAGATGCGGATGAAAATCCTTGAGCAGGAACAACTGCTCTCTCGGGAAGTCGGGCACATGCCGCAAGAACTCCACCGCGTCAATCATCGCCGACGTATTCCCATTGAGCATCGGCAGCGCCCCGCGAGTCACCGTCCAAGTCACCAACCCGCGATCCATCTCCGTGGCCAGCGCCGCCAACTCCGCCTCCCAACGCTCTTCCTCCCACGTCGAGAGAAACATCATCGAGAAGTGCGACAAGATGCGCGACTTGAGTTGTGCAAGTGTGTCGGAGGTGGCCATGCCGACATCTTATCTCGCCGCGCCCGAATCAAAAGCGAATCGGAGCGGTCGTTGCGAGAGTCGGCGACGTGGCATCAGCCTGAAGGCATCCAAAAGTCTCTCGATCGCTGTTCTTCAAAGCGTTTGGCGGCGGAAGGAGATTGACATGTCGACGCCAGGGATCAATAGCACCGCCATCCTCATCGGCTACAACCCGGATGGTCAGTGGACTAGCCCACGTTTTGCGTGCGCGCAACGTAGCGCGTATTGTGACGCGTGAGTGAGCGCTCATCAGCACCAATCTTGACGCGTCGAGTAAGTTGGCGGGGTTGTTGATTCACAACCTTTTCAACTTGGAGGCGTCATGTCGCGTCGAGCGGATGGGCGGAAGGTTTCGGAGTGGCGTGGGCGGTTCGAGCGGTTTCG
>CAMDRI010000196.1 GCA_945906725.1 Candidatus Kuenenia stuttgartensis | reverse complement strand
GGCCAGTCGCCTTGTGGTGCAGATAGCTGGGCTTCGTTTGCTTCGACATGTGCAGCTCCCTTGTTCAAGGATGTGTGGATTCCGGTCGTTCAACCGGGTCTCACGCTGCACTGCCGGGAAGAGTGGTAGAAGTGTGGTAGTAAGCCACTCGCTTCCGCCTCTATTTCTTCGACAGGTAGCCACAAGTCGTGGCTCAGCAAATCATTCCGCAATGGGCGATACTGGATTCGAACCAGTGACTTCCACCGTGTGAGGATGGCACTCTAGCCGCTGAGTTAATCGCCCAAGCTCATTGGGGCTTCTCGCCGATGAAGAGCGTCATCGGCACGACGGCCTTGGGTTCTTCACAACGAGGCGGCGTTGTACTGTCTAGCACTTGGGGTCGCAAGTTTCTGAAAGCGGATCACGCACATGACCGAACCGATCGCAGAACCTGGACGAGTCGTCGCGGTCATGCCGGCTTACAATGCGGCCGCCACGCTCGAAAAAACCATTGCCGACATCCCCGCCGGTTCGGTTCACGAAATTATCCTGGTGGATGATTGCAGCCGCGACAACACCGTCGAGATCGCTCGACGGCTCGGCCTGACCGTCATCGCTCATGAAAAGAACGCGGGCTACGGGGGCAATCAAAAGACGTGCTATCGGCAGGCGCTGGAACGCGGGGCCGACTTCGTCGTCATGATCCATCCGGACTATCAGTACGACAGCCGTGTGATTCCGGTCGCGGTCGAGATTTTGAAGCTGGGCATCTGCGACGTGATGCTTGGTTCGCGCATTCGCACGCGGCGTGAGGCGCTCGATGGCGGAATGCCGAAGTGGAAGTACGTCGCGAATCGCGGGCTGACGATTTGCGAGAACATCGCGCTCGGCCAAAACCTCGGTGACTTTCATAGTGGGTTTCGAGCTTATCGCCGCGAGGTGCTGGAGACGATTCCGTTCGAGCGGAACTCGAACGATTTCGTGTTCGACAGCCAGTTCCTCGCTCAGGCGGTTCACTTCGGATTCAAGCTGGGGGACATCCCCGTCCCGGTTCGGTACTTCGACGAAGCATCGAGTATCAACTTCGGACGCAGCGTGACCTATGGAATGCGGACGCTGGGGGTGATGGCTCAGTTCTGGCTGCATCGTCTGCGGATTTGCCGCAGCCCGCTGTTTCAAAAGCGTGAGACGCAAACTCCGGCCGATTGAGTCAGGCTGGAAAGCCTGACCTACGACGGTTACCGCAACGCCGCTCCAAGTTTGACCGCACAGGCTTCGATGACCGACTTGACGGCGGCATCGACTTCATCACTTGTCAGCGTGCGGTCGGCGGCGCGGAACGAGACAGTCAAAACATAAGACTTCTTGTTCGCGGGGATTTGTTGGCCGCGGTAATGGCTGCCGAACGTCAGCACACCGAGCGACGGGCCGGCGGCGGCGCGAACCACTTCGCTAAGTGAGTCCCAGGTGATGAATTCATCGAGCACGAAGTTGAGGTCGCGTGAGATGCTCGGATAGCGAGGCAGTTCGGCGAACGCCGGGACCAGATTCGGTGAGGCCTCCATACTCGCGAGGTCGAGCTCCGCGGCGATCACGCTGTCTCGCAGATCGAGCTTGTCGGTCACATTGCGGGACAACTCGCCCAGCCAGCCGAGTGATTGGCCATTGAGCAAAACTTCGGCACCTCGGCCGGGGACGAAGTGCGGTTGGTCGCTTGGACGAACGGTGACGGTCGATTGCGGGTTGACGCGCTGCACGAGCGTCTCGACAACTCCCTTGGCTTCGATGAAGGAACCGCCGGTGACGAATGAGAGGCGGCGCGGTTCGGCGGTCGGATCGCCGGGGCGAGCGGCAAGGTACACGCTGGCAGTCTCGAACAGCTTGGCGTTGAAGTTGCCGTGCCGCTCGTTGTCGCGACGCACGACGAGCAGGCTGGGGATCAAACTTTGTCGCAGCGTGTTCTCTTGCCGTCGCGACGAATGATCGACACACAGTTTTGAGTTGCTGGAGGAAATCAGTTCCGCCAACTCACCGCTGACGAAGGAGAGTGTGATCGTCTCGAAGAAACCGGCGGCCGTGAGTGTGTCTCGAATGCGGTCGAGCACTCGCTCGGTGAGGGACTTCTGGCTGAGCGACAGCGGCACGAAAACGTCTTCTGGAATCTTGTCGTAGCCGTGAATGCGAGCGACTTCTTCGATCAGATCGGCCTCGCGAGAGAGATCACGACGCCAGCTTGGTGGGTGATATTGTTGGGTGCCATCGGTGTCGGCTTGGTCGCCGGTCGGTTTCAGACCGAGAGCCGTCAGGATGCGGTGTGAGTCATTGGTCGAGACATCAATGCCGAGGATGCGGCGGAACTGGTTTGGCCGCAACGACACGGCCGGGCGTTGTACGACGGGAGGTTCGCCGGCCCAGATCGAGCCTTCGAGCAACTCTCCGCCAGCGACTTGCTGAATCAACTCGCAGCAGCGGCGGCTGGCCCAGTCCATTCGACTGGAATCGACGCCACGCTCGAAGCGGTACGACGACGGGCTGTGCAGGTTCAACTTGCGAGCGGTCACGCGAATCGACATCGACGAGAAGTCGGCGACTTCGATCAACACGTTCTTCGTCGAAGACTTGATTTCGGTGTCGGCACCACCCATGACTCCTGCGACTGCGACGGGGCGTTCGGCGTCGCAGATGACGCACATGTCGGGGGTAAGGGCGTATTCGTTGTGATCGATGGCCTGGATTCTCTCGCCGGGCTTCGGTCGGCGAACAACGATTCGGCCGCCGCGCAGTTTGTCGAAATCGAACGCGTGGAACGGTTGACCGCTTTCCATCAGGCAGTAGTTGGTGACATCAACGACGTTGTTGATCGAGGCTATGCCGATGGTTTCCAGTCGGTCGCGCAGCCATTTCGGGCTGGGTCCGATTTTGACTCCGCGAAGCATGCGAGCGGCGTAGCGCGGGCAGAGGTCGAGGCACTCGATCGCGACCGACGTGGCCTTCTCAACTGGTTGACCATTCGACTTCACGTTGGCCGCTGGGATTGTCAGCGGCTTGTTGAAGAGGACGCTCGCCTCGCGCGCGACACCGATGTGGCCCAAGCAATCGGGGCGATTGCTAGTGACTTCCAGATCGATGGCCTGATCATCGCCGTGCGGTTCGATCGACTCCAAATTGAGTCCGGCCATCATCAGTCGCTCGGCGACCTCGGCGGGCGAGCCGTCGAGAGCAACGTAGTCTTTCAGCCAATTCCAACTGACGATCATGGTATTTTTAAGTTTTTCATTTTGGACTGAAACGCAGACCGGATTTTCAATCAACAATCGAAAATCAGCACTCTGAAATAACCCACTCGCGAATCACCGACCAACTCGAGGGGGTAATTTAGGAGCCCCCCTGCCCTTCGCCAAGTTGGCCGCGAGAAACTACAACGCTCGCCCAAAGGAAAGGCGAATCAGACATGACTCAGACGGATGTGGCGATTATTGGTGGCGGGATCGTGGGCTTGGCGACAGCGTACCGGCTGCTCGAACGATTTCCGGGCACGACGGTGACGATCCTCGAAAAGGAGCCGACGCTGGCGTTTCACCAGACAGGGCGGAACTCCGGCGTGCTGCACAGCGGCATCTACTACAAACCGGGATCGCTACGAGCGACGAACTGCCGCGAAGGCAAGAAGGCGATGGAGGAGTTTTGCCAGCGTGAAGGAGTCGCCTACGACATCTGCGGCAAGGTCATCGTCGCCGTCAGCGAGGATGAACTGCCGAAGATGCGGGACATTTTCGCTCGCGGGCAAGCGAACGGTGTGCAGTGCGAGATGATCGGGCCGGAGCGGCTGCGGGAACTCGAACCGTACTCGGCGGGGATCGCGGCGATTCATGTGCCTGAGGCGGGGATCGTCGATTATCCCGGCGTCTGCCAGAAGCTGGCGGAACGCATTCGCGAGAAGGGCCGTTCGATACTGTTCAACGCGCGGGTGACGTCGATGTCGCGGTCGAGCGGGCGAATGTTGGTCCAATCGACGGCGGGTGAGGTCGAGGCACGCTTCGTCGTGACGTGCGCGGGACTCCACGCCGACCGGGTTGCGAAGCTGAGCGGCACGCCGGTGGACTCGAAGATCGTTCCGTTTCGCGGCGAGTATTTTGAACTCAAGCCGGAGTGGCAGCATCTGTGCCGCAACTTGATTTATCCGGTGCCCGATCCGGGGTTCCCGTTTCTCGGCGTGCATTTCACGCGGCTGGTTCAGGGCGGCATCGAGTGCGGGCCGAACGCAGTGCTGGCGTTTGCTCGCGAGGGATACACGAAGCTCGACATCAACCTGCGCGACTTATTCGAGTCGCTGACGTATCCCGGCTTCCTGCGGATGGCTGCGACTCACTGGCGAACCGGCTGCGGCGAGATGTGGCGATCGCTCAGCAAAGCGGCGTTCGTCCGAGCGCTGCAACGGTTGATGCCGGAGATTCGTTCCGAGCACCTGCACTCCGCCCCATCAGGTGTGCGAGCGCAGGCGCTCGGTCGTGACGGCAAGCTGGTCGACGACTTCCAGATCGTCGAGAATGATCTGGTCGTGAATGTGCTCAACGCTCCGTCACCTGCGGCAACGGCGGCGTTGAATGTTGGGCGGTTAATTGTGGACAAGTTGGCGGGGCGACTCGAATAACTAGCACGATGCGCCAGCGAGTGGTGAGTCCCATTCGAGGTCTGTGAGTCGCCGATTTCGGTCCACTCGCTGGCGCGTCGTGCTAGGAACGACTCGGCGATCCGGTGAATGAGATTTCACTACTCGCAACGCAGCAGCGCGAACTTCAGGTAGCGAAACTCCGGCATTGCCAACGGCGTCGGGTGATCGGGCGGTTGCGAGTGCATCGCCAGCAGCGTGGCTCGGCGACGGGCTTCTGAGATTCCCTCTTCGCAGGCTTCGAGAAATGTCTGCGAGTCGATGTGGCTGGAGCACGACGCCAACGCGAGCAACCCGCCACGGTCACAAATCGCCGCGCCGTTGAAGGCGAGCTTACGATAGGCCGTGACTGCGCGAGCGACGGTCGCTTCGGATGGCGCAAAGGCGGGTGGATCGATGATGACGACGTCCCACTTGCGACGTTTCAGGCGAGCTTCGTCGAGGAACTCGAACGCATCGACCGCCACTGCGACGTGAGCATCCGGCGGCAAGCCGTTGAGCAGCCAATGGGCATCCGCGGCGGCGATGGCCGGTTCGGCAGAATCGACCGAGGTGACATGCTTCGCGCCGCCGACTCCAGCCATCACTGAGAACCCGCCTGTGTAGCTGAAGACATTGAGCACGCGTGAGCCGCGACTTAGACGGCGGATCGCCTGGCGATTGTCTCGCTGATCCAGAAAGAAACCGGTCTTCTGACCATTGAGCACATCGGCCGTGAACTTCACGCCATGCTCGTGGAACTCGACCAGCGGCGAACGTTGACCGATGAGCCAACGGCCTTCGCGGCCCCGCTGCTTGCGGCGCTCAACGACCGATTGGACTCCCGTGTGTTCAACGAGCCAGGCGGCGATGCCATCGATGTCCCAGAAGCCGCTCGCGGCCGGGCCGTCTAACTTGAGCACGGCCACGTCGGCGTAGCGGTCGCAGACCAGGCCGGGAAGGCCGTCCCCCTCGCCGTTGAACAATCGAAAGCCAGTCGTGTGCTCGTCGAACAGTCGGCTTCGCAGGGCGATCGCTTGCTCGAACCGAGACTCGGCCCAGTCGTCGTTCAGTCGCAGCGGTTCATCGACTCGGCAAGCTCGGAACGTGACCGAACTTTCCGGGTCGTAGAAACCGGCGGCGATCGGTCGGCCGCGAGTGTTGTCTAGAAGGAGTGCTGGCGTGCCGGGAGGAGCCGGCGGCAAATCTCGCAAGGAGTCCACGAAGACCCACGGATGCCCGCGTTTCAGGCTGCGAGTCAGGTCACGGGAAAGCCGCAAAGTCAGACGAGAAGATTGAGTGCGAAGGAGCGTCATGCGCGAGTTGTAGTCGTGCCTCGTTGACGGGTGTAGCTTCGTTAAGGAGCACAATGCGCCGGCTCGTCGATGTGAGTTCGCAAAATTATGGCGAAGCAGGCAAGACAGCGTCTTGTTTCCGCCCGTCGGTGCCAATGGAATTTCGACTCTTCAGTGAAGCCGATACTCAGCAGGAGCCAATGACCAAATGGCGGGTGTTATTTATGCGAGCATTGCTGTGGTGCCTTTCGATTTGGTCGAAGTTCTCCCGCCGCCGGAACCGTGGCAGGCTGACTGGACAGTCGCGAGCAGAGATTCTCGAATCTCGACAGCTGCTGACGCTCACAATCCAATTTGACTACAGCCGCGACACGAATCATTTCTTCGACGATACCGCTCGCCGTCAGATCTTGGAGCTGGCCGGAGAGATGATCGGCAGTCGACTCGATGATCATTTGCTACCGATCGTGCCCAGCGGCGGAAACACTTGGTCGCTGACAACGTCGAACCCGTCAGGCAACGATTCATTCACGCTCGACGATCAGTCGATTCCCGAAGACACGATCCTTGTGTTCGTCGACTCGCGCAACATGAGTTCGCTGGGAGTGGGCGGTCCAGGCGGATACTCGTCGTCTGGCTCCGAAGCGTGGCTCGATTTGGTGGCGGCGCGCGGGCAGACGGGGATGTTTGAGGTTCCCGAATCGGACTTCGGAGTGTGGGGCGGCTCGATCACGTTCGACAACGACGCCAACTGGTACTTCGGCATGTCGGCCGACGGACAGGGTTCCGACCAGCAGGATTTTCTGTCGGTGGCGATGCACGAATTGGGGCATGTGCTGGGGATCGGCACCGCCGGTTCGTGGGACAGTCAGATCTCCGGGAGGTTTTTCACTGGCAAGAATTCGGTCGCGGAATACGGTGGCAACGTGCCTCTGTCCGGCAGTACGCACTTTCACGAAGGGACCGAGGACGACGGAAGCGAAGCGGCGATGGACCCGTCGATCTTGGTCGGCACACGAAAACTCTTCACCGCACTGGACTATGCCGCGCTCGCCGACATCGGCTGGGAGTTGAACGGCACCGAAGGTAGGAGTGGAGGTGGCGGCGATCCTCCGCCGATTCCGTATTCGGAGACGTACACGATCAACGTCGATCCCAATCGACCGCACTTGATCGTGATCGTCGATGATGACGTGCCGAACAACGGCCGCTCGCGATTCATCCTCAACGGCCAAGCGTCGAGCTTCTTGAATCCGACCACTGAGTTGATCATCAACGGTGGGTTCCGGACCGACTTCGTGCTGATTCAGTCGCTCGACGCGGCGTTCGCTGCCAAGATCACGATCAATGTTGGCTTTGGAGCGGATCGGGTCGATGCGTCCGCGATCAGTGTTGCGGTCAGCGTTGTGGGTGCGGCCGGACGCGACACGCTCATCGGCGGCGCTGGCAACGACACATTACTGGGGGGCCATGACGACGACAGCCTGATCGGCAACGGCGGAGCGGACTCTTTGGTGGGTGAGGCAGGAATCGACAGAATCTTCGCGGGCAGCGGCAATGATATTCTGATCGGCGGTGACGGCAACGACCATCTGTACGGTCAGGCCGGGAACGACACCGTCAGCGGCGGAGCCGGTAAGGACTCGATCAACGGCGGTGACGATGACGATTTACTCAACGGCGAGATCGGTCGCGACACGTTGCTCGGTGGACTTGGCAACGATTCGCTTGATGGCGGAGTCGAGAATGACAATCTCCAGGGCCAAGACGGGAATGATCTACTGCAAGGGGGAGATGGCAACGACTCGATGACCGGTTCGGTTGGAGCGGATACGCTCCAAGGCAACGTTGGCAACGACACGCTCAACGGAGGCCTCGACGACGATTTGCTCCTGGGCGGCGAAGGAAACGATCGTCTCCTGGCGGACGCAGGCAACGACACACTCAACGGTGGCGAAGGCAGCGACACACTGTTTGGTGGACATGGCAACGATGCATTGTCTGGCTTTGCCGGCAACGACAGCCTGCTCGGCGACGACGGTAACGACACGCTGATCGGGGGCGACGGCAAAGACCGCCTGCGCGGAGGCCGCAACAACGATTTGCTGCGTGGAGGACTCGGCAACGATCGCATTGATGGCGAAACCGACGCGGACACGGTCTCTGGTGGCAACGGAGCGAGGAAAGATCCGCTCGACAAGGTGATCGCTGGTGCCGGCGATCTCGTCGATGAGTTGTTCGTCTTCGATGCCGAGTGGATCGACGCGATCTGACTTGTGGTGCGGGCGTCTCGCCCGAACCGACGACTTGGACGGTGTGTGCAGGTGGTAATCGTTCACGGAGTCTAAAAACGATCTCGCGTCATTTGGGTTTTTCTGCGATCAGTGTGTGATGTCGTCGGTCGTCACGGAAGAACTGATTGCGAGACAATCGCCTGAGGCTCAGGCGATCATTCGGTTGTTGCTGGCCGAGATT
>CAMDRI010000195.1 GCA_945906725.1 Candidatus Kuenenia stuttgartensis | reverse complement strand
TACTGGTCGGAAACCAGCGAAGCCCTGATCCATGTCAGTATGATCGACGTCATGCTCAAACGACTCACCAGCCGCCCACTCACCGAAGCGGCACGCAGACAGCTCGCGGCCTGACCCCAAACTCCTAACTTCCCGCACGCCCTCTGAGTAGGCTCACGGTATGGAATGCCCGAAGGCAGAACGACGAACGAACGGATTGCCAACTCGATGGCATCATGCTATGGTGGCTAAGCCACGGTATCAAGTCTTCCTGAAAGTCTCAACAACATGGATACGTCACTCGTTCGCAGCCCGGTGTATCAGCAGCTCAACCAGCGACTGCGCACGGCGCTGGCGGCGGAGTATCGCTCGGGCGACCAATTCCTCACCGAGCGTGAGGTCGCCGAGAAATTTCAAGTCAGCCGTGCCACCGCCAACAAGTCGCTCGCCAGTCTGGTGTCCGAAGGCTTTCTGGAGTTTCGCAAAGGGCTAGGCACCTTCGTGCGGCGCGACGTGATCGACTACGACGTGCGCTCTCTCGTGAGCTTTACCGAGAAGGCTCGCGCCGCCGGGAAAAAGCCCAGCACGGAACTGATCACGTTCGGCAAGCTGACTGCCGCCGAGATTGATGAATCACTCCACGTCGCTTTAGGCGTCGCGCCGACTGATGAGCTATGGGAACTTGACCGCATCCGCCTTGCGGACGGCGTGCCGGTGATTCTGGAGCACCGCTACGTCGTGCAGCGTCACTGTCCGAAGCTAACGAAGTCGCAGGCGGAAGGCTCGCTGTATCGCACTTGGACCGAGACGCACGGCCTCAAGATCGGCGGTGCGAACGAAGTCATTCGCGCGGTGCTGCTGACATCGAGCGAAGCCAAGCACCTTCAGACAACCGCCAAGTCTCCGGCATTGGAAGTCGTCTCCGTCGGCTACCTCGAAGACGACTCACCGTTGTGGTGGGAGCGGACGCTCTACCGCGGCGACCAGTACGAGTTCCACAGCCGCCTCGGCCCGATCCAGTCGGCGACTCCCGCACGCGGAAAACTACGATGAGATCACAAATCGAGAGTCTCTCGGCTGCTGTGGTTGACTTCTCCGCTCCGTCACCGTTTCCGACGTTTGCCGACGGTCATCGGGAGATTCTGCTGTGCGAAGCCGTGCTGCGCAGCCATCGCGAACGGCGCTGGGTCTCGATCGTGGAGAGTTGCTGATGGCAGGTCTTCTGGCTGGAGTGGACCTCGGCGGAACTTCGATCAAGACCGCGCTCGCTGACGAATCAGGTCGAGTTCTCGCGCGCGAAGTGATTCCCACTGAGTCGCATCAGGGACCAGACAGAGTCCTCGCCCCGTAATGTCAACAAATTCCGCCGAACGAAAACTGTTTGGCGATTGGCTGTTGAATAACTTGGCAGCGCAGAAAATCGAGCGACCGCTCGTCGGAGCCGGGTGATTTTCGAGAATAGCCCGCTGGAATTCGGGCGAGTTTGGTACGTGCGCGCAGTGTGTCTGTCGGATTAGTTCGCACGGCACCTGAATGGAATGCGACGTCTTCGGCAAAATTCATGCGGCGCGGCGGTGATAGTAGCGCAGCATTCCGCCGAGTCGTTCGCGGCAGTCGATGATGCCGCTCGATCGGCCAACTTCCTGATCAGGGTCAATCAACTGATTGTCGAGTCCCTGGTGATTGCGTTCGGAGTGATAATGCGTCTGGAATTCCGACAGAGCGTGCCGTAGCGGCTTTTCTCCAAAGAAGATCATCCGGTCGAGGCACTCTTCATGGAGGCTTCTCATCAAGCGTTCAAGGTGGGCGTTGAGATTTGGGCTTCGCGGAGGCAGTAAGATGGCTTTGGTGGTGGTATTCGTCTCCAGAAATCTGCGAAGCGGAGAGAACTTCGTGTCGCGGTCCATCAGCACATGCGAGGCATTTCGCAGGAATCCCTCCTTCGGATCAGCCAACTTACGCGCTACTTGAGTGACCCAAGCGCTATCGGGATTGGTGGCGACGCCGGCGATTTCGATCTGGCGTGTCTTCAGTCTCATCACCACGAGCACTGACATCGTGACCAATCCGCGGAGCGTCCAGACTTCGGTCGTTGTGAAGTCGATCGCAAACAGCGAATCCCAGTGCGCTTTCAAGAACGATTCCCAAGTCGTCTGCCGTTGCCGATCCGGAGCTGGCTCAATGCCGTGTGATTTGAGTAATTTGCTGATCGAGGTGTCCGAGATCGCGTGACCAAGGTTGGCAAGTGCTCCTTGAATTCGGTCGCAGCCCCACGTTGGATTTTCGCGGGCCAGCTTGAGCGTGAGATCGACGATCTCTTGGGCGATTCGGGGCCGACCAACTGCCGCTCGCTGGCTAAGAATAGCCAGCTTTCGGACGACGAGTTCACGATGCCAACGCAGAATCGTATCAGGCGTCACGAGAGTCGCGAATTCCTTGAGGAGCTTGTGTCCGAGCGCCTTCCCTTTGACCGCCAGCCGCCGTCGTTGGTTATCGTTCAACAGCATGCGTTTCTTGCCGGCCTTCTCGCGAAGAATCTGATTCTCGGTTCGGAGATACTCGATGGCCTGTTGCTGCTGCCGATTGACCCAATTCACCAGAATGACGATGAACAGTTGCCAAGGTTGAAGAATGAAATTCATCGCGGAACACACCTTTCCAGTTGCGAGTCATCTCGAATGAATGGCGGCTCGAATCCAAGAATGGATTCAACAAGTTTCGATGGGATTTCGGCTGTGACATTCACGCTATCCCGCTCATCTTGAATGCACAATTCACCATAATTCGTGATGAAGCCTGGCCGATGTCCGTCGGCGATTGAAAGGTCTGCGTTTCCCTCTTCAAGGCTCAAGAGCCGCGCCCCAATGAAGCCGGCTCCGGCTCGTGAAGGAATAAAAAGGCAGCCGGCGTTTCCGCTCCGCGGCTCATGAGCCACGGCCTCATTGAGGCTGGACTGCTCGGCGAATCCCGCATCCGCGCCGCCATCAATACGCCCGCCTTTGAAATCATCTACATGAAGAGCGCGCCACATGATTTTGGGACAACAACTTTGTCCCACTGGGACAGGAACTTTGTCCCAAATGACAACAACTTTGTCCCAAACCACCACTGGTGTGGGACACAGTTGTTGTCCCGCCGGGTACGACTGGATTTGGACTTACGATCGCGCGAGACACAGTTCTTGTCAAACTTGGGACACAGTTCCTGGCCCGCCGACCGGTTTGGGACACAGTTATTGGCACACAGCCATCGTTACACCAGTTTGATTTGCCAACGTCAGCGAAATGGCTTTTTCCAAACTGTGATTCTGCCTTCGCCGCGATAGTATCGGCTGATACTATCGGCGAATGAGACCGCCGTTTGAGATCACACCGCTTTGCATTCGACTTTTGACCGACATCGAGCGGCTGTTGGGGCGTTACGAGGGGCTGCATCATCCACGGCCCGCTCCCTTGTTGCGGAAGTCGCTGCGGGTGAAGACGGTGCAGGGGAGCGTCGCCATCGAGGGTAATGCGCTGACCGAAGAACAAGTCTCCGCCGTGCTGGAGGGGAAGCGAGTTGTTGGTCCCCGGCGAGACATCCTCGAAGTCCAGAACGCCTTAGCGGCCTACGAACGTCTCGCGGATTGGAAACCCGGCCGACGTGCCGACTTTCTGAAAGCTCACGGAGTGCTCATGGCTGGATTGCTGGAGCGCGCTGGCCGGTGGCGAACAGGCGGCGTGGGTGTCATGAAAGGGAAGAAAGTCATTCACATCGCTCCGCCGGCAAGTCGTGTCCCTTACCTCGTCAAGGACTTGCTCGACTTCTTTGCCGCCGACACGGAAACGCATCCCGTCATCAAGGCCGCCGTCGTCCACTACGAGTTGGAGTTCATCCATCCTTTCGAAGACGGCAACGGTCGGATGGGTCGCCTGTGGCACACGCTTATTCTGAGCCATTATCACCCGCTGTTTCAGCATGTGCCCATCGAATCGGTGATTCGCGAACGTCAAAAGGAGTACTACTCGGTCCTGGGCAAATGCAATCAGGCTGGTCATTCGACGGCCTTCATTGAGTTTTCACTCGCCGCGACGCAGGAAGCCTTGGATCGAACGTTGAGCCAACTCGCCCCCGCGACGGTCACGTCCGAACAACGGTTGGAGACTGCACACGAGCATTTTGAAAAACGATCCTTCTCGCGCAAGGAATACATGGGGCTGTTCCCAAAGCTCTCGACCGCAACTGCCAGCCGAGACCTTCGACAAGCCGTTGACGCGGAACGCTTAACCCGAACCGGTGACAAAGCGATCGCTCGGTACATTTTCCACTCAAACAAGAGTCGATCGGCCACTAGCCGACAACGCGACTGACGCACCGGGCATTGGACATGACGGCTCGTCATGCTGGTCTGCTCCCCGAAACCTCCCAAGCGTTCGCGGTGGTATCAAATGGTGATTTCTTCGCTTGTCGACGTCCGCCGCGACGCTCACCGTCCCTGAGTCGGCTCGGTGAGGCGCAGTTCGAGCTGAGTAAAGCGATCGATTTGGCGCATGATGCGAAGATAGGAATCGATCGCTGGTTGCAGCGTCCTAAGGTCCATCGGTACGGGGCTACTCGGATCCGTTGCCGCATCAATTGCATCTTGGAATCTCGTCGCAAAGCTGAACAAGCCGCTGTTGGCCACACCGATGACGGAGGCCAGCGGATCCGCTCGCTGAAGTGCGGCTTTGGCGTAGTCTGCAACCCGTTTGAGCCGTGCGTCTGGTTCGTCTGAACGACGGCTTACGCCGTTGTTCGGATTGCTGGGGAGTGCTGGGACTTGGTTGTTGATCAGAGAATCATCCATGACTTGCTCCTATGAAATTGTCGGAGAGACTGTTGATGTTCCGCAGACCACTTCGACTGCGGGTACGACGCACGCACATTCCATGAAATCGGTAGCCAGCCAATTCGAAGGCTGGGCGTAAAGACGTCTTGGTTGCCTTCAAGTATTTCCACAGTTCCCCCTCGAGTTTTCTCAATTCACGTTGCGCGCGCATTCTGCGTTGCAGCACTTTGACGGCGACCGCGACCCACGCAGCGTTCGTTGCTGATGTCCCAAGCGAGCGAACGATCTGTTTTCCATCGATTCGAAATCGAAGCTTGAAGATGTCCCTTCTACCACAACGGCGCTCGCGGGCCACGAATCCCTGAGTGCTCAATGCGGACATTTGGTCGGCTGTGAGATTCAGACGACGCAACGCGCTCATCAAGTCCTCCGTGGAAACGGCAGGTTGAACTGTGGTTCCTTTTCTTTCCATGACAAAACCTCCTTGGAAATCCGCAGTGCGAGATTGGCGACAGGCAAAAGCCGATCGAGTTCGTCGTCCTTCCGGATTGGAACAAAATACCCATCCCCTTGTTGACTGCGATCACGACTTTGTTCCGACACTTTCGCCGCGAGCGGATGCAGCATCCTCAGGAGTTCCGCGAGCGCCATTCGCAGATTGGCTTCGACAGGTTCCGCACAGGACTCAGCGGCACTGATCAACGGACCAATCAAGGATTCATCCCATTCGCGATTCAACGTTTGCCAGGCTTGATCACGCAGGTCAGCGTCGTTCGGGCGACCGGTCGCGATCGCTCACTTTGCGAAGGCTTCGCGGAGACCAACGCCCGTTTTCGCTGGGACTGTTGTGGGAATGAGATTTCGGCTTTCGCGCGAGATGCTCGACTGAAAGAGTCCGCGGATGTAATCTGACCGGCCGTTGTTTGCGAGGAATCTCAATTTGTCGAAGAACGTGTCCTCGGGATGCCAGCTCTTGATGCCGGTGCAATCCCACTCGGAAGAGAGAGCAAACTGCCGCAGGTGAACTTCGACAGCGCGCATTGAATCCGGACAGGTCGGGCTCATGTCGTTCAGTGATGCGAGAAGGAGCACCAGTTGTGGACCCGACTTCCGCACCGAGGTCGGATGAAACACTGATCGCATTTGCTTCTGCGGAATCAGATGAAAGAAACGGATGAATTGGGATAGATACGGTTCTTGCAGTCGTTCGAGACCCGCACTCACGACCGCCGGAATACCGCACATCTGAAGAATCCCGGCTTCAGCCAGTGTCTGTGTTACGAGCAGCACATTATCGAACTTCGGCAGTGCTTCTTTAATGGTCCGGTCAGCTAGGATCGAACTTGCGGCTAATCGCTTGCCGGACACACACCCGTTGTCCAAAACAATGTCGAACGGCTGCTCGCTCCCATCCGCTCGCAGCGGTATTGCAATTTGCCCGCGTCCGTCGAGCCGATCATTCAGCCGCGGGCTCCCGTCTTCTGATCGGACAACGACACCCGATTTGACGAGACTGTCAACTTCATGACGTTGAACCAATTCAGACAACACCGTTTCAGATTCAAATCGGCAGGAGTAAGTATTCGGTAGCGGAAACGTGTCGCGCCCCATCCACGAGACTCGTGCGATCTCACAGTGTCCCAGAAATTCCGAGTAGATCACTTTGTCATCAGACATGTTTTCATCCTTGATTTGTTCGATCGACCGCCGGATCAGTCTCCGCCACCGGGCCTATCGGCGGGTCCGGGGACGACCAGAACGGCAATGGGTTCCCAACTTGGAACTGAAACTTCTCGAGAGCTTCGCGAAGATACCGCTCATTCTCGGATTCCGGCTCTCTGGCCGCCTCAGCTTGATGCTCGATGTCATCCAGTTGCTGCTTGTAGCGCAGCATCTGTTGCATGTCCTTCTCGGATCGGAAGGGCTGGTTCACGGCAATCCAGGAGTTCACCGCCAATTCCAATTCCTCGACCTGGCGTCGTTGCGTGTCATCGGTCGGCGGACTCGATTCCATCTTCGACAGACGCTTCGCAATCTCAGGACCGCCACGTAAGGCCAGAGAGAGTTTGGCAGCACATCTCAGATTTCCAACTTGCCGTTCAGGCTCGATGATGTGGGCATTCAACCAGTCGGTGGCTCGCAGTCCGTCGCGCACATCGAAGTAAGTGCCTTCCCACACACGGACGACGTTTTCGTCGAAGCCGTACCAATCAGCGATTTCCGGTGGTAGACATTCGCCGAGCACCATGAGCATCATTTCTTCTCGTATGCTTCTCACTACTTGAATCGACTCCGCCCCCTGACACAGATTCCAAAACTCGTCGGTGACGGCTCCGAAATCCGGGCCGAATAACACCTGCCGGCGATAGAGCCACACCCATCGCACATACCGATCTACTCTGTCAAAGCTCGACGTCCATTCCTCGTCGAGACTTTCGCCCGCAAGCTTCCAGCGCCATGCGGGACCGAGTCGGTGTCGCGTCGCTTCCACAAATGGATGCCGATACCACGGGTAGCGAAACATGATCTTCCCTGATCTGAGTGACGGAGAGTGAATTGCTTTTCCGCATCGCGGAATCATCTTCAAGCGGCGCAGTTCGTTCTTCCAAGATTCACCGCCGCCGCCCGATGGCTACTATTTCGCGGTTCACGTTCCGCTCGTCAACACCTCTAAGCCACTTTTTGTCTTAAATGGAATACTTTGCCGGTTACGATGAATTTCGGAGTTTTCCCCATGGCGTGAGCACGTGCAGTTGCGACTACCTTGCTCGTTTCGATCGCGGCGGCGATTTCGCGGACCTTTCGGACTCTTCGAACTCATCCGCGAGCAATCGAGCAATCGCCGTCAAGTCGATTCGGGCAATGACAACGGGTTGGGCTGATCTGGCCAAACGACCGTTGCGTGCATCAACCCACTCGATTTCTTCAAGAGAACCCCCTTTTCTTGGGCTCGCATCGGTCACATGTCGCACATAGCGACCATCGCCGACGTCAAAGTACCACCGATGCTCCGTTGTGAACTTGCCGTGCAATGGCGCGAATTCTGAATCCCATGCCAACCCGACGGACAGACCTTCAACCCGTGCGGCAAACTTGGAAATGATGCCTGCCAGCGGTGTGTGAAAGCCGGCGGCCTTGAGTTTGAGCACAACAGCCAATTCAAATGCCTGAGCCCAATTAAACAAGCGGTGATTGCCGCGCCCTGGGTCATTCTCAACTCCTTTGGGCGTGATCCCGCGCGCAAGCGCATAACGGGCGTCTCGATAGGAGACTCCTAGTCGGGCGCACAAAACGTTGAGTTTGATACCGTCTGTCCCACCGATCTCAGCTCGTCGTCGAGACTTTGCCATGGGCGTTCCTCGTTCTCGTTGTGAAGGTACTTCGTTCATCCGTCCGACACTCGAAGCTGGCATCTGCATTCGTCGCTCTGCACGCTGTCACTGTCGCGACAAACACAACGACTTTCCAACGACTTCGAGACGAAGCTCTGTCTCGAAGCATGTGAGCGCTCATCAGCACCAATCTTGACGCGTCGAGTAAGTTGGCGGGGTTGTTGATTCACAACCTTTTCAACTTGGAGGCGTCATGTCGCGTCGAGCGGATGGGCGGAAGGTTTCGGAGTGGCGTGGGCGGTTCGAGCGGTTTCGG
>CAMDRI010000194.1 GCA_945906725.1 Candidatus Kuenenia stuttgartensis | reverse complement strand
TTCGAACATACCTACCTGACAGGCTTAAAGGTCACCAACGCCGAGTTCAAAACGATTCAACTGACCCGCCACGAGATCTGCCCTCAGTGGAACTACACGATTCGCCCTCGCCCAAAAAACACGGAGTAGTTTTTGGACGAGTTCTTAGTTTTTCGTACCTCATCCAAAGTTTGTCTGATCGAACGTGAGCCTGGACGACAGGCGCGGGTTCCAGTGACTCAAGATAGGAATCGTACAGGCGCGAATCACTACCCCATTCCTCAATGAATTTGGGGAGCATCACGGTGATTCGGCCCGCGTCGCAGCGAACGAGTTTTCGCGGCTGGCCACCAAGGACCATCTCAAAAAACATTCTCTCCGGTGTGCCTCGAATGGTACCGCCGAGCTTGGGCCACTCCTCGAACGCTTCTTGGAATGGTTGCACCAGATCCTTGGGGATCAGCTTGAGAAACAACTCTTGGTCCAGGCTGCCGACAGTGCTGCTGTACTTTCGGCCATCGGCGTCGTTGTCGGCAACTGTCACTGTGACTGTTGGCTTTTCTTGTGTGTATTGAACACGAACAACACCTCGTGTCATTTCGACGGTCCGTCCCACAATTTCCGGGATCACGAGCAACGGCCAGTCACTTCCCGGAGTCGTCTGAAAGAGTTGCATCTCCGCCAACGCCAAAGTGAATCCCAACCCCGGCGCGCTTTGAATCGCCTGAGTCAGCAAAGCAATGTTTGGCGAGATTTTGTCGCCCACGATGAGAAGCAGGAAACTGCCCTGCGATAACGATGTCGCAACGCCCTCCTGAAACTCGTGCAACGGAATCCCGCTGCTCTTGAGAGTCTCGGCAACTTTGTCTTCCAGCGACACGTTCTCTTTCTCGCCTCGGCGTCGAGACGATTGCAAGATCGCCTGACAAAGCCGATCGTAGTCCCAAGTGGCAAGTTCCTTGGCATAGTCAATCACTTGAGCCACTACGGTTCGGTGCTTTTCCGGATTCTTCCAGAGCTTGGTCTCGACGATCGTGATGCCACCAACGGGGCTGACGTAAAGGTTGTCGATCGGTCCTCGATCAGTACCGACTTCACGTCCAATCGAAATCGGCGGCGCGTAAAAGTCGTCGATCTCGTTGACCGGCAGAAGCTCTGGATGCGAATAGAGAATCTCCTGAAGCCACGCCTCATCCTTCGGATCATTGGGCAGGGCTTGGATGCGAACGAGCCGACGGCCGACGTCGTCGAACGAGTTCAGGATGACGGGAACGGCTTTCGGGGTCATTCAAAAACTGCTCGATCCTGCGGAACGCAAACTCTCGGCCTGTGAAGTTTGGCGGTGGCGAGAACGCCCGTTGTCCTAGGCGAATCCAGTGGGTCAAATTTACCGGGCCTAGACGCTCAACCGCGAGGCGTTCAGCCTCAGCCGCACGTTTGCTGGCTTCCGCTGATTCCCGCTTGGATTCGCCAAGGAGTTTGAGCGTTTCGAGTTTTTGCGAACGCTCGTTGTGAAGTTCCGCTCCGCCTTTTGGTGGGTCGATGAATTCTGCCGGCACATCACCCCATTCGAGCTTTGTCCAAACCCAGCACGCGAGTTCCCAGACGACATGCAATTGCCGCCTCGAACTAAACGTCACTCGATTCTGTCGACCATGCGTGGCCTTGTTGCCCTCGGCAATCAGCTCGGAGAAAAAACGCGAGCGTTCCGGTTCGGGAATGTGCCATCGCTTAGCGGGGTCAGCACAATAATTCTTGACCAAGTCTGAAAACTTCTTTGTCTCACCATCCTTGGGGCGATCTGGCATATGGACCTCCCCTTTCGCGCCCAACACGAAGGCATGCAGTAGTTTCTCCCCAAATTTTCTCAATAGCGTAAGCGCATCATCTTCTGGTCCGTCACAATTCCGCTCAAGATTTGCGCCGTTGTCGGCAAGGTCAGAGTGACGCACTCTCATGAACTCGAAGTTCAGCGATTTCATCATGGTTGGATCGGTTTGGTTGAGCATGAATCAGCACTCAGGCAACCCAAACTAACTCGAAGCGTCAGCGAGGGCGAGTGCTTGAAAACGCTCACAAAATGTGAGGCGCGTGAAGCGTTCGCCCTCGCTGACGCTTCGGGTTAGTTTTGACGACGCCAGAGACACCTTGACCCTTGCGCGCGACCGGGCGTACTGTCCCGCCCCATTCCTTCCGCTCGGCACTCTGGCCGAGCAATTTCCAGTCTGAATTTCCCACCGTTCCATTTCTTCCGATTGTTTCACCGTCGGCCATCGGCGTGCGATTCGTCGCGTCGTTCAGACGCTGCGCCATTCCAGAACGCCGCCAGCTCACGATGAAGCCAGTCACCTGCCCTGCCCTTTCGGGAGCAACGTCATGAAGGCGTTTCGACTCAGCGTTTGCCTGGCTGTGAGTCTGCTGCTGGCCGGCTCTATCGTCGGCTGTCAGGACTTCAAACTGTTGCCATCCAAACTGCTGCGATCACAGTCGCCAGACAAGCAGGACGAGGATGCTGAGAAGCTCAGCGATCTCAAAGACGAGGACGAGAAGGACAAGGAGTTCGAGACTAAAGTCGAAACACCGATGGTCGGCGACTACGCCGGCTTCGCGAATCTGAATTTAGTGACGCTTGAAGGCGTCGGGTTGGTTGTTGGTTTGGACGGGACCGGCAGCGATCCGCCACCTTCGAGCTATCGCGAAGTGCTCGCGGACGACATGCGTCGCCGAGGCATCAACGATCCCGAAACAATCCTGCGTTCGCCGAACACAGCACTGGTCATCGTTCGCGCGTACTTGCCGCCGATGATTCGCAAAGGTGAAGCCTTTGATGTCGAGGTTCGCGTTCCCGATGGAGATACCACCAGCAGCCTCAATGGCGGCTGGCTGCTCGAAACGGAACTGTCCGAATCGGCCATCGTTCCCGGCCAAGGTGTGCTGAAAGGTCATATTTTGGCGAAGGCGAAGGGGTCAATCATGGTCACATCCGGTGAAGGCAAATCAGACAGCACTGGCTTGAAACGACGCGGTAAAGTCCTCGGTGGGGGGGCGTCCAAAAAGGACCGCGACCTGCGAATCCAACTTCGCAGCGACTTCAAGAGTGTGCGGCAGTCCAAGCGCATCGCCGACAGGATCGGCCAGCGATTCTTCGCCTACAACGAAAGCGGACTGCGCGAGCCACTTGCCAAAGCGCTCACCGATCAGACGATCGAGCTGAAAGTACTGCCGCGCTACAAGGACAATTACCCGCGGTATCGCGAGGTGATCCGCAACATCGCCTTTCGCGAGACGCCGGTCGCGAGGCATGTCCGCATGGAAAAGTTGAAAACGCAATTGCTGGATCCTGACACGTCGGAGCTGGCGACATTGCAGTTGGAAGCCATCGGTAACGAAGCCATTCCTATTCTCAAAACGGGACTGAAGCATCCCGACTTGTTAGTCCGTTTCAACGCAGCAGTCGCGATGGCTTATCTCGGTCAGGCTGAAGCCGTGCCGGTGCTTGGCGAGGCAGCCGTCAGCGAACGAGCCTTCCGTGTGTACGCACTCGCAGCGCTCTCGACAATCGACGACGGCGAGGCTCATCTGCTGCTCCGCAAACTGACCAACGCGCAGTCGGACGAGTCCGGCAAGATCACCGACAGCGCAGAATTGCGCTACGGAGCCTTCCGAGCGTTGTGGACGCTCGACAAGCGTGACCCGTATCTCAACGGCGAGAGGATGAAGGAGGCCAACTCCGACCGTGAACTCTTCGCCTTGCACACGCTGCCGACCACTGGCGAGCCAATCATCCATTTGACTCAGCATCGCCGCTCGGAGATCGTTCTCTTCGGTGAAGACCAGCGGTTCAAGACTCCGCTGGCAGTGCGAGCCGGAAATCACATTCTCGTCACGGCGCAGCCGGGCAAGGATCGCATCGTGATTTCCAAGTACCAGGCCGGTCAGCCGGACAAACGCAAAGAAGTTTCGACGCGCGTTGCCGAAGTCATCCGCACCGCCGTCGATTTTGGAGCCAGCTACCCCGATGTCGCCCAACTTCTGCTGCAAGCCGCCAAGCAACAGAACCTCACCAGCCACATCGAAATCGACGCCCTGCCGCAAGGTGGCCGCGAATATGTCCGCAAGGATGACTCGGCCAAATCCAACGGCAAGAAGGTCCGCGTCGGCAACGCGAACCTCGTCCCGAACTTCGTCCCGAACCTCAAAGACGATGGCAACTCCAAGCCAACAGAAGGTGAAGCCATTGAGAAGCAGACCGCCGCTCCTGACGAAGTCGCTCAGACCGAGACCGACTCAAACGGCACCGCGTCGGTCGCGGACGCTCGCAAGACGACGACGGCCGACGACCCCGAACGACGCTGGTTCGAATTCTGGAAACTGAAGTAGGAGCGAGGGGTGAGAGAAGCCTAAGAACCAATCCCGCCTCCTTGATCCGATCTCCCTAACCCCCCAGCCCCTAACCCCTCCCCGCAAGCCATGCTCAAGTCGCTGGAAATGTTCGGCTTCAAGAGCTTCGCGGATCGAACTCGTTTCGATTTTTCGCGCGGGATCACGTGTGTCGTCGGACCGAACGGGTCGGGGAAGAGCAACGTCGTCGACTCGATCAAGTGGGTGCTCGGCGATCAAAGCCCCAAGAGTCTCCGCGGCAAAGAGATGACCGACGTGATCTTCAACGGCGCATCGGGCCGCAAACCGGCTCCGTTTGCGGAGGTCCTGCTGACGTTCGACAACTCGTCGAAGTGCCTGGCACTCGATGCATCCGAAGTGCAGATCGGCCGCCGAATCTGGCGAAACGGTGATTCGGAATACCTCATCAATCAGCAGGCCGCGCGGCTGAAGGACATCAAAGACCTGTTCCTCGGCACGGGGGCCGGCTCGTCCGCCTACAGCATCATTGAGCAAGGTCGAGTCGATCAGATCTTGCAATCGAATGCCGCCGCTCGGCGGCACGTCTTCGAGGAAGCCGCAGGAGTATCGCGTTACAAACTTCGCAAAGAAGAGGCGACTCGCAAGCTGGAACGTGTCGAACAAAACCTGCTACGACTGCGAGACATCGTGGACGAGGTCGAATCGCAGCTCAGCTCGATGCGATCGCAAGCCTCGAAAGCCAGCAAGTACCGCGAGATCTCCGCTGAACTGCGCGAGTGGTGGTTCGGTCTCGCCGCCGACGATCACCGGCACTTCTCCGCGCAATTGGCCGTCGTCGAAGCAGAACTGTACTCCGGCGAAGCCGAACTCGCCGAATTGTCCTCGCGGCAACAGGAACTCGAACAAAAGCTCTCGGTCTTCGACGCCGAGATTGCCGAGGTTGATTCTCGCCTGCGACATGCCGAGCGGACCGCCGCCGGCAATCGCGAGAGCGTCGTTCGGCAAGAGGCAACGCTGCGACATCTGACCGCTCGTCAAAAAGAACTCGGCTCTGAATTGGACCGCCTGCGCCGGCAGCGAACCGTCATGCACGGCCGCTCGTGCGAGCTGACCGCCGAACTGCATCGCTCGGAAGAGGAGCTATCGACCGGCGACGCAGAACACCTGCGGCTGCGCACCGCAATCGCCGACACCGAAAAACAACTGGCGGAACTCGCGGCGCAACTCAAAGCCGATCAAGCGACGCTCGACCGCGAACGCCAAAAGCAGCTCGAACTGACGCAGCAGGCCAGTGCGACGCAGCAACGAGTCAACAACTTGCACTCGCAACGAGACGCCGCGAATTCCGCTGCGATCGCCGCCAGCCAGCGTTTGGATCAGTGCGTTTCCAGCACTGTTTCGGCACAATCCGAAGTCTTGCGCCGGCAAGCGGCCGTCGATGCCGTGCTCAGCGAAGTCGCGTCGCTCGACAGCCGAGTCCGTGAAGTCCGCGACCGACAACAGCAACTCATCGCCGAACAAGAACGATTACAACAGCAACTCAGAGAACAGCGTGAAGACCGCAGTGCCCGCCAGTCGCAGCAAGCGGTCCTGGAAGATCTCGAACGTCGGCAAGAGGGACTCGGCATCGGCGTGAAGGAAATCCTCAGTCGAGCACAATCCTCCGATTACGCTCCGTGGACCAGCATCCTTGGCAGCGTCGCAGATCTGCTTGAAGCCGACCTCGACGAAGCGGCAATCCTCGAAGTCGCTCTCGGTGCCCGAGCACAACTCATCGTCGTCCGCGAAATGGCCCCGATCATCGAGTACCTCAACAGCGGTGCGAGCCGCCTGTCGGGGCGAGTGGGATTTGTGGAAGTTGGGAATGCAGAAGGCAGTAGGCAGTGGGCAGTGGGCAGTGGTGAAGAAGCAATTGCACTGCCTACTGCCTACTGCCTACTGCCTACTCAAACTGGCGTCATCAAACGTGCCGACCAACTCGCCAGCCTCAAGACCGCGCTCCCCGGCTTGGCCGAGGCATTGCTCGGCACGACGTGGGTTGTCGACACGCTCGACACCGCGTTGCGGTTGGCGGACGGTGAAGGCCGAGGCTGCCGATTCGTCACGTTGCAAGGCGAGCTTCTCGAAGACGATGGTACGTTGTTCGCCGGCACGGTTCGTAGCGAATCCGCCTTGCTGACTCGCCGCAGCGAACTGCGACGGCTCAAGAACGATCTGTTGCGACTGGACCGCACGATTGCCGATGGTGAACGCCAACTGGCCGACGCGTCACAATCCCTTAAGAATGTCGAACGAGTGATCGAGACCGCGACGTCCGAGAAACAAGAGATCGCCGACCGACTCGCTCACGCGCGGTCGGACGTGCATGCGCAGCGACAAGAAGTCGAGCGTTTCTCGAAAGAACGGGACGCAATCCTCGCCGAAGCCGCGCGGTTCGAGTCGCTCGCCTCCGAACTGGTTCTGCAAATCGAACAAGCTCAACGCGAACATGCCTGGTTCGACGACAACCTCGCCAGCCTGCGCGATTTATTCGTTGCGCTCGAAGCGGATGTCGTGGGGCACGACTCCCGACGGCAATTGCTGACGCAACAGCAAGTCGACCAGCGATTGGTCCTCGCCAAGCACGAGGAACGATTGCAAGGCTTGCGATCGACGGTCGTCCGTTTGCAGGAGGAGCAGCGACAACGCGACGAACAATTCGACGAAGCCGAACGCCGCCTGCAAGCCGCTGCCGCACAGATGCGGCAGCTCATTTTGCAGATGCTCAACACGAACGCTGAATTGTGGGAACTGCAACTCCTCGACGAGAAATTCGCCGCCGAAGTCGCGTCGATCCTGACCGACAAGGACCAACTGCGGACTCAGAAGTCGACGTTCGCCGAAGAGGAAGCTCGTCTGCGAGCCGCTCGCCGCGAGCTCGCAGATCGCCTGCACGCCAACGAGATCGCCGCTCGTGACGCTCGTCACCAGTTGCAAGTCTGCGCCGAACGGATCGAAGAGGAATACCAAATAACGCTCGACGAAGTCGTCGCGTCGGGAGCGTCTGCGTTCGAGAAATGGCGGGAGGAAAACGATGGGTTAGGGGTTGGGGATCAAGTGTTAGGCGAATGTTCGCTTTTGAATGTCGATCTACCCTCAGATCCTGAGTTCTCGACCCCTAACCCCCAGCCCGTAACCCCCGGCCCCTCTTTCACCGACGTTCGTCCGAAACTCGAAGAGCGAGTCAATCGTCTGCGCCGCAAGCTCAAGATGATGGGCAGCGTCAACACCGACAGCCTCAAAGACCTCGACGAACTGGATGGCCGTTACCAGCACCTCAGCTCGCAGTTGCAAGACCTTGAAGAAGCCAAGGCCACGCTTGAAGAGATCATCCGCCAGATCAACGGCGAAAGTCAGCGGATGTTCCTGGAAACCTTCGAAGCGATCCGTGTGCAGTTCCAGCAACTCTTCCGCAAGATGTTCGGTGGCGGCGAGGGAGACATCATCCTCGAAGATCACAACGACGTGCTCGACTGTGGCATCGACGTGGTCGCTCGTCCGCCCGGCAAGGAACTGCGCAGCATCTCTTTGCTGAGCGGCGGCGAGAAAACGATGACCGCCGTCGCGCTCTTGATGGCGATCTTCCGCAGCAAGCCCAGTCCGTTCTGCATCCTGGACGAAGTCGACGCTGCCTTGGACGAAGCCAACGTTGAGCGTTACAGCGGCGTCGTCCGCGAGTTCAAGACCGCCACGCAATTCATCATGATCACGCACAACAAACGCTCGATGCAGATCGGCGACATCCTCTACGGCGTGACGATGGAACAAAGCGGCGTGAGCAAACGCATGTCCGTCCGCTTCGAAGACGTCAGTGAAGACGGCCACTTCCACATGTCGCCGGCTCCCGGTGCGAACGCGGCTTGAACGTGATTTGTCGTGGAGTCTTTCTCCCTCGCCCTTTGGGAGAGGGTTGGGGTAAGGGGGCCAACTATCCTTGAGTCCCTCATCCGGCCTTCGTTGGTACAGGTGATCCACCGCTCGTCAGTTCGGTGATGTTGCTGATCGAGTCGCACCCGAATGATGTATCCAACACCGCTTGAAGCAATCCGTGCGACCCGTGGATTGAAGTTGAGAATCGAAGGTTTGAAATTCGCCCGACTCGCATTGACTTCAGCTCATTGACATTGTTCCGTCGCGGACTAAAGT
>CAMDRI010000193.1 GCA_945906725.1 Candidatus Kuenenia stuttgartensis | reverse complement strand
GCCAAATCACAACCGGTGCTCGCGCCGCTCAATGCCAAGATCGCGGCACTCAACAAGCAGCGAACGGACCTCGACGGCGCGATTCCCTCCACGATGGTCATGGCCGACATGCCGCAACTTCGCGACACGAACATCTTGATCCGCGGTGCGTACAACAAAAAGGGCGACAAGGTGACTCACGGAGTCCCGGCCGCCCTCGGTGGCAAACTGCCCGATGGTGCTCCGATCAATCGCCTGAGCCTCGCGAAATGGCTGGTTGATCCGTCGCACCCGCTTTCGTCGCGAGTCACAGTCAATCGGTTCTGGCAACAATTCTTCGGCCGAGGCATCGTGAAAACGTCCGAGGACTTCGGCATCCAAGGCGATTGGCCGACACATCCGGAATTGCTCGACTGGCTCGCGACGGAGTTCCAAACGCCGACCGCTCGCACGCTCATCGAAAACACCGAAGCCGCCGCTCCCAAGAATTGGGACATGCGACACCTCATGCGACTGATTGTCACGTCAAACACGTATCGCCAATCGAGCCGCGTTTCGCCGGACCTCGTCAAACGCGATCCAGAAAACATGCTGTTGGCTCGCGGCCCGCGATTCCGTTTCGATGCAGAAGTCATCCGCGATGCGGCCCTCTTCACCAGCGGCTTGCTGGTCGAGAAAGTCGGCGGCAAGAGCGTCAAGCCGTACCAGCCGCTCGGCCTGTGGGAAGCAGTCGCGTTTGTCGGCAGCACGACCAGCCAATTCAAACGGGATGCCGGCGAGGCTCTGTATCGCCGCAGCATGTACACGTTTTGGAAACGGACTTCGCCGCCACCGCAGATGACCACATTCGACGCCCCGTCGCGCGAGGTCTGCTCCGTGCGACGTCCGCGCACCAACACGCCGCTGCAAGCGCTCGCCACAATGAACGACGAACAATTCGTCGAAGCCTCGCGGCACTTCGCTCGCCGCATGTTGCTCGAAGGCGGCACGACATACCCCGATCGCGTGATCCACGGCTTCCGCCTCGCCACCGGCCGCAAGCCGTCCCCCGCCGAATTGGAAGTGCTCGTCGCCCTCTTTCAAGAACATCACACGCACTATCAATCAAAGGCAGACGAGGCGGTCAAACTCCTCAGCATCGGCGAATCGAAACGGGACGAAGCACTCAACCCCAGCGAGTACGCCGCCATGACAATGCTCGCCAATCTGCTGCTGAACTTGGACGAGACGCTGACGAAGGAGTAATGCCGTGACCGCGTTGGTGCTTCACGATTTCTCTTGGCAACGGATGATTAACGCCGTGGAAGCTGTCAAAGAAAGAGCCTGCCGAGCCGCCGCCGCGTTGGAGAAAGCCGGCATTCCGTACGCCGTCGCTGGTGGAAACGCGGTTGCGGCATGGGTCGCTCGCGTCGATGAAGATGCGGTTCGCAACACGAACGACGTGGACATCCTCGTTCGCCGTTCGGACTTCGACGCCATCAAGCAAGCACTCGAAGGAGTTGGCTTCGAATACCACTTCGTCAATGGCGTCCACGTTTTCATCGACGGCCCAGATGGCAAGCCCAGCCGTGGCGTGCATCTGCTCTTCGCGAACGAGAAGGTCAAAGATTCGTACCCGCTGCCCACCGCCGATGTGACCGAGGCCGTCCCCGCCAACAATTATCTTGTGGTGTCGCTTGAGGCGCTCGTGGTGATGAAGCTGAATTCGTACCGCGACAAAGACCGAACACATTTGCGAGACTTGCTCGGAACCGGCTTGATCGACCAATCCTGGTGCGCGCGGTTGTGCCCGCAACATGCCGAACGATTGCAACTGCTGATCGACACGCCGGACGGATGATGACTCACGCCCGTTTTCTTCCAACCAACCGGCAACAGACTACTCACAACGGACCAAACCATGAACCCGATTCAAGAATATCAACTGCGTGAGACTCGACGTTACTTCTTCGGCAAGTGCGCGGCCGGACTCGGTGGAGCGGCGTTGGCTTCGACGATGAAGCCGCAATCGCTGCTGGCTGAACCAGCCGTCAATGAGTCGGCCGGAATCCTGCCCGCGCTGCATCATGCACCGACGGCCAAGCGAGTCATTTGGCTGTTCATGGCCGACGGGCCGTCGCAAATGGACCTCTTCGACTACAAGCCGAAGATGGAGGAGTACTTCGACAAAGACTTGCCGGAATCGGTGCGCAACGGTCAGCGGATCACGACGATGACGTCGGGGCAGACCCGATTCCCGATCGCTCCGACGCTGTTCAAATTCCGGCCGCACGGCGAGAGCGGAGCACTCGTCAGCGAGTTGCTGCCGGAGATCGGTTCAATCGTGGACGACATCACGATCGTCAAGTCGATGCACACCGACGCGATCAACCACGACCCGGCGATCACGTTCATCCAAACCGGCAGCGAACTCCCCGGCCGTCCCAGCGCGGGTGCCTGGATCTCGTATGGCATCGGCAGTCCGAATCAAAATCTGCCGAGCTTCGTCGTGCTGACCTCGCGCATCGCTCCCGGTTCGGCGACGCAGGCGCTCTTCTCGCGGCTGTGGGGTTCGGGATTCCTGCCGACGAAGCATCAGGGAGTCGGACTGCGGTCGCAGGGTGATCCGGTGCTGTACCTGTCGAACCCGGCGGGCGTCGATCCGGTCACGCGTCGCAAGATGCTCGACGGTCTCGCCAAGCTGAATCAAAAGCGGTTCGAGGAAATGGGCGATCCGGAAATCAACACGCGGATCGCTCAGTACGAGATGGCCTTCCGAATGCAGACGTCGGTTCCGGAACTGACCGACATCTCGAACGAGCCGAAGCATGTGCTCGACATGTACGGCCCGGAAGTCACCGATCCCGGCACGTTCGCCTACAACTGCCTGCTCGCGCGGCGCATGGCCGAGCGTGGCGTGCGGTACACGCAAGTCTTCCTGCGCGGCTGGGACCATCACGGCGGCCTGCCCGGCAGCATCCGCCAACTGACGAAAGCCGCCGATCGTCCCGCCGCCGCGCTGGTCAAAGACTTGAAGCAACGCGGAATGCTCGACGACACGCTGGTCGTCTGGGGCGGCGAGTTCGGCCGCACGGTTTACAGCCAAGGAACGCTGACCAAAGACAACTACGGCCGCGATCATCACCCGCGCAACTTCACGATGTGGTTCGCCGGCGGCGGCATGAAGAAGGGACTCGTCCACGGCGAGACCGACGATTTTTCTTACAACATCACCGAGAAGCCGATGCACGTCCACGACCTCAACGCCACGCTGCTGCATTGCCTGGGCATCGACCACGAGAAGCTAACCTACCGCTTCCAAGGCCGCGATTTTCGTTTGACCGACGTGCATGGCAACGTCGTGAAAGAGATCTTGGCATAAGCAGATTAAATCGCTTGTTTCGCGTCGCTCTCTATCCGGTCGAAGCTGAATCGTGGAGAACAGAACGACGATTTGGTGTCTCATTACCGACAACCCCACTCGGTATTTCCGTTGGCTCGCCGACATCAAAAGCGGGAGAAGGCTTCAGCCGTTCCGGGACGACCACCAGTCGCTGATTGACTTCCGCGAACAGCCGGTGCGATGAGTTATGTCTGTCCCGATAGGGACATCCCGAAAATAGCCCAGCGATTCATCGCTGGGTCGTGGTCGTGAACATGACATCGAAGCCCCGGTAGGGGCGAAAGAAGGATTGGTTAATGCGATGATACGCGACTCGGTCTTTCGTCCCTGACGGGACTTATGGCTTTGTTGGCGACCGAATCCCAGCGATGAATCGCTGGGCTATTGTCGGCCGTTCCTGGCGGGACTTTGCCGCACTCGCCACCACATTCCCGTTGGCTCGCCGACATCAAAAGCGGGAGAGGGCTTCCGCCGCTCCGGGACGACCACAAGCTGCTGATTGACTTCCGCGAACAGCGTGAATAAACCGCGAAAGCGTTGGTCAAACATGCCGAACGACCGGGGAATTGAAATGGCAACGAAGAGCAAACCGACATCACTCCGATTCAGTCGTATTGATTTCTTTCGCTTTCGTGGCGATGAGTTTTTAGGCGCGTTGTTCCAATTCGTCAATCACGAACTTGGGGAAGAACGGCATCGGTCGAAGCGGTGGCTAAAACTCAGCCAACAACAGCAGGGAGTGTTTTCCTGGTCGGTGTTTCTCAGAGAAGTTGAGAACGGCGGGTTGACTCAGTTCTTCTACAACCTCGGTGATGTTCTCGTGCCGTCATTGACCGGTTTGTTGAAGGACTCCGGCAACGAAGCGATGGCCGCCGTCGTGGTGGATGCGACGAAGGTGTTTCATCAGCGCGAAAAGGAATTTCATGTCGAACAACCCTTTGGGGAGGACGGCCTATTCGCACGCATGACGGAATTATGCAAGCTCGACAAGACCGTGATGCGAATTGCGAATCGGACGAGCAAGCAGCTTGAAAAATGGCTGCGTGAGAATTTTGCTCCCTTTGCCCTTGGTGACGACGGTAAATCGATCGATCCGAAATTCAGTGGCGAGATTGAAACACGCCATTCCAACGGACAGCTTTTCGAGCAGGCGACAATCCGTCGCGGAGTCATCACAGGAGCCTATCGGCGTCACTCCGACGATGGCACGCTCGAACATACTTGCTTTTACGCCGGTGGCGAAGCTTCGACGAATTTTTGGCCCAACGGACAGCCCAAACACAAGACGCTAAAGCACGGGGCGACCAAGACGGACGAATGGTATTTCTCGTCGGGGACAATCCAGAAGCGACTTGTCTCAGATAAGTCCGGAAATGCCATCGAACCGATCCTACTGTGGCATGCAAATGGTCAGTTGGCGGAAATAATTCACACCAAAGACCGTAAGAAATATGGCAAGTGGGTGAGATTCTTCGACGACGGCACGCCGCGGCTTGAGGCGGAATATCGGAAGGGTGAAAAGCTCATCGTCAAGAACGCTTGGGACGATGACCGACAGCAGGTCGTGAAGAATGGCAATGGGATCTTCTTTGATGACGGCATCAACATTGACTGCACCTACAAGTTGTTCTTTCGCTCGGATTGGACGTCAACTAGCGAAGTGCGGAATGGCGTTCGACATGGCCAACATACCCAATGGTATTGCGGTGTACTCCGGGCTACGGATCGCTACTCGAATGGGAAACTCGATGGCGTTCATACTTCATACTACAACAACGGACGCATTCACTTTCGGACGACATTTCGAAATGGGCGCGAGATCAAGAACGAGGAATTCCAAAAATTCGACAATCCGAAACCACATGTTGTGATCGAAGTGGAAGCAAATGCGAGACTATACGAAGCATGGAAACATCCTTTGCTCGACATCTACCCAACGCCGCGTAATCTCTCGAAAGTCCAGCGCCAAATTATGATCCCGACATTCCTCCGCGAGGTCTTTGAGCGAAACAATTCACATACCGTCAAAGACGATTACGAGGACGTCAATCACTTTAATGACGGCATCACGTACATGGTCATGGTCAACGAACGCGGCGACGTTGACGAAGTGAAATTCTCTGGCAGCAGTGTCTATTCCATCGGTACGTTGAATGATTACCCACCGATCATCAGACAGCTCAAATTCCGCCCCGGCCAGATCAAAGGGCGGAATGTTCGGTGTCGTGTGGTCGCTAGCGTGTGCCACACATTCGCGGAAGCGGACATGAAATAAGCGTCCAAAGTATGGGGATGTCGGCCATGA
Source organism: Candidatus Kuenenia stuttgartensis (assembly GCA_945906725.1). Classification (GTDB taxonomy): domain Bacteria; phylum Planctomycetota; class Planctomycetia; order Planctomycetales; family Planctomycetaceae; genus SXKJ01. The sequence goes on along the minus strand of CAMDRI010000193.1, from coordinate 2,936 downwards.
GTCGTCAGCGGCTTTCATGCAGACCACATGCGGCTGGAATCTCCGCGTTGTTCTCCATCTTGAATTTGTACATCACCTCGTGTGATGCCGCTGATTCACCAAGCCTCGCCAATCACCCCGCCAACGTCTGGATCAAGCGGACTCCGTTGCCCGACGCTCCGGTCTCGCCGCGGTTGGGGTATGAGGGGGCGTGTGTTTGGGATCGGCAACACAAATTGCTCGTGAGGTATGGCGGGCACAATCAAGGGGGTGGGGGCGAGCAGGGTGCGGAGGTTTGGACGTTTGATTTAGTGACGGCGAAATGGACGCTCAAGGAGCCGAATACGTCGCCGCCGGGGGTTTGCTGCAACAATCAAAATGTTTACGACCCGACGAGCGGGCGGTATGTGCGGTTTCCGTTCTTCAGCGGCAGCCACGGGTGGCAGTGGGCTCGCGAGCTGTATTTGAACGACTCGTCCGTGTGGACCTACGACCTCGGCGAGAACCGCTGGCGAAACCGGCGACCGTTGCCGACACCAAAGCTCGCACCGTATCGCTGTGCTTCGTGGGATAGCGACGAACAAGTCGTCGTAGTGTTCGGCGGCGAAGGGAGCAACGAGGGAACGTTGATTTATGACCCGGCTCGCAATGAATGGCGCTGGCCCAACCGTGGGACGGCCTTCCCAGGCCGTCGAGATGATGAGAAGGCAGGCGGCCTAGGAAGGCCGTCCCACAACGAACCGGCCGCTCGCAGTGGTGGGAACATGGCCTACGACGAGGCTCGTAAGCTGCATGTGCTGTTCGGCTCGCAGTTCGACAACGACGTTCACACCTGGACCTACGACGTGCGCCGCAACGAGTGGCGCGATATGAAACCGGACGTCCAACCGCCGACCGACAAGAACGACGCGGTGCTGACCTACGATCCGATTCATCGCGTCGTGCTGGCGATCATCAAGATCACGACCGGCAAGGAGGAATCGGCCACTCACGAATTGCAGACGTGGGCCTACGACGCGGGAGCCAATCGTTGGCAGCGGATGAACCCGACGGCCGAACCCGAATCATCCAGCAATCGCGCGCGAAATTTGATCTTCGCTCCAGAGTTGAATCTTGCGATTCTCGAAAACTGCACGAGCAAGCCGCGCGAGCAACAGGTTTGGACGTATCGATTCGGAGAGGTTCCGGCTGGTCAGTTGCCGACACCGTTGCGGAGACCGCGATCGGTTCTGCCGCTGGTTGAGGACGGAATCGTTTCGGTCATTGGGCCGCAGCGCGTGGAAATCCGTTGGATGGCAGCTTTGAGTAGCCGAACTCGTGAGAGTTCGGTCGATTCGACGAAAGACGGAAGTCTCACGATTTCCGCTACGATGAGATATCACGTCGAACGCGCGGTCGTTGAGGTTTACAGCGACGATCAACTCAAGCGGCTAAAGTCGCGCACTCCGCCGCTGACCGAACCGATCGTCGGGGCGATTCGCCGCATCGGGCCGTTTCAGCGGATCTCGACTGAGCCGCTCAACACAACATCATTCGTCGATTCGACGATCAATTTGAACGAACCGCAGCCCATCGACGGCGAACCGAGCTACGATCGGCCGTTGCACAAAGAGCATCTCGACGAGTCCGGGCGCGAGTACCGCAAGGCCGTCTTCGCGTATCGCGTCCGCTCGGTCGATGACGTGGGAAAGGAAAGCGGGCCATCGTCGGCGTTCTTCACGATTCCATCATCGCCTCAGCACGTCTTCAGCAAAGAAGACGGTACGACGTGCCAACTCAAGTGGGCAGCGAATCCGGAAAAGAGCATCGTCGGCTATCGCGTCTATCGAATGGATGGCCGGTACGACAAAGATCCCGTCTCGCGGCTGACATCTGAACCGATCATGGCGACAACTTTCAACGACGAATCGGCCGGTAAATCATCGCGACATTATTACATCGTCGCCGTCGATTCGCTTGGTCAAGAAGGCTTCCCGTCTTCACCGGTTTGGTTCCAACGTGAGTGGCGTGACTTCTATAAACCGTTCGTCGGCGAATGGCATCAATAGTGACTGCCATTTCGCACAGGGATTGATCACACCACTTCCGTCTTCACAGTTCCGAAGCAACCGAAGTCGGCAAAGAGTTGGCTACCGAGTTCGATGGGGATGGGGACCACACTCGTGCCGGTAGTGACGACTTCGCCCGCGCGAAGGCCGATGCCGTGTTCTCGAAGTTCGTTGGCGATCCAGGTCATCGCGAGTCGCGGATCGCCCAGCACGTTGGCTCCAACTCCTTCACGAGCAAGAGTGCCGTTCAACAACAAACGCACGGCGTGCGATGGCAAGTCGATCGAACGCCAATCGGCGGTGGTCGCTGCTCCCAGCACGAAATGATGAGCACACGCATTGTCGGCGATGAGCTGCGGGGAGCCGACGATGCAGAAGTCATTGTAGCGCGAATCGGGAATCTCGATGGCGGGATGCAGCGTGTCGATCGCGGCCATGACCTCGGCAAGTTCGTAAGGCTGCGGCCTTGGCGGCAGGTCGTGACCGAGTCGAAAGGCGAACTCCGCTTCAGCGACGCGCATGCCATTGTTGCCGAGCACAATCGGCGCACCATCGGGATGAACTCGGTTCGCCAACAGCCGGCCAGCCAACGGGCCATCGACCTGCAAGTGTTTCTGCCCAGCGATGCTGGTCGCAGCGATCTTCCAACCGACGGTAGCCTGGCCAGAAACCTCGGCGAGTCGGCGTTGAATCTGATAACCGTCGGCTCTGGTCGCGGGTCGGAACGCTTCGGGGATCGCGTCGATCCGACGTTCTTCGGTCCAGGCGTTCCAGAGCAACTCGGCCGCGCGTTGCGTTTGGTCTTGGTTCATGAGTGGTTCATGCCTTCGAAAAAGGTGAGGGAACAGCCAATTGAAATCACGAGGTCCGTCGTGCAAAAGCCCGCGAGCCACTGAGCCAAGCTCAGTG
>CAMDRI010000192.1 GCA_945906725.1 Candidatus Kuenenia stuttgartensis | reverse complement strand
GTCGCGCGGATTGGGCCGAGCCGGGATGGGAGGCTAAAAAAATGACAGACGGTCCGCACACGTTGGGCGTGAGGTATGGGTCGTTGTTAGGATGGAGAGCGTTGCGAGTCTGGATCCGATCCAGGCTCAACTCATCTGGGAAATGTCGGATTAGTTTGCGAGCAGAGGGAATTCCCCATGCAGTCAGTCAACTTCAACATTATCCGGTCAAACGATCGCGAGATGATCGAAGCTCTCAAAGCGATGGTCGCAAATGGCAAGGATGATGTCGCGCCTCAATCGTTCACGTTCTCCTTTCTCTCCGATGGTGAACTTCAAATCGCGGTGGGTGAATTTGAATCGCACGAGAAGCTGAAGGCCATCATTTCTGACAATGTTCGCGTCTTTCGATCAATTCGGATCGACACGCCACTGGGCATAATTTCGATTCAGCGTCACGGACAGCCCGCCAATCACGATAACACACAGCCCTTTGATTCTGTCTCAGTTGGTCCAGGCCCAACACCTCACCCAAAAGCCGAAGAGTTAGCACGTCTGGTGAGTTTCGCGCAGCAATATCTTGGGCGTTTTTCAATCAACGCCTTGGAGTCCTACTTGGGCGAAGATGCTAAGCTGCCTACCGTCGGTGAATGCTCACTTCATTTGCGTCGCGTTGTCATTCTTGCGCCGAGTGCAGCTCGTCAGACATAGCTTGAGCCAATAAAGCTGATGCAGGTTGACTCAGGGTGCGCGAATGACAGATTGAGGTGTTTCCACTGGCCCTGAAGAAACTCAGTGGCCTGGGTCACGAACGCCTCGACGGTCTCTGGAGTATCTGTGATAAAGGTCAACATCCCTCATGGCGATGTCGTCGTAATACGTTGGGGCGTCTCCATTCAGCATCGCCAGCGTCAGATACTTTGCCTGCGGGCGGATAACGGCTTCCAGCTTCTGCGAACGAGCATCTCGCTGCAAAAGCCTGCTCACTGCAATCCGCTTTCCGTCCAGCAGGATTGCGGCCTGTCCGACTGCACTGACATGTACGTCCGGATCACCATTGATTCCCACACGGCATCCGAGGACGAATGGTTTATCGGTCCCATGAAAATGACGCGAGCGGATTTCGTCCAGATTCAATGTGATGAATTTGTTGGCGTGGCAACCGAAACCGGCATGCGGAACGCTTGCCTCTCCGTCGCCAATCAGGCAGAGGTTGCCGGGCCGGCCATGAGTGTCCGAGCCCCAGTCTCCATCGGTGCCGTCACCGTTAACCATTTCTGACAGATCCGCATATGGGCCGGAGGGCTGTCGCGTCAGATAAACAGAGGCAGCAAAGTCCTTGCCGATCTTGCCAATCAACTCGACGGTATGCTCATTCGTAAACCCGTCCTGTCGACCAAAAGAGCCTGTTGAAAAATGTCCCGGACCAAGGACTTCGGTGCTGAGGCTGACTTTGCTGACAATCCGGAGTTTGTCCCAATCGACGGCCGAATCATTTTCAACAACTTCATCAGGATTGATGCGGCGGACTGGCTTGCGATTTCGGAAGCGAGGATCATTCCGCATCGCGACGGCGACTTGGGCTCCGATGCAGGGCCAGTCCTTTCGCGACGGCAGCAAAGGAGGAACAACTCCGCCATCTGCTCCCGTGGGCATATGTCCCGTCAAATTCCAGTAGGCTGCTTTGCGATGGTCGCCCGCCTGGTGATGAACACTTCGCACGACGGCTAAATGATGCATCTGTCGGGCCATCATCGGTAAGTGCTCTGTGACGTAAAGTCCCGGAACACTGGTCGCGACCGGGGTATACTCTCCACGAATGTCGGTGCCTGCGTCAGGCTTCATATCGAACGTGTCAACGTGGCTCATTCCGCCCCAGCAGAACATGACAATCACACTGCGTGCGCGCCCGAAGCTGTTTCCGTTAGCATGCGGCGTTGGCACCGCGGATGTTGCCTGTCTGCAGGCCCCAAATTGAGTGAGCGAGACTCCCGTGAGGCCAAGGTGAAGAAAACTGCGACGCTGAAGGATTGTTGTCATAGGCATTGCCTTATTGGCATATTCGAGCCGGAGAAGGCCAGCCTGTATACTATTCGACTGACGAACGTGTTTACCAAGCGGTCATAGTCAAATTCGTTCACCACGTGGCAATAATCGTCCACGACGAGTGGCCCCATCTCTGGGCCGCGGAGTTTGCCGATGAGAGGCTGTTCGCAGAAATCGGAGCTGATCAACCCTAGCAAGCCACGCTTCAACATCGCGCCGTGAGCCAAACGAAGAAGCCCGGCTTTTTAGAAAAGCCGGGCTTCTGGTTTCTCGTTGTGGCTTCTGACTCACGCAAAGATGTCGTCGATCACGCGAGCGCCGCCAACTCCTGTCAGCTTGTAATCGCGGCCGCCGTAGCGGTACGTCAGTTTCTCGTGGTCCAGGCCGAGCAGGTGCAGGATTGTGGCGTGCAGGTCGTGCGGATGGACTTTGTTTTCGACCGCCTTGATGCCGAACTCGTCGCTGGCCCCGTAACGCAACCCACCTTTCACCCCGCCGCCGGCCAGCCACATGGAATACGCCGTGCCGTTGTGATCTCGGCCATCCTTGTTGCGGACGTGTGGAGTGCGGCCGAACTCGCCGCCCCACATGACCAGTGTATCTTTCAGCATGTCACGCGCTTCGAGATCGGCCAGCAACGCGGCGAGAGGCTGATCGATCGCTTTGCAGTTGTTGGTCAGGTTGTTCTTGAGACCGCTGTGCTGGTCCCAGTTGGCGTGAGTGACTTCGATAAAGCGGACTCCTGATTCCGCCAGTCGTCGAGCCATCAGGCATTGGCGTCCGAAGTTGTCGGTCGGGCCACCACCAATGCCGTATGCCTCAAGCGTATCCTTGGATTCTTTCGACAGGTCGAGCACTTGCGGCAGGGCGTCCTGCATCCGGAAGGCGAGTTCGTAGGATTCTATGACCCCTTCGATTTCGGCGTTGACCTGTTGGCGACCGAGCAAATCACGGTTGAGCGATTGCACAAGATCGAGTTGCTCGCGTTGCAACGAGCCGGGGAGATGCTTCGAGCTGATGTTGCCGATTCGCGTGTCAGAAACTTTTTGGCCTTCACGGCCGATGGCGGTCCCTTGATAGATCGCCGGCAAGAAACCACTCGAATAGTTTTGTGATCCGCCGAGGTTGTTCGGTGGATTGATTGTCACGAAGCCCGGCAGGTTCTGATTCTGCGTGCCAAGGCCATACAACGACCAGGCTCCCATGCTGGGGCGCGCGAAGCGGAACTCGCCAGTGTGCATCATCAGGAACGCTTGCGGGTGGTTCGGCACGTCGGTCCACAAGCTGTTAATCAGGCACATCTGGTCGGCGTGCTTGCCAACGTGCGGAAAGAGTTCCGAGATCGGCAGGCCGCTCTGGCCTTGCTGCTCGAATTTCCACGGCGAGGCCAGCAGCGTGCGGTTCTTTTGTTCGGGAGCTTCTTTGCCATCGTGCTCAGCGAGCGCCGGCTTGTAGTCGAACGTGTCGACGTGCGAGGGCCCGCCGCGCATGCAGGCGTAGATCACTCGCTTCGCCTTCGGAGCGAAGTGCGGTTCTTTCGGAGCCAGCGGGTTGGTGTAGTCGGCGGAAGCTCGCTGACCGACAAGGCCGGCGAAGGCCATCATGCCGAAGCCACTGGAAACTTGCTGCAACATTTCGCGACGGGACCAACGCATGGCAGGCTCCTGAAAAGTGATTTGTAGGAGGGGGACTCTTGCCCGTCCCAAGTCGAGCGGGTCGGGCAAGAGTCCCCAACCTACGATTCTGTTATTCGACATATCGGAACTCAGCCGAGGCGAGCAGGGCTTGGCAGAAGGCAGCCCAGGCACGGACTCGGAGTTGTTCTTTGTCTTTTTCAGAGGACTCGATGACGGACTCGGAGCGTTTCACGAATTCGGTGGATTCCCCAGACTCTTTTGCGGACGGATCGCGGTTCAAAGCAATTCGGAACGCCAGCGCGACGCGAGCGGAGTCGCCCAAATCCCCGACGGCCAGAAGGCGCTCGGCGAAGTGTCGCGACTGCAGGACGAGGAATTGGCTGTTCATCAGGAAAAGGCTTTGCGACGGGACGGTCGTGACGTCGCGGACACCGATGACCAGCGACGGGTCTGGTGCGTCGAACAGTTCGAGCGCTTCCGGCATTGCGTTGCGGACAATCGGGAGATAAATGCTGCGGTTTCGAATGCTGGCGTCGGAGAACGTCGCTGGATTCAAGCGACCTTGCTGCACGACCTCTTCCGATGACTTCGCGACGATCGACGCGGACATCGGTTCGAGATCAAGCTGGCCGCTGACGGCGAGGATCGCGTCGCGAATCTGGTCCGAGTCCATGCGGTGCGGCGAGTATCGCCACAAGTGGATGTTGTCGGGATCGACTTCGTAGCTCTTCACGACGTGGGTGCTGGCGAGGCCGTAGGTCCGTGTCAGCACCAGCGAACGAACCAGTTTCTTGATCGACCAGCCGTCGCGCACGAACTGCAATGCGAGTTGATCGAGCAATTCCGGATGGCTGGGCTTCTCGCCGAGTTCTCCGAAGTTATCGACGCTCGCCACGAGGCCGCGGCCGAAGAGGTGTTGCCAGACGCGATTCACGGCCACGCGGGCGGTCAAAGGGTTGTTCGGCGAGGCGATCCAATTCGCGAGTTCGAGTCGGCCGCTCTGAGTCGGATCGACCTTTGGCAGTTCGCCGATCGTGGCGACCGAGACGACACCGCGCGGCACAGCGGCGCCTCGAGTTTTCGAGTCGCCGCGAACGCAAATCTGGCAATCGGCGGGCTTCGTGTCGTCGCGGACACCCATCGCCAACTCACCTGGCAGCGGAGCGTTCGCCTGTAGTTCCTTGATTTCATCGACACAGTGACGCAGGTCTTCACCGAGTTGCTTGATTTTGCCCGCCTCTTCGGGCGAAGCGTCTTTGGGGACTTTGACTTCGACGGCTGGCATGTCTTCGGGTCTGACCGGGGGCTGATTCTTGGCAGCTTTTTTTTGCTTCTGCTTGTTCTTGTCTGCGGGTTTGTCCTTTGCGACGGCTCCCAACCGTTTGAGTTCAGCGGTCACCTTCTGCCGATTGTCGAGTAACTTCGCCAGCGCGGTGGTATGTTTCTGGCGGACCTCGGCCATATTCGGTTCGCCGTTGAGTTCATGGAAGCCGGTACTCTTCTGTCGGCCGTTGCCTTGTCCACCGCCAGCGCTGTAAAGCGTGTCGGTGCTCGTGAACAGGCCGGCCATCGCGTAGTACTCGCTGGTCGGGATCGGATCGAACTTGTGGTCATGGCAGCGAGCACAGGCGACGGTCAAAGCCATGAAGCCGGTGGTCGCGACTTCGATCTGCTCGGCGACAACGTCCATTTGGAAATCGGGATTGTTTTGTGCTCGCGGTTTTGAGCCGAGCGCGAGGAGGCCGGTTGCAACCAGGAACTCGTCCCGCTGGTTCAAGTTCTCGGACGGCAGTAAGTCGCCGGCGAGTTGCTCGCGGATGAACTGATCGAACGGCTTGTCCGAGTTGAACGCCTTGATGACGTAGTCGCGATATCGCCAAGCGTGCGGATAGGTCACGTTGTCGGTGTTGCCGTTGGATTCTGCGAAGCGTGCGACATCCAGCCAATGCCGGCCCCAACGCTCGCCGAACTGTGGCGACGCGAGCAGTCGGTCGACGACCGCCTCCGCGGCTTGCGGCGACTTGTCGTTGACGAACGCATCGATCTCTGCCGGGGTCGGAATCAGACCGACCAGATCGAGCGTGGCTCGGCGAATCCACGTCCGTCGATCCGCGTCGGCGACCGGTTTGAGTTTGTTCTTCTCCAGCGTTGCGAGCACGAACTTGTCGACGTCCGACTTCGACCATTGCTTGTCTTTGACACTCGGAGGCTCAACCGCTTTTGGCGGCTGAAAGGCCCAGAACTGGCGGCCGGCTTCAATGTCGATCTCTTTGCGAGCGACCGGAACCTTGCCTCCCTCACGCGGATCAGGAGCACCCATTTTAACCCAGGCCACGAAGTCGGCGATGACCGTGTCGGGCAGTTTCTTTTCGGGGGGCATCTCGAGGCCGTCGTGTCGCAGAGCCTCGATCAGCAGGCTGTCTTCCGGACTGCCAGGAACGATCGCGGGGCCAGTCTCACCCCCTTGCAACAGTCCCTCGCGCGAGTCGATTGCGAGGCCCCCTTTGACTTTGCTCCCCTCTTTGGTCGAGTGGCATTCGTAGCAGCTTTCGACCAGCACCGGGCGGATACGCTTCTCGAAAAAGGCGATCCCCTTTTTGTCCGGGACGGCATCCGCGGCAGCAGCGACTACGGTCCAACCAATCGTTGCGAGCATTCCCAAAGAGACTAGCCAACGAGCCATGACCGCTCCTTTTGATTGACGAGGCCGGCACTTCCGACACCGGGCCACACCAACCGATGCGCCGGGACGGAGCATTATTTCGTCTCCGCTGACAACTGCCAACTCCTGATTTGCCCTCATCAGCCGGGTTGATTAGCTTGTGACACGGCGGTCGCTGCGACCAGAAACTCAGTTCGACACCTTTGGAAAGGAACTCGACTTATGCTCTGTCTTCTTAAAGCAACTCGCACGCGAGCGTGGTTGGCGGTGGTAGTGGCTTTGACGGGAGCCGGTTCGGCGATGGCCGATGTTTCGCTGCCGAACATCTTTGGCGAGCACATGGTTTTGCAACGCAGCCAAAAGAATAAAGTCTGGGGCAAAGCGGCGGCTGGCGAAGAGGTGACGGTTTCGATCGCCTCGCAAAGCCACAAGACCAAGGGGGGCGCGGATGGATCGTGGAACGTGATGCTCGACCCACTCGAAGTCGGCGAGCCGCTGACTTTGACCGTCAAAGGCAAGAACGAAATCAAGTTCGGTGACGTCCTCGTCGGCGAGGTTTGGATTTGCTCAGGACAGTCCAACATGCAGTGGTCAGTGAACTCGTCCAACGATGCCGATTTGGAGCGTGCGACCGCCAAGCATCCGAAGCTGCGGATGATCAATTTCCCAAACATCGGCGTGCAGGAGCCGATCTGGACTCACCCCGATCGAAAGTGGCAAGTCTGCACACCGGAGTCGGTCGGAGGGTTTTCGGCGGTCGGCTATTTCTTCGCAAGGCAGTTGCAGCGGACGCTCGATGTGCCGGTCGGGATGATCAACAACGCCTGGGGCGGCTCGGCCTGCGAAGCGTGGGTCAATCGCGACTTGCTGACGAAGACTCCATCCATGCGGCCGCTGATCGAACGTTGGATGCTTACCGAGAAGTCGTTCGCCGATCTGTCGGCGAAAACCGACCTCAACGAGGATCAGAAGAAGCAGCTTGCCGGATTGCAGAATCAGATGCGCGGCAACGCTCGGCCGGCCAACATTTACAACGGCGTGCTGAGTTCTCACATCGGCTACGGCATTCGCGGAGCGATCTGGTATCAGGGGGAATCGAACGCCGGTCGAGCCTACCAGTACCGCGACCTGTTCCCGCTGATGATCCAGAACTGGCGAGACGAATGGGGCCAAGGAGACTTTCCGTTTTATTGGGTCCAGCTCGCCGATTTCCTGGGTGAGAAACCCGAACCAGGTGACAGCTCGTGGGCCGAACTGCGGGAAGCTCAGACGCTGACAATGAAGCGGCTGAAGAACACCGGCGAAGCGGTCATCATCGACATCGGCGAGGGCAAAGACATCCACCCGAAGAACAAGGTCGATGTCGGTCGTCGGCTGGCTCGCTGGGCGTTGGCCGAGACCTACAAAGTCGCTGGCATTCCGTGCCGCAGCCCGCTCTACAAGTCGATGGAGAAGTCCGACAATAGGATCGTGCTGACGTTTGACAACGTCGCTCCAGCTGCGAATGGCTGGCGACCCTTTGACGTCAATGAGCCTCGCGGCTTTGCGATCGCGGATACCGACAAGAAATTCGTCTGGGCCTCGGCCAAAATCCTGCCTGACGGCCGCATCGAAGTCTGGAGCGACAAGGTGAAAGAGCCCGTCGCTGTGCGTTATGCCTGGGCCGACAACCCGGTCGTCAACATGTACTCGTCCGCTGGTCTGCCGCTGACTCCGTTCCGCACTGACGATTGGCCAGGCGTGACGATCGACGCCAAGTAGCCCGTGAGGCAGGTTGAAAATCTGCCCCACGACGAAACGCCCGGCCTTCACACGAACGCCGGGCGTTTTCATGGAACACGACGAGAGGTCATTCGATGAGCCATCCTTCGACTCGAATCGCAACGGTCTCTTCAATTGATGAGGCGACCGCCGCGCCGCGTATCGCCGCGATATTCGACGACATCAAGCGGACGAAGTAGATCGACTTCGTGCCAAACTTTTGGCGCGTGCTGGCGACGAATCCCGATCAACTCGAATTGATTTAGACTCGGCTGAAAGCGTTGATGCATCCGGAAGCCGCGGGTCGCACATCGGCGCTCGATGCGGTGACTCGTGAGATCATCGCACTGGCCGTCTCGGCGACAAATGGCTGCCGGTATTGTGTGAACTCACACACCGCCGCGGTGCGAAAGTTGGGGCTGAGTGTCGAGGTGCTTGGCGAAGTGCTCGCGATTGTGGCGCTGTTCAACAGCACAAACGCGCTGGCCGATGGCTACCAAATTGAGCCGGATGTGTTGCCGCCGCTATGACTCTTGTGGTGCGGGCGTCTCACCTGCACGTAATCGTTCACGAGCACGATAGCAGTGACGGAATTGGCTGATGTTTGAAATGAGCCTGAACGGCGGTGACAAGGTAGTCGTAGATCGAACGGTTTTCGAGGCGACAGGTTTCCGCGACGGTGAGGATGCGTTCGAGGAAGCGGCTGC
>CAMDRI010000191.1 GCA_945906725.1 Candidatus Kuenenia stuttgartensis | reverse complement strand
TTCGAACATACCTACCTGACAGGCTTAAAGGTCACCAACGCCGAGTTCAAAACGATTCAACTGACCCGCCACGAGATCTGCCCTCAGTGGAACTACACGATTCGCCCTCGCCCAAAAAACACGGAGTAGTTTTTGGACGAGTTCTAAGTGGAAAGTAGGCGAGTCACACCGTGACTCGAAAGCTCCAGTCACGGAGTGACTGGGCTACTTTCCGCCGGCTTTCTCGATCGTCCCCCACAGATGCCCGCCGACTTTGCCATGCTGCCAAGTGCCGGCGTACAGATCGCCGTGAAAGATCACGCGAGCACCAAACGCCGCGCCCAGCCCCGGCAGATTCGCGTTTGTTAGCGAGATCATCGGCGTGTCTTCCGCCCAGATCATCCGCAGCGTCAGTGGCAGCGTGACGTCCGTCTGGCCGTACTTGATGCGTGCTTCAAACACCCACAAGTCTTCGGCGAACTTCGAGACTTTTTTCAACTCGTAACGCTCTGGATTTGCCGGCTTCGAGTCCTTGCCGACCACCGAGTAATTCCCCACGAGCACCGTCCCGGTCATTTGTTCGGAGAAAGCTTTCTCCAAGTCTTCCCGATTCGGCTTGGCCGGGGCTTTCTCTTGGGCCGCCGCGACACCGACCAGCGAGGCCGTCGCCACCGAACTCATCCACGCACGCCGAGAAACACTGCGATCAGCACTCATGATTGAACCTCCTGACTTGGAAGAGACGCCGAGACACCCACAGATTGCAGCCACAGCCTCGTCTTCGCAAGCGCCGGAAGGCGTGTTGTTCATCCCATCCCGCGCGGCGTCTGGCCGGCGATGATGAACAAGTCGCGGATAATGCTCCGCGTTCCGTTCCCTGTTGCCAGGACTTCAGCGCATTTCCGACGTTCGTACGATTCGCGTCTTCATCGCCTCGCCGTGGGATTTGGCGGTGAAGCGGGCGGGGTTCCAGCAGGTGCTGGAGGAACTCAATGCCGGCTTCGGCGACGCATTGGACATCACGGCATAACGCAATCATTGAACGCGACAGGGTGGTCCGGCGCTGCACTGGTGCCACCTCTACGACTCGTTTTCAGGCTTCAGCACCGCTGAAGAGCGGCTCGATGACGTCTCCGCGATTAAGACGCACTGGTCGATTGAGTCGGTCGCGAACTTCGATTTCGGGCGGAATGCCGAGCAAGTGATAGACCGTCGCGCCGACATCGTTGGGTGAGTACGCTCGAGTGACCGGATAGGATCCCGTGTCGTCCGAGCGGCCGATGATTTGGCCGCCGCGCACACCCGCGCCGGCGAAGACTCCAAAGAAGCACGGCCCCCAATGGTCGCGCCCGCGCGTGTTGTTGATCTTCGGCGTGCGACCGAACTCGCCGAGCATCATCACCAGCGTGTTTTCCAACAGTCCACGCGATTCGAAATCGTCCAACAGTGCGGCGACTCCTTGATCGAGAGGCGGGAGCAAGCGGTTTTTCAGCGTCGGGAAGATATCGCCGTGACTGTCCCAGTTCTGGACGCGGCCGATGTTCGCCTGCACGATCGGCACGCCCGACTCGATCAATCGCCGAGCCAGCAACAGCGACTGCCCGGTCGTGTTCTCGCCGTACCGTTTGCGGACTTCGTCCGATTCGCGATGCAACTCGAACGCCTGAGCCAACCGGCTGGAAGTCAGCATCGAGATCGCCAACTGCTGATCCTTCTGCAATCGCAACGATTGCGCGACTTCGCCGAGCTGCGTCTGCTGCCGATTGACCTCGTCGAGCAACACTTGCCGACGGCCAAGCTGATTCACGTCGATCCCTTGAGCCAGCGTGAGTGCATCGACTCGAAAGTCCGGCTTGCTGGGATCGCCGGTGATTTGCCAGGGATCGTAATTCGGCCCCAGCAACCCCGCGTGCTGTCCTGGCCATGTCAGCGGACCTTCGCGCAGAAACGTCGGCAGGTTCACGCCGCTTGGCAACCCATCGCCGCGCGGTCGCAGAAACGCCAATCCCGCCGAGTAGCACGGCCAGTCATCTCGCGACGCGACCTTGTCGAAGAATCCGCCGGGCTGCTGCTCGCCGGTCAGGACGTGATGCGTGGACATCAAATGGTTGTTGTCGTTGTGCGACAGCGAGCGAATCACCGCGTACTTGTGTGCTCGCGCTGCGAGCTGCGGCAGGTGCTCGCAAATCTGATAGCCGGGGATCGACGTCGCGATCGGTCGAAACTCGCCCCGAATCTCTGCGGGCGCATCGAGCTTCATATCGAACGTATCGTGATGACTGGGCGCTCCGGTCAGAAAGACGATCACCACCGATTTCGGAGTTCGCGTCGGGCCAGACAATTTCGAGTCGGCGGCTTGAATTCGTCCCGCCAGCAGCGACGGCAAACCGAGTCCCAACAGGCCTGAGGAGCCGACCTGAAGCAACTCGCGCCGAGAGTAGCCTGTTGGATGTTGATGGGGTCTCACGATGGCTCGGTCTCCGGTCGTCGATAAATCTCTCCAATTCCCAATCGGATCATACACCACAGATGCCTGAGCGAAAGGTGGCTACGGTTTTGAAATAGCTTCCAGCTTCGCAAGCGGGATCCGCAGGAAGAACAAGCCGGGGCCACCCGCTTGTTGTTCGCTGACGTCGTAGAACACGACACCGATCGTCTTCGCGTCAAGTTCCACGGTGCGCGGACAAGCACGGCCGCCGATCGGGCGGCCCGGACTGTGATACTCGAAAGTGTCGCTTTAAGTGAGGCCATCGTCGCGTGAGATCAGATATCGAATCAGTTCGCCGCCGACGCCTGGGCCGGGAATCTCCGACGCCAGCAACCAGCCGTTCGACAGGCAGACCATCTCGTGCCGCCAGCCTTGCTCCTTGAGGTTCGGAAACTTCTCGATCTCCTTCCAAGTCTTGCCGTCGTCGGTCGAACGCAACCCCCCGCCACTGATGAACGTCCCCTTCGGGGTGCGAACGATCGGCGCCAAACCGTGCAAGCGGCCGTCGCCAAACGGCTCACTCTTGCCGTTGGCTGGATCGAACAGAAACGTCCGATCGCTCAGCGGCATCAGCCAGCGGTTCACTTCGAGTTCGACGATGGGGTGACGAATGACGCTCATCACCTTCTCGGTGCGCGGCAGCGGCTTCGGTTCGCTCCACGTCACTCCGTCGTCTTCAGACAGCGAATACAGCACCGAACGTGGTTCGGCTTCGTTGGTCTCGGTGCTCCAGCGATTCCAGGCGTGCATCAGCTTGCCGTCGCGGAGAGTTGTCAGCGAGCCGGGGTAGTACGTCTTCTTGATCGTGTGCTCGAACGGCGTCGGTTCGATCCAGGTGTGCCCGCCGTCGCTGGATCGCGAGATTCGCAGGTCGCGATGATTGATCTGGCCGTAGGTGACAACGATTGTTCCTTTCGGACTGACGCAGGCGGCCGGATGAATGTGCCCGCCAACCGGCTTTGCGATCCGCACGAGACGAAGCTCGTCGGCCGTTGCGAACGAGGACACGAAACTCAAAGACGCCGCGTACAGACAGAGCCAAAATGGTCGCATCGTGTATCTCCTGGTTCGGCGGACATGATTCTTTCGAGTCGATTTGGCAGAATGAGGCTGCGACGACCAGTCGCGATCCGCACAAACTAACCCAAAGCGTCAGCGAGGGCGATCGCCCCAGAAGGCGAAGACTCCGCGATCGGAATGCAGGTGAAGCGTTCGCCCTCGCTGACGCTTCGGGTTAGAGTCGCTCTTCGATGTTTCTCAGAACCAAAAGGAATCGCAATGCTGCTGCAAGAACTGAGCTGGCCGGAAGTCGGAAACCTGTCACGCGATCTGCCGGTGCTTGTCCCGGTCGCGGCGATTGAGCAACACGGGCATCACTTGCCGATCTTCGTCGACAGCATGTTGCTCGGCGAAATCGTGCGGCGGGTCAACGAGACGATGGGCAGTCGAACACTCATCGCTCCACTCATGTGGCTGGGGAACTCGCACCATCACATGGACTTTCAGGGGACGATGTCGGCCAGCCCGCGCGTGTATCTCGATCTGCTCAACGACATGGCCGAGAACCTGCTGATGCACGGCTTCCGCCGGATCGTGTTTCTCAACGGACACGGCGGCAACACAATCCCCGGCCGGCAAGCGACCTTCGAGCTTCGGCAGCGACATCGCGATCGCCACGACTTGCTGCTGCTGTTCGCGACCTACTGGGACAGTGCCAAACCCAACGAAGGCCGTTCCGATTTAGTGCAGCCGCAGATGGGACACGCCTGTGAATTCGAGACTTCGATGATGATGCGACTCGCTCCGCAACTGGTGAAGAAGGACGTCACGCAGCTCGAAGAAGTGCGCCCTGGCTTCGCGTTCGAGCCGGCCTATCGCGGTTGGACGACGAAAGACCGCACCGTCCCCGGCCACATCGGCGACCCACGCCATGCGACGGCCGACAAAGGAGAGTACCTGTTCCAAACGTTCTCGACCGGCGTGGTGAAGATGCTCGAACAGGTCATCGCCTGGGATGGACACAGTTGGGAGATGGCGTGATCGATTTTGACGACAGTGTTGTTGTTTTTCGGGTTAAGACATGCGATAGGTGTTCGTTGAAATTGTAAACTTGGATTGGGTCGGCAAATCGATCGACGGCAAAAAGGTTGCCTCAAAGCGACACTCCCATGAGTCGATTCTTTTCCGTTGTCAGTTCACTCCAAAACTCTCGATGCCGGAAAGCAAACTCTAACAGCCCGTTGAAAAATGGAAGCAATAAAGTGATTGAAGTTTGTGGGCCGGCGCTCGAAGCGAGCTTGTCCCACCCTACAGAAAATCTTCAACAGGCTGCTAACCGATGCAACAATTGCCCTTGAATCGAAGTCGCCGCAACGACAAGGCCAGGAATTTACAATGAGTGATTCATCGTTTGTGCTCTCTTCAGTTTCTCGCCGTCGCGCTTTGCAAACGGTCGCTTGTGGTTTCGGGCAGCTCGCTTTGACTGGACTGGCTCAACAAACCACCGCCGCAACAGCATCATCCAAGAATCCGCTGGCGGCGCGAGGCACGCATCATCCGGCGCGGGCGAAGCGAATGATTTTTCTCTTCATGGCGGGCGGGGTCAGCCATGTCGATTCGTTCGATCACAAACCACTGCTCGACAAGCACGACGGGCAGATGCGCGAATTTGATGATGCACGCACGTTGGCAAAGAGTGGCAAGATAGTGCAGCACCGAGTCATGAAGCCGCTCTGGAAGTTTCGGCAGCACGGCGAGTCCGGCCGCTGGGCGTCGGAACTGTTCCCGCACATGGCCGAGCACGTCGATGACCTGTGCATGATCCGGAGCATGCATACCGAAGGAGTCGCTCACGGGCCGGCGACGTTGTTCTTGCACACCGGTTCGATGAATTTGATTCGCCCGTCGGTTGGTGCATGGATCAGTTACGGACTCGGTACCGAGAGCGAAAACCTGCCGGCGTTCGTGTCGATCTGCCCGGCGATTGCGAACGGCGGTCCGCGCAACTTCGGCAGCGCGTTCTTGCCGCCTGTCTATCAAGGTACAGCGATCGGCCGCGCAGGCATCCCGGCCAAAGAGGCTCAGGTTCGCAACCTCAGCAACGACCGGCTTTCGGTGGCCGAGCAGCGCGAGCGATTCGAACTGATCCGCTCGCTCAATGCTGAGCAAATCTCCCAGCACTCCGGCGATGGCGAACTGCAAGCGGTGCTCGATTCGTTCGAGTTGGGCTATCGGATGCAGAACTTTGCCCCCGAAGTGTTCGACATCAACCAGGAATCGAAAGCCACACTTGCGATGTACGGCATTGACCAGAAACCAACCGACGACTTCGGCCGGCAATGTTTGATGGCTCGCCGCTTGGCCGAGTCCGGCGTGCGATACATCCAAGTCAATTACGCCGACAACTCGGCGAACCCGGCGTGGGACCAGCACAGCAACATGCCCAAACACGCCGATCACGCGAAGGCGGTCGATCAGCCGGTCGCCGCGCTGCTGGCCGATCTCAAACAACGGGGCTTGCTGGAAGACACACTGGTCTGGTGGGGTGGCGAGTTCGGCCGCACACCGTATGCCCAGCAGAATGGCACCGGCCGAGACCACAATCCCGGTGGCTTCACGATCTGGCTGGCCGGCGGCGGTGTGAAGCCGGGCTTCGCCTACGGCGAAACGGACGAGTGGGGCCATCACGCAGTCCAAGACAAAGTCCACATGCACGACCTGCACGCGACCGCGCTGCACCTGCTCGGCATGGATCACGAACGGCTGACGCACAACTACGCTGGCCGCAACTTCCGCTTGACCGACGTCGCGGGCAGAGTGGTTCACGACCTCCTGGCGTGAACGTTCGAATGCGAGTTATAGAATGACTCGCCTACGTAACTCAGTCTCTCCCGCGACTGAGATTCCATTCGGTGAGCACCTCCAAATGCGTTTTCCATTGTTGCTCGTCGCGATGTTTTGTTGGCTGAGCGGCCGGGGGGCGGCAGACGAACCGTCAACTCGTGCGGACTTGGTGATTCGACGCACGGCAGGAAACTCGGAGATCGTCATCACGATGACTGCGTGACTGGCCGGCGCGGTGCATTCGCTGACCTGGAATGGCCAGGAATTCATCGACAGTACCGATCACGGCCGGCAATTGCAGTCGGCCAGCAGTTTCAGCTCGGAGGAGAATCATTGGGCCGAAGCGTTCAATCCGACCGAAGCTGGCTCGCGCGATGACGGTGCCGGTCCGAACTCGACCAGCCAGTTGCTGCATTCGCTTGCGACGCCGGACTCAATGCAGTCGATGTCGCAGATGGCCTTCTGGCTCACGCCAGGACAAAAGTCCGATGGGCATCCAGCTCTCAACACCACCAAGCTGTCGAATCACTTGCTCACGAAACGAGTGCAGATTGGTCTGCCCGAATTGCCGCACGTCATCCGTTATGACGTCACATTCACGGCGCCGATCGGCGAACGCCACACGTTCGCGCAATTCGAGACATTGACCGGCTACATGCCGGAGTCGTTTCGTTCGTTTTGGACGTTTCGGCCGAAAACGGGCGAACTGCAACCGCTCAGCGACGGTCCCGGCGAGCAAGCCTTCCCGATTGTCCTGTCGACTGAAAGCGGTAGCCACGCGATGGGCATTTACTCGCCGCAACAACCGTCGCCAGGATTCGAGAACGCTGGCTACGGCCGCTGGAAATTCGTTCGCGAACGAGTCGTGAAATGGAACAGCGTCTTCCGACAGCGTCATGCGGACGGAATCGAACCGGGCGAATTCACATTCCGCAATTTCGTCGTTGTCGGCGACCGCGAGATTGTGCGGACGTCATTGATCGAATTGCATCGACGGTTCAAAAAATCGGAAGGTGGAGTTCGGAAGGCGGAATGAAATTCATTTTTGTGTTTGCCGAGTTTCCTCTTTCGTCTGCCAGTGGCATTCCCAAAACCTCGCCGATACCATCTCCTCCCCGCTGACGGATGGCGGCAATTGGGAGCGAGGAGGCGGTTGAATTTCAGGCTTCTGAAATCGCCGCCGGGTGGCAGGGAGGTACCCACGATCGGAGTCACAAACCCGGTGGGACCAGGTCCATGAGTCAGACGAAGACGGCGACACACGAGACGGAAAAAGAACTCATTCAGCGAGCACAAACGGCGGTCAGTCAGTGCAACTGGACCGTCGGCGAATGTGCGGTCCAGTGGACCAAGAAGTTTGCTCGCGGCCGAACCGATGCCGATTTCGGCGAGTTGGTCGGCATGTCCGGCGATCAGGTGTATCAGCGGCGGCGCGTCTGTGAGACGTTCAGCGACGTCAAAGAAAACTACTCGGCGTTGAAGTGGTCGCACTTCTACATCGCTTTGAATTGGGACGTTGCCGCCGATTGCCTGAGTTGGGCCAACGAGAACGAAGCGACGATCGCCGAAATGAAGGCGTGGCGACGGTTGCAACTCGGTGAGGATGTCACGACGAGTGCGACGGACGATCAGGAGTCATTGCTGGTTGGTAGCGATGGAGCGGCCGCCTTCGATGCCTATGACGCGGATCGCCCCAGTGTGGTGCGAGCCGAAGGGGATCTCGATCTTCCCGCGTCGCGTGCTCCGATGCCGGCCGGTTCGGCGAAACGGGGACGCGAAACTTCCGATGCTGCGACGCTGTCCGCTTCGGCTGGCGAATACGCTCCGTTCCGCACCGGGGCCACGACTCCGCCGCGCGAAACCTTGGATGAAATTCCTGGTAGTGGGCCGTCGGTCAGCGTTGAACAAACGGTCAAGCGTTTGGCGATCATGCTCGAACGTTGCGCGAAGGCGATCACTCCGGAGGTGAAACGCCAATTTGCGAAGCTGCCCGAAAAAGTCCGTGTCCGCTTCGTGGCCGCGATGAAGGAACTGCGCGAACGAGCGACCGAGCTTAAATAATTCGGAAGTCGGAAGTGGGAGGGAGGAAATCGGAATGTTGTTACATTGTTCCGCCTTCTGCCCTCCGAATTCCGACTTCCCAGCGGTGCCTCATGCAATCTCGCGATGACAGTGACTCGCCCAGCTCGCGTGCTCGGCCCGGAGTGTCGGTCAACGGCTCGCTGGTGATGATGCTGGCGATCTTGGTGCTGGTGTTGGTCTATCGCGACTTCACTCGGCAAGAGCGTCCGATTGTCGCTCGCGGCGACCTGGCGGCGGACGAAGCGGCGACAATCGAACTCTTCAAAAACATCGCTCCGTCGGTCGTGCATGTGGACAACGTCGCGCGACAATTGGATTTGAGCAACCACAATGTGCTCGAATGGCGACAAGGTTCCGGCAGTGGATTTGTTTGGGACAGCGACGGCCATGTGGTCACGAATTTTCATGTCATCCAGGGCGCGAA
>CAMDRI010000190.1 GCA_945906725.1 Candidatus Kuenenia stuttgartensis | reverse complement strand
TGTCAAAACCGACCCGCAAATCCTCGTTCTTCGCGTCACCCATTGGGTTCCCCTGTCACCTTGACACATCTTGGCAGCAAACCCCTGTTTTTCAGGTGTGTGGCGCAAATCGCATGCCAAGGCGAGGGAAGTCATCTGGGAAATGTGGGCGGAGAGCTCGTTGTGGCGCATGAGGGTGGTCCTTTCAGGAGAGAGGAAAGCGGTCTCACGCAGAGGCGCGGGGGTCGCAGAGGGAAGACATCGTTGCTCCAAATCTCTGCGAGCTTCGCGCCTCTGCGTGAGACCTCCTTCAATCATTTCGGGAGCGGCGGGGCCGTCCATTTGCCGATCTGATCCCACGCCGCGTACATCGCCACGCAGGTGATCAGCACGAAGGCGATCCACAGGCAGATGTCGAGGACCAGTCCCGGCGTGATACGGCGGTCGGTGCGGCGGTAGCGGAAGTAAACGGTCACTCCGCTGATCAGCGGCAGCATCAAGCCCTGTGCGAAACCGCCGACGACCACCATCTGGCGCGGGTCTTTAAAGGTGAAGAACAGAATCAGGGCGATCACGGGGATCAGCAGCGAGAAGCGGTGAATCATCTTGGCTCGCTGTTCCGGACGCTCGTAGCGGACGAAGCCGGCCAGGCTGGAGAAGTCGGCCAGCAACCGTGAGTTGCCCGCGCTGGAGATGTAGAGCGTCTTGAACAACACGGCTCCCGCGCCGATCAGAAAGACGAGGATCGTCCAGGTGCCGAACGCATCCTCGAACATGCGGGACAGCGTCTTGATCATTTCGGTCCCCTTCGGATCCAGCCCCTGCGGATGCAGCACCGTCGCGCCCATGAAGTAGAATGCCAGCGTCGAGATCGTGAAGACGATCATGCTCACCCAGGCATCCAGGTGCATGACGCGAATCCAGCCGCGAGCACGCCGCTCCCAGGCGGCGCCCGGTTCGCAGCGGCCGACGTAGCGGGCGTAGCCTTTCTCCAGACACCAATACGGGTAGTAGAAAAGTTCCGAGGCCCCGACGCCGGTGATGCCAAACGCTCCGAACGCGGCGGCAATGCCCGCCGCCGGAAGCATGAACGTCATCCCTTCCGCCACCTTCTGCCACGGAATTGGATAATTCGTCGCCGGCAGCAGGCATGCGGCCGTCAGCGTGATGCACGTCAGGCCCACCACCAGCACCGTCGTGATCAGCTCGATCCGCCGATAACTGCCGCTCCACAACAAGCCAATCGCGGTCAGGCAGGTCAGCACGGCCCACGGGCTTTCTGGCCGCGCGCGGATCGACTTCGCCCAGGCGGGCCAGGTTCCGCCCAGCCACTCGATCAGGCTCTCCGAGACCGTCGGAAAGGCGAGATTCAACGACTGCCCGACCGTGCCAGTCATCGCTCCGAGCTGGAAGATGGTCGTCAGCATCATGAACAGCCAGCACCAAAGGATCCAATGCGCTCCGAACTTCGGCCCCGGTAATTCGTTGATCGCCCCCAGCGTCGGCTTGCCGGACGAGATCGCGTAGCGGCCCAGTTCCGTCTGCACGAAGACTTTGATGACGCAGCTAAACAGGATCAGCCACAAGAACGCGAATCCGTGATTCGCCCCCAGCGAAGTGGTCAGCAGCAGCTCACCCGACCCGACAATCGAGCCGGCCAAGATGATTCCCGGCCCGATTTTTCGCAGCGCGGCCCACAGCGAAACGGGCGGTTCCTGAATGGCATCGCCCGGCAAGGCATACGGGTCGTATTCGGCGGCTTCCGACATCAGTGGCACCCTTTCGTCGTGAGTTTGGGTCGCTCATGTTCCAGGCTTGAGCCAGCAAAGCAAGTGTCGGGACTGGCTAAGCTGGCGGCGGAGTTGTGTCCGTTTTCCTCCCTCTCCCTTTGGGAGAGGGACGGGGTGAGGGAGCCGTGTGGGAATCAAACGCCATTCGAATCCCTCATCCGGCCTTCGGCCACCTTCTCCAAAGGGGAGAGGGTCGGGATCAGGCTATCACTTTGGTCTCGCTCGGCTTCACAGTTTTCGCGAGCATCGCGTATAGTTCCGCCGCTCACGGATTCGATCGTGGCCTCTTCCGAGACTTCCATGAAAACACAGATGCTGGTTTTTGCTCTGCTCGCGGTGACTCTGCTGGGATTTGCTTCGTCCGTTCTGCCGACGCGGCTGCTCGCTCAAGAGAACGACTCGATCACAGCCATTCCCGCTCCGGTCGGCGAGTCGGCCAAGACCTCGCCAGCCAAATCGGAACTTTCTGCTGAGGTCGGTCAGGCCGGGTTGACGCTGGGTTGGAAGCAACTGCGCGAGCTTTTTCTCGGATTTAGCAGCGTGCCGATGTGGACGCTCGTGGGATGCTCCGTGTTGACCGTGATGTTGGTCATCGAACGGCTGACCGCGCTGCAATCTCGCCGCGTGATGCCGCGAGCCTTCGTCACACGCTTCCTGCAACGTCTGCGAGAAGGTCCGTTGGACGCAGCTAAAGTGCAGGAATTGACCGAAGTCTGTCGCGAGAACGGCAGCCCGATTGCGAACTTCTTCGCGATTGTCGTCGCCAACTCTGGCCGGCCGGCCTTTGAGATTCGAGTGACTGTCAGCGACTTCGCAGACTCCGAATTGTTTCATCTGCGGAAGCACATCCGAGCCATCAGCGGCTTGGCCATGCTGGCTCCGCTGTTGGGTTTGTTCGGCACAGTGCTGGGCATGATCAGCGCGTTCCACGCTCTGTCGCAGCAGAGCGGCAGCGGCAAAACGGAGTTGCTCGCGTCGGGCATCAGCTTGGCGTTGATTGCGACCGCGAGCGGATTGGCCGTCGCGATCACGTCCTCGGCCGCGTACTACTACTTGCTTGGCCGAGTGGACCGACTGATCCAAGAAATGGACGTGCTGACGAATCAAGCCGTGGCGTTGGCCTCCAGCGATGGCCGGCCGAGCGACACCGAAAAGAAACCGCGACGCATTCCCGCTCTCGCCAGCGAACAGAAGTCCGCTTGATCGAGATTTGAATCACGATGTTGCACAGTAAATCCACTACGGAAGAGTCGTTGTTCATCAATCTCACGCCGATGATCGACGTGATTTTGACGCTGCTGATTTTCTTCATGGCGGCGACGAAGCTCTACGACTGGGACGAGCAGAAGCTCGACGTGCAAGTCCCCGTCGTTTCGAGCGCTCAACCGCTGACCGATGCGCCTGACGACATCCAGTTGCGTGTCTCGCGAGAAGGGACCATCGCCTACAACGAAGACGTGATCGAACTTTCCGAGGTGAAAGATCGGATGCTCGCGGCTCGCAAAAACTACCCGGATCAGGGAGTGATGATTCGCGCCGACGGCCGCGTCCCGCATCAAAAAGTGGCCGAGGTCATGTCCGCCTGCCACGCCGCCGGCATCGGCCGCATTCTGTTCTCGGTACGCGAAGTCTCCGACGAGTAACTGCTCAGCGCGGCTCATCCGGCGTCGCGGTCTCTGCGGTTTTCCGACGAGCGCGACTCCGGACGGCTTCCCAGACGATCGGCAGGACCGACACGAAGACGATGCCGAGCACGACCAGCGGAAAATTGTTCTTCACGATTTCCCGACTGCCGAAGAAATACCCAGCGATCGTGCAGGACAGCACCCAAGTACAACCGCCAACGATGTTGTAGATGACGAATTGCCGGTAGCTCATTTGGCCGATCCCGGCCACGAACGGCGCGAACGTCCGCACGATCGGGACAAAGCGAGCCAGCACGATCGTCTTGTTGCCGTAGCGTTCAAAGAACGAATGCGTCTGATCGAGATGCTCCTTGCGAATCCACGGAATCTTTTGCGTGACCAGAAACCGCTCCCCGAACTTGGCCCCGATGAGGTAATTCACCGCGTCGCCCAAGATCGCCGCGACTGCGAGCGAGACCAGCAGCACTGACAAATTAAGCGAATGCGTGGCCGCCAATGCTCCGGCGGTGAACAGCAGCGAGTCCCCCGGCAGGAACGGCGTCACGACGAGGCCGGTCTCGCAGAAGACAATCAGAAAGAGAACGACATAGGTCCAAGGCCCGACCCAGTCCAGCATCTCTCGCAGGGGCCTATCGAAGTGCAGAAACAGGTCGATCACCTGTTGAATCCATTCCATCATGGCTCCCAACATCACAAGTCGTGCAGTGTGCGCAGCGATTGGTAGTCCAGAGGGCAGTTCCGTGGGAAGACAAGACAACAGCAACAGAATTGATTTCCGGGTGGCACGCCTTGAAGCAAGCAGTGCCACCCGAAATGTCAAGGTGTCGATGTCGTCTCGGCGGTGATCTATGGGATGACGTCGAGATTCTCCGTCGTCGGATCGAAGCGAGCGTCGGCGGGAGTTCCGGCGAGCCAGTTGTCTGGCAATTCATCCGGGATGGCGGTGGTCGCGGCTACGATCGTGCGCGGGCGACGCAATCCGTTCACGGCGAACCAGCCGATGAAGCTCACCAGCAGTACTCCGCCGACGAGCGTCAGGAATGCGGATTCCCAGCCGGCCCCTTTCGCAGCCCTGACGGTTGGCGCGGCGGGACGCAATCGGCCGACGAGCAGCGGCGCGTTCTTCTTCACGTCGAAGGCTTGGTAGCTCATCCATTTCAAAAAGTACCCGACGAAGACAAAGTCGGCATCGACGTCGGTTCCGATCGGCAATCCGGCAGGCTTGTCTGGGAAGACGACGCAGAACGGAAACGAACGCGAGTCCTCGGTCCAGCCCCACGCCTCGTAGACCGTCTTCAAGTCCTGAGGATTCTTTGTCGGTTCGTATTGAAGCACTCGGCGGATGTGCAACTTCAAGCGGATCGGCTGGCCGCGATACAAGTCCGGCTCGTCCCACAGGTGCGAGTACGGCACGTCGCGGCGCGCGAGCTTTTCCAACTCGGCGATCGGTCGCGTGCGACTCCATCGCAACAGTTGCCAGTAGGCGGACATGTCGAAGTCTTGCAGCGCAACACGATCTTGGACCGCTTTGAGGTTCGACCGCAGCTTCGCCAACTCGTCGGCATCGGTCTCGTTCGGCCCGGGGACAATGTTTTCAGAAGTGGGGAGAGGGGAGTGGGGAGTGGGGAGTAAATCCTTTTGGTTCGCACTCTCCGCAACGTCAGCGCTGTCGGCTCGGCTCTCGTTGGTCAGCCAGCGCCAGAACTGCGGCTCTTTGACTCGCTGATAGACAACGCCCATCACGGCTAGACCCATCAGCAACGACAGCAACCGCGTCGGCGGAACGGTGTGCCCGTACGGTCGTGCTTGGCGGCGTCGCATGAGGTTTTCCCGTTACCGCTGCATCTCGACGAAGCTCACCTTACCGATGGACTTGCCGTCGGGTTGCTTTTGCTGCGAGCAGACGTCGATCAGCTTCAAGAGTTCTTCGTAGCGCAGGTTCCGATCGACTTCGATCTGAATCCGATCGTAAAGGACGTTGCGGGCCGAGAACAACGGGCCAAGTCGTCGACCAATTCCTGCGAGTGTTGCCGGAGTCAAGCTTCCGGCCGCGATGACGTTCGATTCCAAGCGGACCTGTGCAACGTCACCGGCTTCGGTCGAGGTGACGAACAAATGCAGCGCGTGCAGCGCGGGAGCGGAGTTCCCTTCCGTGCCGACTGTTTGCGTGGTTTCGACGTTGGTCTGCGGGATCGGCGGAGGCATGTTCAGCGACAAATGCCCCTCAATCGGAGCCGCACGGAATGTCAGAATGAAAAACGCCAGAAGCTGAAAGGCCATGTCCAGCATGGCGGTCACATTCAGTTTGACGCCGTTTTTGTTCCTGCGGCGATGACGACGACGGCTCATGTCAGTTGCCCCCTTCGCCTTTTCCGGTCATCGCGCTGAGCGAGAACTGGACGTAGCCATTCTCCTGGCAGAGCTTGATGATGTGGTTGACCAAATGAAACCGTGTCCCTTTGTCGACTCGCAAGACGACCGGCACGGGAAGTTCTTTGGGAGCCGACTCACCAGACGCGCGGAGTTCTTTTTTCAAGTCGGCAGCCTGGTCGGCGATGAACTTTTCGGCCAGGACGACGACTCCAAAGACTTTGACTCGCCCCTCGTTGTCCACGTTCAACATCAGCGGTTCATAGTCTCCTTTCCACTCCAGCGGCCGAGCCGAACCGAGCACCGGCAGTTGCAGCGATTGATCCAACGACGCTCCTTTGAAGTTGATCACCAACATAAAAAAGGTGATCAACTGGAAGACCATGTCGAGGATGGGCGTGAGGTCGGGATCCGCCCCATCGGATGATTGCGCCGACATCGGCGATCTCCTTTCGAGTCAGATTTACCCTTGAGACGGAGCCGCCGCAGTCTTGGCGTGTGCGGCGGCGTGCATCTTGCGAATGAGTTCGTCAGACAGGTTTTGCACATCCACGGTCAACGTGGCCACGCGGTCTTTGAACATCGCGAACAGATAAATCGCCGGTACAGAGATTGCCACCCCCTCGAAGGTCAGTACGAGCGCTTCGGAAATCGCTCCCGCGACCTCGCTGGGTTTAATTTGCGTACCCGACGTCGCGATCACGCTGAAGGCGGCGATCATGCCCTTGAGGGTTCCCAGGAGTCCGATCATCGGTCCCAGCGAGCCAATCACCGCCAGCAAGCTGATCCGCTTTTCCATGTGGACCGTGATTGCTTCGCCGGTGCGGTCCATCGCTTCACGAGCTTCGCCCAACCCGGATGACATCGCCGTCATGCCGGAGATCAGTAATTGTCCCAACGACGATTCGCTCTTTTTCGCCGCCTGATAGACGCCGTTGTAATCGCGCTTGGTCAGCAGAGCTTCGATCTGCTCCAGCAAATCGGGCGGAGCCACGATCTCCGGGCGAAACTCCAGGAACAGCGTCACGACGCGATGCACAAAGAAAATCGAGATGACGAGGATGATCGCTCCGATCAATCCCGAAGTCTCGATCAGCCACATCAGCATCGACTGGGCTTCGGCCGGGGTGTCGGCGCTCTCGCTGTCCGCGTCGGTGGCTTTGGCTGCCGGCTTTTCGACCGCCGGTTCGTCCTCTTCCTGAGCGAATGCGGACGAAAGGCTCGATCCGGCCAGAGCCAGCATTCCCATCAAAACCAACCACGGGGCGAAGATGAACACCCCACGGCGACTGTTGCGCAGCATGAGCAAACTCCCAAGAAAGTTTCCAACCAATACGTCGGGTAGTATCGTGACGACGCGCCGTCAGATTTTCAAACGCAGCCGCCAACGCACGAAATACAGCACTTGCCGTAGAGCGATGACAACCTGGGCGCGATTCAAGACAATCTTGACCATGCAATTCGAATCTTTCTCCCGCACGCCACCGCCGTCGCTCGCGCCGAGTTGGCGAATGATCATTTGGGCCATGAGTCTCCTGCCGGCGCTGTTGATCTTGGGGTGGTCGTTGCGTCAGGCTCGATTGCCGAAGACGGATTTCGTTTCGGCGGGTCTCACGGCGGAAGAGGCTCAGCGGTTGAAGCGGATTCTGAAGGAACCGCAAGAAGATGCGGTGCCGCGATTGCAAGACGATTCGGTGCGCGTGGTCACGGCTTTGGAAGAGCCAAGGTCCGGCGCAGGCGAACCGGCACCACAAGCGGGTAGCGATGCTCGGCTCGACAAGTCGATCCTTTCGATGATCAAAGACAACACGTTCGGCATCATGGCAGCGGAGAAGCCGGCCTACGATGCGATCTTGTCGAAGCTCCGCAGCGAGTCGCTCGCAGAACTCGAATCGATCGCGCACGGAGACTTGCCATTCGCGGTATTGATGCTCGCCCCTGATCGCTATCGCGGTGAGATTGTGACGCTCGAAGGAGACGTTCGACGGATCAACAAACTGCCCGAGTCTTTCGAGGCGTGGTTGTTCACGGCCGAATCAGGGCTCAATCCATATCGAATTGTTTTTCCCAGTCTACCCGACGGCGTTCCGCTGGGTGACGACTTAACGCCGCCGATTCGAGTCCGCGTCACCGGTTACTTCTTCAAGCGATTCAGCTACGCGACAGCGAACGACTTTCACACGGCTCCGCTGTTGTTGGCGAAAACGCTGACGCCGCTCGCCAGACACAATCCTGTTGCCGTGCCGCCCACGAAAAACAGTCGCTCACTTACGTTCTTGGCAATTGGCATTCTGGTGACTTTTGTGATCGGCGGTCTCACTGTGGAAATGATTGCTCGCCGCCGCTCGCGCCGACGCGAATGTTCGCCAGAAGAGACACCGGACTCGCCCCCGGATTTCTCGTGGCTGAAGCGTCCGTAAGCTCATTTGTTTTCCAGGACCACTTCGCGAATCGAATCGAATAGCAGATCGCACACCCGATTCACCAACTCGGCCGGCATGGCGGGAGCCGGCACGATCGTGACGACATCGCCGAGCGGTCTGGTAAAGAGACCTCGCCGTCGAGCGGCCAGCGTGACTTGATGACCGATGCGTTGGTCTGGCGCAAAGGCTTGTTGAGTCGCTTTGTCGGAGACTAATTCGATGCCCACGAGGATTCCCTTTTGCCGGATCTCGCCGACATGCGGCCAGTCGCGAAGTTCCGCCAACCGCCGAGTCAAATGCCTTGAGCATTCGGCGACGTTGTCGAGCACTCGGTTGGTCTCGAACAGCTTCAGCGACGCGAGAGCCGCCGCGCAGCCGAGCGGATTCCCGGTGTAGGTGTGACCGTGGAAAAAGGTTCGCCCCGAGGCGGGGTCGCCAAGGAAAGCGTCATAGACCTTGTCAGTTGTCAGTGTCGCGGCGAGCGGCAGATAGCCTCCCGTGATTCCTTTCGACAGGCACAAGAAATCGGGGGCGACAGCTTCCTGCTCGCAGGCGAACAGCGTTCCCGTGCGTCCGAAACCAACGGCAACTTCGTCGGCGATCAACAGAATGCCTAGTCGCCGAGTCAGCTCGCGCACGCGACGCAAGTAGCCGGGTGGATGAACCAAGATTCCCGCGGCGGCTTGCACCAGCGGTTCGATCACAAACGCGGCGATGCGGTCGGCGTTCGCGGCCAATGTCTGTTCGAGTTCGTCCAGGCAGTGTTGTTGCCACGAATTCGCATCGACGTTGGGCGGCCGTTGAGAGGCGACAGGGCAGGGGACTCG
>CAMDRI010000189.1 GCA_945906725.1 Candidatus Kuenenia stuttgartensis | reverse complement strand
GCTAGACGGAACTTGAGTCAGCAACTCGATGCAAACACATTCACGTTGAACTCTGTGGCGGGCTTGAGTGCGGACTTGGTGATGACGACGCTTGCCACCGATTCGGTGGTCAATTTAATTGTCGATTGGCAAGCGACCGCTCAACTGCCCCTGATCGCCGAAGTCTTGCGACGTATCGTTCGTGGCGGCCTGCGGGCCATCAATCTCATCACCGTCGGTGACCAATTCGTGCCGCTCTGCCTCGTGGAATCGATCGACTTGCTGGCGGCGGAGCATTTCGAGATGAACAACCGAGGCGAGGTCGCAGACCTTGATCGGCTGCGAGAGATCCTGAAATCACGAACGGCTCGCCCTGTTCCAGAGTGCCGGCATATTGAGTCGCTCGGTTTCGAATTGAAGACCTACACCCCGAAATTCTTCCAGATTGTGGATGATTTAGTTCGGATTGCGGGCCACGACGTCACGATCCTGCTGCTGGGTGAGACTGGTACCGGAAAGACAACGCTCGCCAAATTGATCCATGTCTGCTCGCAAAGGCGAGGCCATCCCTTTCAACATCTGGCTTGCGGAGCGTTACCTCCAGACCTCATCGAGAGCGAGTTGTTCGGCCACGTCCGCGGCGCATTTACGGGAGCCGATCGGAACAAGGTGGGGCGGTTTCAAGCCGCCGGTCGCGGGTCGCTGTTGCTCGACGAAATCGACGCCCTAGACGTCAATCAGCAAGCGAAATTACTGAAGGTCATCGAATCCGGCGAGTACGAATTGGTCGGCTCTTCCGACCCCCAAAAGTCGGAAGCTCGGCTCATCGTGGCCTCCAATGTCAGCTTGCAAGACATGACCGAGGATGGAAGATTCCGACACGACCTGTATTACCGGCTCAACGTCCTGGAGTTCTATTTACCTCCACTGCGAGAACGCCCCAACGACTTGGTTGCCCTCGCGGCGCAGTTCATTGAAGAACTGGCCGTCGAATACGGCATTGCCATTCGCCGCGTGCATCGTGATTTCGTAAAGGCGCTGCAGGCGTACCAGTGGCCCGGCAATCTGCGTGAGTTGAAGAATCAGTTGCGTCGCGCCGTGTTGTTCAACTCCAACGGCGACCTCACTGTGAACGAGTTGCCGCACAAAATAATTCAATCGCAGTTTTCCCCACCGGACACGCGACCCGAGGCATCGTGGAAGCTCGTGGAGCGAGTCGCTCAATCTGAGAAAGAAATGCTGCGTGACGCTCTGGCCGCGAACGGCAACAACCGGACGCGAACCGCAAAAATGCTTGGGATCAGCCGAGTTGGTCTCTACAAGAAGCTCCG
Organism: Candidatus Kuenenia stuttgartensis; assembly: GCA_945906725.1. Classification (GTDB taxonomy): domain Bacteria; phylum Planctomycetota; class Planctomycetia; order Planctomycetales; family Planctomycetaceae; genus SXKJ01. The sequence continues at coordinate 7,770 of CAMDRI010000189.1, read as the reverse complement.
CCGCCTTGACTTGATCGGTGACTCAGTCAAGGAACTGGCCCCCGCGTAATCGTAGGCGATGTTCCTGATGGCAGGCGACCACGCGGAAGCCATCCTGGACGATGGACTATTTCATGGCTCGCAGTTGTCTGATGCCAAGGCGATGGTCGCGATGCGGAAGATTCGCCACATGGTCTCGGCACTGAAAGTGCGGGACAAACAATCAATTATGGGCAAAGTTGCATGACGAGGTTCCAGACAATGAAACCAGACCATCTGCAAGAACTGGCTGAGCTGGAGGACACCTACTGGTGGCACGTCGCAAAGCGCCAACTGATAACAAGCTTGCTCGCAAAGTTTGCGCCTCCGCCAGGACTGTTGGTCGAAGGTGGCATTGGCTCATCCCGCAATCTGCTGGAGTTCTCTAAGCTTGGCTACGACGTCACCGGATTCGACGTGATGCCGGAAGCGGTCGAACTGGGGCAACAGAAGGGGCTGTTGCGAGTGGCGGTGCATGACCTCGAGCAACCATGGCCGGTCGAGGATGAGTCGCTGCGAGCGATCGTATTGTTGGATGTGATCGAGCATGTCGAACATCCTGTCGCCGTGCTCTCGCATGTGAAGCGTGCGCTACGGCCGGACGGAGCGGTGATCGTCACGGTTCCGGCCTATCAGTGGCTATTCAGCGATTGGGATCGGCTGCTTGGTCATTATCGGCGGTACTCGCCGTCGCTGCTGAAAGAGCAAGCGTCGGCGGCCGGCTTGAAGCTTGCCTGGAGGACGCACTGGAACTCGTTCACGTTTCCGGCGGCGGTCGCGACTCGCTGCTGGGAGCGAATGTTTTCTTCGCGGCGGACGGCGGACTTTCCGCGGGTTACCCCGCAGGTGAACAACCTGCTACTCGGCGCGGCCCGATTGGAACGGCGGTTGCTTTTAACCGTTGGCGTCCCATTTGGATTGTCGGTTGTGGGGGTGTTGCAACATGCTGAAAGTGTTTGAGTCGCGAATGGATGTTGGATCGGCGTTGAAGCCTCCCACACAGGACTCGTCGCGTGGCAAGAGCGTGTCGGTCGTGATGCCGGTCTTCAATGAAGTGGCGGTGCTGCGAACGTTGACCGCGCTGGTCATGCAGTCGCTCGAATCCACTGGCTACGAGCACGAGATCGTTTACGTCGATGACGGTTCATCGGACGGCAGTACGGAATTGCTCGACGAACTGGCTGCAACAGATGCGCGAGTGCGAGTCGTGCATTTCTCACGTAACTTCGGCCAGCAGCCGGCATTGCAAGCGGGCTTGGCGGCATCGCGCGGTGACGCGGTCATCGTGATGGACTCCGACCTGCAAGACGACCCGCAAGCAATCCCGCGGTTCCTGGCCAAGTGGGAGGCTGGCTTCGAGGTCGTTTACGCAATCCGGCTCAAGCGTAAAGAGAACCTGGTCAAGCGATTTTTCTTTCGCGGCTTCTATCGTGTGCTGCAACAAATCTCTGCGACGCCGATTCCGGTCGATGCCGGCAACTTCGGATTGATTGATCGCCGTGTCGTGAACGAGCTTTTGAATCTGCCGGAAGTCTCACGGTTTTATCCTGGCCTGCGGCATTGGGTCGGCTTCCGTCAATGCGGAGAACCGGTCGAGCGAGCGGCGCGGCACGACAATGAGCCGCGCGTGTCGTTCTGGGGATTGGTCCGCTTAGCAAAGACCGCGATCTTTTCGTTCTCGGCCGTGCCGTTGGGAGCGTTCTATCACCTCGCGGGACTGTCGTGCCTGGTGTTCTTCGGGCTGGTCGGCTTCTCCATGTATCACAAACTGTGGTCCGGTGAGGCGATTCCCGGTTGGACGTCGGGACTGCTGACGGCCTCATTTTTTGGCACGCTCAACGCGCTGGGCATCGCAATCCTCGGCGAGTACGTCATTCGCATCTTCGATCAAGTCCGCTTGCGACCGACATTCATCGTCGATCGAACGGTGAATGTCACGACGACGCAATCCCCAAAAACAACTCACACGGTCATGAGGTGATGGCTTGATATCGGCCATCTGCAGTGAAACAAAATGCCCTAGCACCGCAGAGATGCGAAATGCATAGAGAATGGATTCCCCAGCCGAACCACAGACCTAGCTTCAACAGACTCCTCAAGAAACGTTTTCATGTCCTCACCCGATACGAATCCCCGACTGACGTTGCCGAATGACGAAGAGCTGTCGCAGGTGCTGACTCCGAAGCTGCCGGCTTGGTGTGCGCTAAATGGATGGCATTTCGTGGCGGTGGCTGGGGTCGCGTTGTTCTTCGCGTATCACAGCTACCTGCATTTGTTTTACTCGGACCTGTGGGGACATGTGGCCTACGGTGAGTGGATCTTGCAGCACCAGCAACTGCCAACCGAGGAGCCGTTCGTGCCGTTGGCGGCGGGTGTTCCCGTCATCGCCACTGCGTGGGGCGGCCAAGTCCTGCTGGCCTTGGCGGTTCGAACCGGTGACCACGAATGGCTCAGCCATCTGTTTGCGATCACCGTTTGGGTGTCGTACTTGATCCTTGCGAGAGCGTTCTGGTTTCGGACTCGTCACGGCGGAGTGGCGTTGCTCGGCGCATTTGTGGCGTGGTGCATCTCGTGGGGACGGCATGCGATCATTCGGCCCGAGATATTCGGCGTATTGTGCTTCTTCACGCTGATCTGGCTGCTCGCGCGCGGACGAGTTGAGTTTGGAGCCACGGCCGACGACCTCGGCGCGAAGAAGCTGCGAGGCAGGGTGACCCTGGTTGGTATCGGTGTGGTCTTCGCCGCCTGGGCGAACTTGCATGGATCGGCAATTGTTGGAGTGGTCTACTTGGGCTGTTATCTTTGGGGGCGTTCCGTGGAACTGCTGTGGCGGCACCGCAACTGGTCCAGTTTTTGGACAGACTCGGACTGGCAGTTCTGGTTCCGGGCCACGCTGATCGCGGTGCTGGGAATGTGCTGCAATCCGTACGGCATCGACTTGTTCATACACACGCTGTTGTTCGCGAATCATCCGAACCTGAAGGACATCATCGAGTGGTTTCCATTGACGATGGACTCGCCGACAGGGATCACGGTCGGTGCTTCGTGGGTCTTGGCAGCGGTCTTGCTGCGGTACAGCCGAGTGACCATGCGGGCCGGTGACGTGTGTGTTCTGGGATTCTTCATCTGGGCGGTGTCGACGAAAATTCGCATGGTGGCATGGTACTCTCCTGTGCTGATGTGGGTGCTGGCTCCACATTTGGCTGACGTACTGGTCCGCGTCGAGTTCGACCGACGGCGGCGCGAGCTATTGCCGATATTGTCGCCAACGTCGTTTCGCTGGAGTGCCATCGTAGTGCTCCTCGCGTGGGTGACGGTGTGTTTCACCCCCATCAGCCGATTGGTGCTGGGCAATGGCAAACCTCGCGAGGAGCGGCAGCTCTACAGCAAGGGAACACCGCTCGAGTTGACTCGCTATCTGCGTGAGCATCCGCCGCAAGGTTTGGTGTGTGTCCCGCAGTGGTGGGGCGATTGGTTGGCCTGGCAGGGTCCACCAAAGATGAACGTGATGGCGACGACGAACTCGGTTCACATCCTGCCGCCGCAAGTATGGAACGACTATTTGAATATCGGGAGAACTCAGGTGTCGGCCGAGATGCTGTTGACTCGATATCGAGCCAACACGGTCGTTGCCTGCAAGAAGATGCAGCAGGGGCTCGCGCAATGGATTTCTTCGAGTCCGGCTTGGGAAGTGACTTATGAGGACGAGGACGGCTTGGTCGCCATTCGTCGAAGCGCATTGCCCATCCCCAAGCCTGAGGATGCGTGCTCGCACGAGAGCAATAGCGAACCACGCGAGGAGCCGGTGGAGCAGCCGGCCGCGACGTAGTTCGGACGCCCATGTTCAAACAAACCGACCGGACGTGGGCGTCCTGCCTACGGACTTTGCGTCGCGATAAAATACTCACCTCGAGAAAGAACATCGTGAACGACAACAATTTCAGCAGCGGTGGTTTGCGGCGCGGTGCGGTGAGCGTGGCGATGGTCACGCAATTGCTGCTCGCCGGGGTGACGGCGGGTTGGGGCATCCATCGCTATCAGGTCATCCAGGATGAGAAGACGCCGCCGCAGCCCGTGCTCGAACCAAAACGCTACGAGCCGCGATACGACCGGCCGGAGATCGTCTCGGATGAGCAACTCCAGCGAGTGCTGTTGAAGTTGCAGCCCCGTTTGCGGGGAGGCAAGCCGCAGATCGATCATGTCGATCACGCGCTGCGGTTCTGGGGTGTCGAGGCCAAGTTCACCGACCAGGACAGCCTGTCCGGGGAAGAGTTGCGTCGATTGCTGCTCGATCATCGCTCGTTTGCCGGAGCGTGGGGCCAGAAGACGAAGCCGTTTCTGCTGCCGCAAACGCGCGACGATGTCGAGCTGCTCTCGTTCCGCACGAAATCGGGAGCCGCCACCGCCAGCCATGTCGATCACACGCTGGCCGCGTTGGCTGAATGCGGCACGCCGCTCGATTATCCCGTGCTTACCCCGAAGGGCGAACTCCCGCTGCGAGCGGCGTTCGATCAGACGTTCCGCGAATTCAGCCTCAATCAAGTCGAGTACGAGTGGTCGTCGTTGGTCTTCTTGCATTATTTGCCTCATGCCGCCAGTTGGTTCACGACCGAAGGGCAACGTGTGACGTGGGATTTGCTCGCCGATCGGATGATGCGTCAGCGGTTGGCTCACGGAGTTTGCTACGGACAGCATCGCTTACACGCGTTAGCGCTGCTGCTGATCGCGGATGAAGAGCATCACTGGCTGAGTGCGGAGACTCGCCAGCGAATCATCACGCACTTAAAGGACATCACCCATCGGCTAGTCGCTGCTCAACACGATGACGGTTATTGGGATGAACGTTGGCCCGGCGATGAATCGGATGGTCCTCAAGCAGAACACGTTGGTCCGCTGGGAGCGATGGGGAATCGTCTACTGGTCACCGGGCATACGCTGGAGTGGTGGGCGTTCGCACCGGCGGAAGTGCTGCCGCCAGAAGAGAAGTTATCCCTGGCGGCACAATGGCTGATTCACACAATCGACGATCTGAGCGAATCGGAGGTTCGTCGTTACTACACGTTCCTGACTCACGCCGGCCGCTCGCTGGCACTGTGGCGTAGCCGCAGGCCGGCGGACGTCGTGACGGGCCTGTCTCACGTTGGAACCGCCAGCAATTGACCTTCGGCGGCAGATGCCTCCATCACGAAAAGTCCGCCGGAGCGACGTCATGACGGCCGATGATCCCGCAACGATGCCCGTCGTCGAGCCGACAATCGAGCACTCGCGATGGGGACTGACGGCCTCGGCGATTTGGGGACTCGTGTTGTCATTCGCCGTTTGCCGGACATTTTTTCTGGCTGAGCATGGCCAGTTCTTCGAGAACCATGATGGTGACGGATACGGCCTGCGGTTGATCGAGTTCCGAGATTGCCTTTGGAATGGAATGTTGTTTCCCCAGTGGTGCTTTCATTTCCGGGGCGGGCTGGGGGCTCCCTTCTTCAACTATTACCAGCCGGGGTTCTTTTATGTCGCCAGCTTGGCTCCCTCGTCGCTGCCTGTCGCGCAGCAGCTCGGATGGGCGGTCTTCGCCTTTTCGATGGCGGGTTACTGGGGCATGTGGTCTCTGTTGAGACCGCGATTCTCGGTTGCCGCTGCAACCTTGGCCGGCACATTTCTGCTCACCGCGCCGTACATTCACACGGAGCTTTACATTCGCGGAGATCTCTCGGAATACGCGGCGATGATGCTCGTCCCCGGAGTCCTCTCGTCGATGCTGAGGTTCTGCGAGCAGCCATCGCGGAGAGCCGGCGTCCTTGGCGCAACGCTCGCCGCCATGCTGGTGATGACACACCCCGCGATCGGATTGGTGTTGTACGGTTTGCTGGCCTTGTTCTTGTCCGTCGTGACGGCTGTGGATCGGAACGTGAACTGGGCCAAACGTGGATTCACACTGCTGGCCTTGGGAGCGGGGTTGTCGGCGGTCTACTGGCTCCCAGTGTTTCTGGAAAGCCGGTACTCCTCGGTCGAGAAGATGTGGGATGGCCAGATCTTTGACGGCTATTACCAGTACTCACGGCATTTTCTGAATCTGACTTGGCTGATCGATCGCTCGGTCACAAACACACCGATTCCCGTGAAGCTAGGTTTGTGGCACACATGGGTGACCGGAGCGGGTTTGCTGTTGGTGGCAATTCGTTGGAGACAATGGAGCACGGAAAAACGGCGCGTGGCCGGATTATTTCTGTTCCTGCTCGGAGCAAGTTTGTTCTTGATGTCGCCGCAGTCCGCGTGGCTGTGGAATGCCTTGCCACTGTTGCGACGGATTCAATTTCCGTGGCGATTGCTGTCGCTGGCCTCGCTCGCAATGGCGGGGTTGGCGGGAATGGCGCTCCAGGGAAGTGGCCAGCGGGGTTGGCGCTATCTGGGACTGGGTTTACTGTGTGGTTTACTCGTTTGGCCAGCATGGACTCACGCGCGGCCCAAGCAGACACACAATCCGGAACCTCGTTCCGCGAGCGAGATTGCGAACCAGTTTTTTGCTCCGGATCTGGCGGACGAATGGTTGCCGCGTGATGCCAAGAGCCTGCGAATCAATCCACAGACGAGGCGGGTGATCGCCAATCCTCCGGCCATCATCCGCGACTACCAAATTCAGCAGGGCGTTTTGGAATGCTCTCTGAAAACTCAACAACCGACGTCGCTGCTGCTGCCGCACTATTATTTCCCCGTCGGATTCTCGGCCACCTTAAATGGGCAGGCCGTTTCCATCGCCCGTTCCGCCGACGGGCTGATGCGTGTGGAAGTGCCTGAGCGGTTCTCCGGACGCCTGCGAGTCGTGTGGCACACCACCCAGGCCAAGCGACAGGGGGCCGCAATCTCCCTGCTAGCCGCGATGGCTGGAATTGGCCTGCTCGTGGCCTGCGGAAGACAGCACCAGTTGACGGCTGCTCGGGCACGCGCCGCAAGCTGACCTGAAACAGCGCCGAGGACGCTAAGGAACGGGGGCGCAATCACTTCCCGAATTGCCCTAAGCCATGTAACCCGAAACGCCAGCGAGGGCGGACGCTTCACAACGCGAGGAATTCGGAGTCTCCTGAAGCGCTTACCTTCGCTCACGCTTCGGGTTACTTACGTCGGGATCGGGAAGTTTTTGCGGTCTCGTTCCTAACCGTAGCCACGTTCGCTAGCCGGCAGGATTCCGGTGCGTCCCACCTTCGGAGATCTCGGGTGGTTTCGTGGAGTCGCTGTCGCGCTCCGTTTATCCGCATCCCGAAAATTAGCCGCGCGGCGCTAGCCCCGGTTCATGCCGTGTAACCGGGGCTATCGCCGCGCGGCTAATTTCTGCGCTCCGTTTAGATGCACTCACCGCTAACAAGCGCAAACGCTTGGTGTCACTTCCCGTTGCCGGCGACCGGATTTGTGCGGGAAATTGAGCCAATTCGCGGCATCCTGACGCCGTGGCATGACGCCTGCTCTGTGAGGCTTCCGCTTGCAAGCACAGATGCCTTGGGCGTGTCGTCCTTGGTTGTCCTATTCAGTTACCTGGAAATTTCGAAAGGTCCTGTCAATGCGTAACTTTCTGTCTCAATTGTGGAGCGACGAGTGCGGTTTCGTCGTTTCGTCCGAACTGGTTTTCGTGGCCACCCTGTTGGTCATTGGCCTCACGACCGGTTTTAGCGCCATCCGTAACCAAGTTGTTGGCGAACTGGCCGACGTCGCGGACGCCGTCTCGGAGCTCGATCAGTCGTACTCCTTCGCTCAGATCACGGC
>CAMDRI010000188.1 GCA_945906725.1 Candidatus Kuenenia stuttgartensis | reverse complement strand
CGAGTGGACGTCCACATCAACTTGGTGCCGTCAGGGCTGAAGACCGGCAAGACATCGGCCGCTTTGTGGTCGGTGATCCGCGTGATGGTTCCCGCTTTCGGAGCCTCGCCAGCGAAGTCGAGGTCCATCGTGAGGAGATCGAAGTTTGCGCCGCGCGGACCTTGCGAGTAATCAGCTCCCGACCAGACCAGATACTTGCCGCTGGGATGAAAGTACGGGCACCAATTGACCTCGTCGAGATTCTTAGTCAGTTGCACTTCACGCTTGCCATCGACCGAGATCGCGAACAATTGCAGCATGTGCTCCTTGTCTCGATCGCTGCGGAAGATGACCCACTTGCCGTCGGGCGAGAAGAACGGCCCGCCGTCGTAGCCGGGCGTGTTCGTGATCTGCCGCACGTTCGAGCCGTCCGTATCCATCACGAACAAATCGGCGTCGCCGTCACGCGACGATGTGAATACGATCTGTTTGCCGTCGGGCGAGTAACTCCCCTCGGCGTCGTAGCCGGGCGAATTGGTCAGTCGCTTGAGTCCGGTTCCGTCGGGCTGAATCGTGTACAGTTCCATGTGCGGATCGAAGTCCCACTGATAGCGCGGCCGACCGCCCTCTTTCGCGAGTGCTCGCGCTTTCGCTTCGGTCTGTTCGATGTCCGGATCGGTGTGGCTCGACGCGAACAGGATCGTCTTGCCATCCGGTGTGAAGTAGCTGCATGTCGTGCGGCCGCGTCCGGTGCTGAGCTGCATCGGCACCTTCTCGTCCAGCCGCTGCAAATAGATTTGGTAGAACGGATACCCGATCGGGTACGCCTGATACACGATCCATTGGCCGTCCGGCGAGAAGTACCCTTCACCCGCTCGCGGCAGCCCCAGCGTTACTTGGCGGAGATTCGCGAGACGCTGGGATTCGTGCGGCGTCGAAACGCTCGTGGCATCCTCGGCCGTCAGCGTCCAAGGAATGACGAGTCCAAGAACAAAGATCATCGAACGCAACGTCACTCGCAACACGAGACACCTCCATTGGCAACGAAACAAGATCCACCGAGTTGGCGGCTCAGTGTAGCGCCGCGCCTCGGCAATCAAAATGTTGGACACCGCTCAATTCCGAGTGTCTGCCTTTTTCGCCCTGCATTTTCCGCCGCCCACAGGTTCGTTGCTCGGAGCTGGCAGAAAATGCAGGGCGAAAAATCTTGCTGGTTGCTACAACTCGCGTGCAACTTTTCTACGGGAGGTCGTCTTGTCTCAAACATTTCGGTGGTTGTTGGTCGCCGCGGCCGTGTTGTTCGGCAGTGGCTGGGTAAACATTCTCGTCGCGGACGACTGGCCGCAGTGGCTGGGTCCGCAGCGAGACGGCGTGTGGCGCGAGACGGGCATCGTCCAGCGACTGCCTGAGAAAGAGCTGGCTCCGAAATGGCGAACTCCGATTGGAGCGGGGTATTCCGGACCGGCCGTGGTGGGCGATCGAGTCTTTGTCACCGATCGCGTGACGACCGACGCGAAGGATCCGGCGAGTCCCTTTGAACGGGGAGCGGTGCCGTCGTCGGAGCGAGTGCTCTGCTTGAACGAGGCCACCGGGAAGGTTGTGTGGGAGCACAAGTACCCGTGCATTTACACGGTGAGTTATCCAGCCGGCCCGCGCTGCACGCCGACGGTTCACGACGGCAAGGTCTATTCGCTGGGCTCGGAAGGGCACCTGTTTTGTCTGTCGGCGAGCGACGGCAAAGTGATTTGGTCGCGCGAACTGAAAAAGGATTTCTCGATCCGTTCGTCACCGGTGTGGGGCTTCGCGTCGCATCCGTTGGTCGATGGAAACAAGCTGATCTGTTTTGTCGGCGGCGCGGAAACAGCGGTCGTCGCATTTAATCTGGCGACCGGCAAAGAACTGTGGCGAGCGTTGTCGGCCAGCGGGCCGCATGGTCCCGGTTACAGTCCACCGGTGATCTACGAAGTCGCCGGAGTTCGACATCTCATTGCGTGGCTGCCCGATGCGGTCAACGGGCTTGATCCAGAGACCGGCAAGGTACTCTGGTCAAAGCCGTTTACGGTGAAGGAGGGGCTGACCGCGCCGATGGCTCGGCAATCGGGAGACATGTTGTTTGTCACTGCGTTTTACGACGGGCCGCTGATGCTGAAGCTCAACAGCGACAAATCGGGAGCGACTGAACTGTGGCGCGGGAAAGGGAAGAACGAACGTCAAACCGACGGCCTGCATTCGATTATGCCAACCCCCTTCATCATGGATGGGCACATCTTCGGCGTTTGCAGTTACGGGCAACTCCGCTGTCTGAAGGCGGACAGCGGTCAGCGAGTCTGGGAGAACCTCACGGCCACCGGAGCCGACAAGGCTCGCAATGCTCGCTGGGCGAATGCGTTCCTGATTCAACATCAGGACCGGTTTTTCATCGCCAACGAGCAAGGGGAATTGATCCTCGCGAAGCTGACTCCGCAGGGCTACGACGAACTCGGCCGCACCCACTTGCTGGAGCCCACCGGTCAAGCGGGCGGCCGGCAAATCGTCTGGTCGCATCCGGCGTTCGCACATCGTTGTGTGTTCGCTCGCAACGACAAAGAAATCGTCTGCGTCAGCCTCGCGGAATGACCTGTTTGATCCGGCCGAAAGCTGATCGCCGAGAGCCGACAGCCGTAGTACCATTTTTTCGGAACACGAGAAAACGGTATTGCGGCCAACGGCGTTCGGCAAACGGCATTCGGCCGGAAGTGGAATCATGAGATCAAACCTGTTGTTGTTGGCTGGCTTGGTAATCTGCGTCAGTGACGTGCTCGCGGCCGATGGCTTGCAACGGATCAAGTACAACAATCCCGGTTTGGTCGTCGATCTTGGTGTCGGGCTGTGGGCGTGGCCGGTGCCGTGGGATGTCGATGCTGACGGCGATCACGATTTGATCGTGGTCTGTCCCGACAAGCCGTACAACGGGACGTACCTCTTCGAGAACGTCAGCGGCCCGCGCGAGAAAATCCCGATCTTCAAAGCTGCGAAGCGGCTCGGAGCCGGCAAGCACTACACGATGCCGTCGTACGTCGAAGGCGGTTTGCGAGTGCTCACGGCGGGATTCGAGCATCCCGACTTCTTGAAGACCGGGATTGATTCTGCCGTCAAACTGCCGCTGCCGGCGAACATTCACAAGACACAGATCGGCAAGACGGAGGGCCTCTTCAAAGTCCGACACAATCAATGGCGGTATGTCGATTACGACGGCGATGGGGCACTCGACTTGGTGGTTGCGGTCGAGGATTGGGCTGACTACGGCTGGGACGACGCTTGGGACGCGAGCGGCCGTTGGACGAACGGGCCGTTGCACGGATTGATTTATTTGGTTCGCAACAGCGGTTCGACCGCCAAGCCAAAATATGCCGAGCCAGCGCTGCTCGAAGCGGACGGCCAGCGGATCGACACGTTCGGTTGTCCGTCGCCGAACTTCGCGGACTTCGATGGTGATGGCGATCTCGATTTGCTCTGCGGCGAGTTTCTTGACGGCTTCACCTACTTTGAGAACATCGGCTCGCGCACGCACCCGAAGTACGCGACTGGTCGGCGGCTGATGCACGCTGGCAAGCCGCTGACGATGGACCTGGAAATGATCACTCCGGTTGCATTTGATTGGGACAAAGACGGCGACTTCGATCTGATCGTAGGCGACGAAGACGGCCGAGTCGCATTCGTCGAGAACTCCGGCCGATTCGTCGATCGACTGCCGCAGTTCGAGTCGCCGCGCTACTTCCAGCAAGAGGCCGACGAGTTGCAGAGCGGTGCGCTGGCGACGCCGGTCGGCTGCGATTGGGACGGCGATGGAGACATCGACCTCGTCAGTGGCAACACGTCGGGCTACATCGAGCTTTTGGAGAACCTCAGCGGCCCGCAGGTCGCGTCTCCGAAATGGGCAGCGGCGAGAAGGTTGGAAGCGGGAGGCCGGACGCTTCGCGTGATGGCTGGCCCAAACGGTTCAATTCAGGGTCCGGCCGAGGCCAAATGGGGCTACACAACGCTCAATGTCGCCGACTGGGATGCGGATGGTTTGCCGGACATCGTCTTCAACTCGATTTGGGGTCGAGTGCAATGGCTGCGCAACATCGGCACGCGCACGTCGCCGAAGTTGGCGGAGCCGCTGCCGATCGAGGTCGAATGGTCCGGCACACCGCCGAAGCCGGCTTGGACGTGGTGGACTCCGGTCGGAAAGGAACTGGTCACGCAATGGCGGACGACGCCGGTGCTCGCCGATTGGAACAACGATGGGCTGCTCGATCTGGCGATGCTCGATCACGAAGGATTCTTGTCGCTGTTTGAGCGACGCAAGATCGACGGGCAACTGAAACTGATGCCGCCGCGCCGAGTGTTCCTGGACGACAACGGAAAGCCGTTCTTGCTCAATGGCGGACGAGCGGGCAAGAGCGGACGTCGCAAGCTGTGCGCGACCGATTGGGATGGCGACGGGAAGCTCGACCTGCTGGTCAATTCCGAGAACGCGAATTGGCTGCGGCAGATCGAGTCGCGAGACGGAACTTGGCTCTTCAAAGACATGGGCAAGTTGGATTCACTCAACATCGCCAGCCACGACGTCAGCCCCACAACCGTCGATTGGGACGGTGACGGCATCCCGGATTTCCTCGGCGGAGCGGAAGACGGCTTCTTCTACTTCCTGCAGAATCCTCGGTCGAAGTAACCTTCCCTGCCGCCCATTCCTCTGGCCCCATTCGTCTGCCGAGATTCTTGTTGGCAAAGGAATGGGGCCAGACGAATGAACTGCCATCGGCTGGTCTGCGATCACCCGCCGTCTTTCTTCTGGGCCTTGGCCCAACTGTCGCGGAGCGTGACGGCGCGGTTGAAGACTGGGTGCCCCGGTTGGGAATCAACCGTGTCAGCACAGAAGTAGCCGAGTCGCTCGAACTGAAACTTGCTGCCGGGGGCTGCGCTGGCGACGCTCGGTTCGAGCATCGCGTTCGAGATCACTTCCAGCGAGTTCGGATTGAGCGTCGTTTTCCAATCGACTCCTTCGGGGACGTCGTTGGGATCGGGCTGACGGCAGAGGTGATCGTACAACCGCACTTCGGTTGGGAGCGCGTGTTCGGCCGAGACCCAGTGCAGCGTCGATTTGACTTTGCGGCCATCGGGTGAGTTGCCACCGCGTGAAGCGGGATCGTAGGTGCAACGCAGTTCGATGATGTTGCCGCTCGCGTCTTTGACGACTTCGTTGCAGGTGATCAAGTAGGCGTAACGCAAGCGAACCTCGCGGCCGGGTGACAGTCGGAAAAATTGCTTCGGCGGAGTCTCCATGAAGTCGTCTTGCTCGACGTATAGCGTGCCGGAGAACGGAACCTTGCGCGAACCGGCAGACTCGTCCTCTGGGTTGTTGACTGCGTCGAGCGAATCGACTTGTCCCGCCGGCCAATTCGTCAGCACAACCTTCAGCGGCTTGAGTACGGCCAGCACGCGTGGGGCACGTCTGTTGAGATCCTCTCGCAGCGCGTCCTCCAGCCACACCATTTCGATCGTGCTGTTGAATCGAGCGACGCCGATCCGTTCGCAGAACGCGCGGATCGCTTCGGGCGTGTAGCCTCGGCGACGCAGGCCGCAGAGCGTCGGCATCCGTGGATCGTCCCAGCCGGAAACGAGGTTACCCTTCACCAGTTCGAGCAGCCGGCGTTTGCTCATGACCGTGTAGGTCAGGTTCATCCGAGCGAACTCGTACTGCCGCGACGGGAAGATGCGCAGCTTTTCGAGGCACCAGTCGTACAAGCGACGATGCGTCTCGAATTCCAGCGTGCAGATCGAGTGCGTGACCTTCTCGATCGAGTCGCACTGACCGTGAGCGAAGTCGTACATCGGATAGATGCACCACTTGTCACCGGTGCGGTGATGGTGCGCGTGCCGAATGCGATACAGGACCGGGTCACGCATGATGAGATGTGTCTCGGCCATGTCGAGTTTTGCTCGCAGGACGTGCGCTCCGTCGGGAAACTCGCCGGCCTTCATGCGGCGGAACAGATCGAGATTCTCGGCCACCGTGCGGTTGCGAAACGGGCTGGCGACGCCCGGCTCGCTCGACGTGCCACGTTGTTTGGCGATTTCTTCGGCCGATTGGCTGTCGACGTAGGCCAGACCCTCATGGATGAGCTGCTCGCCCCAGAGGTAAAGCTGGTCGAAGTAGTCCGAGGCGTAATACAGGCCGTCCCAGTTGAAGCCGACCCAGCGGACGTCTTCCTGAATCGATTCGACGTATTCGGTATCTTCGGTGGTCGGGTTGGTGTCGTCGAACCGCAGGTTGCACTTGCCGCCGTATTTTTTGGCGAGTCCGAAATTCAAACAGATCGACTTGGCATGGCCGATGTGCAGATAGCCGTTCGGTTCGGGCGGGAACCGGGTCTGCACGACGTGCTCGCCCCAGCGGTTGGTGCGTAGGTCTTCCTCGACGATCTGCTCGATGAAATTCAGCGAGCGTTCCGGCTTAGCGGGAGTGTCGGCGGACGGGTTCGGTTCGGCGGAGGACATCGACAAGTCTCTTTTCGGAAGAACACAGGGCCGGACGAGGATCGAGGTCGGAAAGTAGCAATTGCCGGAAAGTGTTGCCAGCAGCGTTCGCGTGGGCGACTTTGGCAGCGTCGCCCACGAGACTCCCGCTGGCAACGATCCGCTGGGCGGTTTACAACCCGGCCCCGAATTGGCTGAGGAATCTGCGGCATGCATGGCGACTCGTTGAATCCGACACCTCCGCCGATCGCGCCGGCTGACAAGGCCTCGCCTGCCGCACCGTCGTTGGAGGCTCAACGGCGTGTCGACACGCTACAGGTCGCGATTCCGCAGCCTCGCGTCAAAGAACTGCGGCCTCTGTGGGTGACGTGGTTCGCACATCCGTTTGCGAACTGGTTTTGGTTCTACTTCGGATTCGTGGCCGCGCTGTCTGGATCGACCATGAAGTACCCCGGATCAGGGCCGGTGGTAATCGTTGGCTGGCTGACCGGGCACCTTGTCAATGCGAAGCACCCGTGGGGTGAGATCAAGCTGCTATTGGCGTCGGCTGGGATTGGCTATGTGCTCGATGGAATCATCACATTGATGGGTGTGCTGAAATTTCACGAGCCGACGACTTGGTGGTGGCCGATTCCGTTGTGGATGGTGATGATGTGGCCGAATTTCGCGGGGACGCTCAACAGTTCGATGAAATGGCTCCGCGACCGTTACCTGTTGGGAGCGATCTTGGGGGCAATTGCCGGTCCGTTCTCGTACTACAGTGGCGTGACCTGGGGAGCGGTCGATCTCGGCTGGGGATTCTGGCCGGCGATGATTGTGATCGGCATCGAGTGGGCGCTGGCGATGCCGGCGCTATTGTGGTTGTCGGCGAGATGGGTGCCGGGAGCAGAGATCAGTGGTCAGAGATCAGAGGTCAGTACTTGAAAACGTTTTCCTTTGGAGCTTGCCATGTCCAAGAGCCAAGGTGATGTGTCCGGCAATCGTGTGATGTCGATCGACGCCTATCGCGGGTTCGTGATGCTGGCGATGGCGTCGAGCGCGTTTGGGTTCTCGACGCTGGCCAAATCGGAGAACTTGCAGAAGCTCAATGAGTCCGGAGCGAATCCGTTTCCCGATTGGCTGTTGAAGGGCTTGGGCTACCAGTTCGATCACGTCGCGTGGACCGGATGCAGCTTTTGGGATTTGATCCAGCCGAGCTTCATGTTTCTGGTCGGTGTCGCGGTTCCGTTCTCGTACTCGCGACGCGAGAGCGAGGGGCAATCGGCAGCCGCTCGGTTTCGGCATGTGCTGTGGCGTTCGTTCGTGCTGGTCGCGCTGGGAGTGTTCCTATCCTCGAATGGCTCGAAGCAAACGAACTTCACGTTCGTGAATGTGCTCGCGCAAATCGGTCTCGGCTACCCGATGCTGTACTTGCTTCGTGAGCGATCGTTGCGAACTCAATTCGCGGCGACAGTGCTGGTGCTGGTGGGCTATTGGGGATGGTTCGCGAACTACACGATTCCGCCGGCGCAGTTCGACGATGTCAAAGCGGCGCTCTCGGAACGATCGCCCAAACTCTTGCAGAGCTATGCTCAGCCGGAAATGGAATGGTCGCAGTTTTCCGGCTACGGCTCGCACTGGAACAAGCACGTCAACGCGGCGGCCGAGGTGGATCGGAGAATCTTGAACGCACTTCCCAGCGAGAAGGAACCGTTTCGAGGGAAGAAGTTTTGGGTCAACGAGGGGGGCTATCAGACGCTCAATTTCATTCCGTCGCTGGCGACCATGCTGTTCGGACTGATGGCCGGGACGGTGCTACGGTCGAGCCAGTCGGACGGCCAGAAGGTGAAATTGCTGCTGAAGGCAGGAGCGATCTGCTTTGGCGTATCGATGGCCTTGGACACGTCAATCTGGCCGGTGGCGATTCCGCATTGCGACTGGCATCTCGCGCCGATTGTGAAGCGCATCTGGTCGCCGGGCTGGGCGGTGTTCAGTTCCGGCTGGACATTCTGGATGCTGGCCGCGTTCTACTGGGTGATCGACATCCGGCAGTGGCGACGCTGGTCCTGGCCGTTGATGATCGTCGGCATGAACTCGATCGCGATGTACGTGATGGCTCAGCTCATCAAGTCGTGGGTGGGTGGTGCGCTAAAGACGCACCTCGCGACGATCGACGCTTTGTTTGGCTGGGAGCACGGCATTAACTTTGTGCTCTTCGGCGATTTCCCGTTCGCGACGCCGCTCGGCCACGCGGCCCGGCTGTTTGGCTTGTGGTTGATCTGCGTCTGGCTCTATCGCCGCAAAATCTTCGTGCGCGTGTGATCTCCTGGAGTGCGGTGGCTCGACACCGCCCTCCATTCGTTTGCGGTATCACGGCAACGAATGGTTCCCGATCATCGTCGTGAAAACCATTCGTCTGGGGCGTTCGCCACGACCAAGCGTCTGCGCGACGGATGACTGTCTCCCGCGACCGAATGGAGGGCGGAGTCAAGCCTCCGCACTCTGTCGTTTATACACAACTCGATCCGTCTTGCGGACCGAAGGCGAGCCAGGCGGTGGCAAAGTCGGTCATTCTGCGGAGGCCGATCCAGAGGGGTTGGGGGCCGGGTGGGGTTTCGGTGGCTCGGTTGTTGTAGCCGCCCAGTTGCGT
>CAMDRI010000187.1 GCA_945906725.1 Candidatus Kuenenia stuttgartensis | reverse complement strand
AGGCTGATTGACTCCATCGGGAGATCTCCCCCGCTGCTGTCGCCAGTCTGGTAAGACGAGACCAACAAGTCGCTGAACTTGATTTCCAGGTATTCCTGCTGTTCGCCGCCCGCTTTGCGACAGACGAGGACTGCTGACGGGATGTGTTTGCCTGTCGCACAAGCCAGCATCAACTCGGGCGTGGCCTTGTTGATCTGCATCGTGAAATGAAAGTCTTGCATGGAAACCTTGCCAGCACCGCCGCCGCCGCCCGCCGAGTGTGAGCCAGAGTTGGATTCACCCCAGCTCCAGGATGCGAGATCGATCTCGTCCTTGTGCTTCTTGTCGGTGGACTCGCCCTTGATGCCATCGATTTTCAGAAAGAAATCTGCTGCCATGATCGTGCTCCTTGTGAGTGAAAAAGAGAAACTCCGGGTTGGTTGCGAAACTGAGTGATTTGTTCAATTCCGCGGTGACTGTCTGAGTAAGGTTTTCGAGCCGTTCCTTCACGAGTTGCTTAGATTCTTAAAACATTTCCAGATTTATTTCCCTTTCGCTTCCGGCAGCTCGGCAACCAATCGCAGCGAAACGCTCAGTTCGTCGAGCTGGAAATGCGGCCGCAGGTGTGCCACGGCTTCGTAGCAACCAGGCTTGCCCTTGACCTCTTGCACGACGATTTTTGCCTCGCGCAAGGGATGCTTGGCCTTCATTTCCGCTCCCGCGCTTTCGGGGTTGGCGATCGTGTACTGGTTGATCCAGTTATTGAGCCAGGTCTCGCATTCGCTGCGTTCCATGAACGAGCCGATCTTGTCACGAGCCATCGCCTTCAAATAGTGCGCGAATCGGGAGACACACAGGATGTACTGCAACATCGTCGAGAGCCGCGCGTTCGCGTTGGCTTCGTCGGTGGAGTATTTCTGCGGTTTCTGAGCCGATTGAGCGGCGAAGAAGGCCGCGTAGTCGGTCCCTTTGCAATGCACCAGCGAGATGAAGCCCAAGTCGGCCAATTCCTTTTCGCGGCGATCGGTAATGGCAACTTCCGTGGGGCACTTCAGCGCCACATCGCCATCGTCGGTTTTGAAAGTGTGAGTCGGCAATCCTTGAACTAACCCTCCACCTTCAACACCGCGGATCGTGGCCAGCCAGCCGCACTTGGAGAATGACTCGGTGATACGTGTGCCGAACGAATAGGCTGCGTTGGACCACAGATACTTGTTGTGGTCCGTGCCATCAACATCCTCTTCAAAGTTGAATTCTTCGACGGGATTGTCGGCCGGATCATAAGGCAATCGTCCCAGCGTGTGCGGCAGAACCAGGCCAACGTATCGGGAGTCCGGTGAATCCCGGAACGAACGCCATTTGACGTAGCCGGCTTCTTTGCGTTCAAAGATGCTGGCCAAGTCGCGCGGTTCCCCTAACTGACTGAAGCTGTCCAAGCCGAACAAAGTCGGATCGGCGGCGGCGATGAACGGAGCGTGAGCCGCAGCGGCGACATTCGAGATTCGTTCAACCAGCGCCATGTCCTGTTGATTGATGCCGAACTGATAGTCGCCGATCAACGTGCCGTAGGGCGCACCGCCAAAGATGCCGTATTCGTCCTCGTAGACTTTCTTGAACAAGGCGCTTTGATCGAACTCGCTGGCTTTTTCGAGATCGTTCAACAAATCCTTCTTTGAAGCATTCAGGACGCGAATCTTCAACGCATCGCCGGTTTCCGACTGGCTCACGAGATAATGCAAGCCGCGCCACGAGGCTTCCAGACGTTGGAAATCTTCGTGATGCACAATTTCGTTGAGCTGTGCGGAAAGCAATCGGTCAATTTCCGCAATCCGAAGATTGATCGTCTTCAGCGTGTCCTTGCCCACGATGCCACCTTTGGCCAGTTCGTGCGCGTAGGCTTCCACCAAACTGCGGGTTCTCGTCTTGGCGTCTTCATCTCGAGACTTTGTGGCTTTGAAGACGGATTCCATAAAATCATCGGGGGCAACCGTCGTTTCACCCGCGGCCTGGGCCTTGGATTCTTGAGCACTCATCGCAGAAACTCCTTCTTTGAAGGGACGACTATTGGAACGAAGAACTCAAAACAGGGGTTGAGATTGTCAATGACGGCTAGGACGCAGGCTCCTCCGAGGGAGGTGCCAAGTTCTTGGCCAAATCGGAGTTTTTGAGGATGTCATCCAACAGACCTTCGAGCTTGTCGTTGCCGTCCATTTTGCTTTTGAGGTCTGAGAGTTTGTCACGTAGTTCCAGCAACTTTCGTAGCGGTTCGACCTGCTTGACGACGTTGCCCGGCTTAAAGTCTTCCATGCTGCTGAACCGCAGTTCGACACCGAGCTCCTGACCCTCCTTGCCAGTCAGTTTGTCATCCACTCGGAAGGTCAATCGCGGTGTCATTCCGGCAAGGACTTTGTCGAAGTTGTCGCGGCTGATTTCCACGAACTTGCGGTCCTTCATTGGCGGAAGGCTCTTGTCTGGTTTTCCGGAGAAGTCTCCCATGACGCCGACGACGAACGGCAATTCCTTCAACTGCATCGCACCGTTGACTTCCACGTCATAGGTGATTTGAACGCGAGGTTTGCGAACGCGATCCAACTTGTGCTGCAAACTTTCTTTGGCCATGACTGCCCTTCCTTTCTGAGGAGTTTTGACGATGAGCGGCGCATTACCGCTTGTCCCACGAAACCAAAACGAATTTATTCTGCCGGCGGTTGTTTGATGCCCAAGAGTTCTCCGACTTGAGAACGCACGGCGGTGTCCTTGAGCAACTCTTGCAACAAGTCTTCAAAGGGCATGCGGCCCCAATTGACGGCGCGTTGGACCAGATACGAAACAGGACTGTGGGGTTCGACCTGACGCAGATAATTGGCAATTTGCTCCAAGCGATTGAATGCGTCTTGGCGCGAACCAATCGCGCCGACCGATACACCTCCGTTCGATTGCGGCAATCCTTGCACGGCTCCCTCCGTCGCGGAATCGGAACCACCCTTTTCCTTGAGCGTGCGATCGGCGATGCCGGTGCAATCCTCCAACGCTTTACGCAAATCGCTGACTCCAGGAGCTAATCGATCGAAGCGATGCTGAAGGATGTCACTGAACCGGTTCACTTCGGCCAGCGTCGCGTGTAAGTCGTCTGTCAGATTTTGAACGGTGTCGCGAGACGCCGCACGCATGGCCTCTTGGTAGGTCTTGGCCTGTTCGTCAGAGCGTTGCCTGCGAGACGCGAAGGCTTCTTCCGATTCCGAATCCGCTTTGGGTTTGAGACGGAAGGAAGATTCCCAGTAATTCCAAGTGAAAACTTCGTTGCCATTGCTTGGAATCAGCGGCGCTGCTCGCAACAAGAGCGGCAGTTTTCCGCCGCGATCGGCGATGCAACACCAAACAAGCGGTGCCAATCGAATTTCCAAATCACCGTCTTCCGGGATCTGCGGATAGACCGAGTCCCAGAACCGCTCCAGCAATTCATTCAACAGTTTGAAACCGTCACGGCAGCCCGCGAAACCATGCTGGTTCATCAGAGCTTCCGTCAGCCACGCGCCCAGCATCAAATCCTTCGAGCGGGTGGCGAGGGCGGCCGTGGCTTGATCCACGATGAGCGACCAATTCGGCGGCGTCTCTTCAGCACCGTCATCGACCAGATCGTGATTTCCCTGTTTGCGAGCCAACTTGATCTCTTCATACACCGCATCCCATTTCAAATCCTCGCCGGACGGACTGTCCGCGGAAATGGGATTCAGGAGCTGAGGGAAGTCCAACAGTTCGGGTGTCGCCATGTTTTTGCGCTGCTCGGGATGTCGGTCTAAAGGTGTGGCGTCGGGCATTTAATCAACACAAACCGTGCCTGACGAGGATCACAGCGATTGAATTCCGTGAGTTCGCAGAGATCGTCCGAGCTGCTCCAAAGCCCGCGCGTGCAAGCGGCTCGCCCAGGATTTACTCAGCCCCAAGCGTGCGCCGGCTTCTTGCAGCGTGAGTCCTTCAAAATACGTCGAACGCAACAACTGCCGAGCATCCTGCGGCAACGTGTCGATCAATTCGCGAACCAAGGCGTGAGCTTCCTGCTCTTCCGCGGACGTATCCGGCCGAGGCGTGGAGTTATCCGCCACCGTAAAGGCACCCGATTCGTCTTCGTCACCCAACTGCGTGGCGAGATACACCATCGCTAGCGAGGTGCTCATTCTCGAAAGCCATTGCGTGTTGCCTTCCGCTTCCGCCGTTTCGTTCTCGTTGGGGTGAGCGATGTCTTCCCGGACAACGTCGTCCGCCATTTGCTGGCACCGCATTCGCCGATACGCGGCGCGGCTAAACCACATCAGCTTGCCAAGCCCGTCACACATCGCCCCGCGAATGCGATAGTACGCAAACGTCGAAAACTGGTTTCCCATCTTGGGATTGAAATCGCGAGCCGCCTCGGCCAAGCCGACTTGTCCATAGCCGACCAGATCCTCCAGATCGACATTCTTGGGCAGACTGCGGCGCATGGCCCACGCCAACGAGCGGACCAGCCCTTGATGGTCTTCCATCAGTTGCTGAGGCGAACGAGGTGTGGCCGTCATGAGACGTTGTCTAAGAGTTGCGACCAGAGGAGTTCCAATCGACCCCGACAGACGGGATTGTCAAACAACGTCTGCGACACCGAGCGGGCGACTTTGGCCCGGAGCGTCGACGATCGCGCCAAGAGTGGCAGATGCGTCTCCAAAATGGCCGCAATCAATTCGATCAGGATCGGATCGAGCGTCAGCGCGTCGCTGCCATGTCGCTGCGCGATGTCGCGCAGGCGAGGCAGATCGCACGTTTGTGCCAGGGACTGCTCATCGAGTGCCGCAGCCGTCTGCTGCACAATCGCGTCGAGCAGACTCGGCTCCACCTCCGACGAATTGCCCGAATTTGACGCGGCGGTTGGCGAGCCGTGTGGACGAGCAGTCAATTCGTGAGGCGCGGCCATGATGAGATCGCAGGTTTGAACGTCAGGAATACTCCGACGTTCTAAACACACACGACCTCGACTCGCAAGCAACTGGATCATTCAAACGCGAAGAGCTTGGAGAACAGCTCATCAATTTCCGACATGGGGCCAGCAAAAACATCCCCCTCATCTGGAGCACTGAAACCAAATCGCTGAGTTCCGGTCTTCCCCTGGCCTCTGACGATTTTGTCCGTCCCAGCGCCGTCAATAAAACTGTCCGCGCCAAGGCCGCCGATCAGAGTGTCATTCCCGACTCCTCCGTCGAGCGCATCGTTTCCGAGGCCACCGATGATCGTGTCGTTGCCGATGTCTCCCTTCAAATTATCGTCGCCGTCTTGCCCAGCCAATCCGTCGTTGCCGGCCCCGCCATCCATCACGTCGTTGCCGGCTCCGCCTTGCAGTGTGTCGTTGCCAAGGCCACCTTCAATCGTATCAAGATCATCGCCGCCAGACAGACTATCGTTCCCGTCCTCGCCGAAGAGTTTGTCCACGCCGGTGCCGCCGATGAGCGAATCGTTATCCTTGCCTCCCAACAGCGAATCATTACCGTCGCCACCGCTGAGTTGATCCTTTTTGGCTCCGCCGGTCAGCGTGTCGTTTCCATCTCCGCCAAGCAGAGTGACGCTGCCCGGGAACGCCGAGGCGTTGAGCGAGTGACTTCCGCCGTCGTCATTGAGGACGGCCGATTCGATGCCGTTGAGCGAGTCAATTCCCAAGCCGGTCAATCTCAACGCAGTGAGGACCAAATCCGCAGCCCCAAATTCACTCAAGGTATCCGACCCCGCCCCCCCGATCAGGGTGTCATTGTCAGTGCCGGTTCCGCCGGTGAGCCGATCGTTCCCGGCATCTCCCTGCAAACTATCGACGCCGCTTCCGCCGTCGAGCGTGTCGTTGCCGTTACCGCCCTTGAGCGTATCGTTGTCATCCTCGCCGGACAGTCGATCGTTCCCCTTTCCACCAGTGAGTGTGTCCTGGCCCACTCCGCCGAGTAGCGTCACGGAACCGGTGAACGTCGTCGCGTTGAGATTATTGTTGCCCGCCCCGCCGGTAAGCTTCACGGCTTCAATGCCGCTGAGCGTGTCACTGCCGACGCCGACCAGCGAGATATTCGTCAGCGTGAAGTTGACGTTCCCAGATTCCTCAAGGAAATCGGTTCCGGTTCCGCCTTTCAAAACGTCATCGTCAGAACCGCCCATGAGCGAGTCGTTTCCCGCTTCGCCATCGAGCACATCTCTGCCGACCTCACCGGTCAGGTTGTCGTTGCCAGCCCCACCCGTGATCGAGTCGTCCCCCAACCCTCCGTTGAGTTCGTCTTGTTTGTTGGTCCCCTTGATGGTGTCGTTGCCGTCGCCGCCGTTGACCAGAACGGCCCCCAATTTCGTGAAGGCGGCTGAGGTGACACCCGAAAGGTCGATGATGTTTCTCAAGGCATTGCCTGTGATCTCGATCGACTGCACTTGGCTGGCGGAAAT
Source organism: Candidatus Kuenenia stuttgartensis (assembly GCA_945906725.1). Classification (GTDB taxonomy): domain Bacteria; phylum Planctomycetota; class Planctomycetia; order Planctomycetales; family Planctomycetaceae; genus SXKJ01. The sequence goes on along the minus strand of CAMDRI010000187.1, from coordinate 2,703 downwards.
GGTGCTGAAGGCGACTTGCTCGACCGCATCAATTAGCACGCGGAGCTTCGCGACTCCGGCGACGACCGTCGACGAGATCGTCACGTTGTTTTGCCCTCCACCCAATGCGATCACGAGATCCGACGACAACACCGGAGCGGTGAACGGATCGGAGAATTTCAAGATAGCGTCGTCGATGTCGCTCCGCAGCAATTGATCGGAATCGGCAGATGCAAAACTGGTGTTCGAGGGTGCGTAGGAATCCTCCCAATACAGGAACAACTCGCCGGTCTCCGCAAGCAGCTTCGTCCGCGTGTGGTATTTGACCGGAGTGACCGGGCTTTCCGGATCGAAGTTGCCGTTTTTTAGTGCGGAGATGTTGCGATCTGGGTTCGCGGTGGCGACCGAGAAGAAGGCATAGTCTCGATCTTCGATGAGCTTCGCCAAATTGGCGGGCGTGTTTTGAATGGGAGCGGTCGCATCCAGAGCCGGATCGTTTCCGGGATTGGCCGCGAGGAAATCGGTTCGATTGGCATTTCGCAGCAGATAAAAACCGACGCGAGGATTGACCTCGTTGATCTTGTTCGCGGCGGGATCCAACGTCACCGTCTTGTCTCCGATGCGAGGATTTTCCGCGCCGGCCCCGCTGGTGCGCACGGCTTGGACTTGAGTAGCGATCGCGCGGGTATTGGACAACGCAGTGGCCGAGTACGAGCCGAATCCTCCACCCAAGCCAGGCTCGACTCCGGCCACCGCACCTGAGTTGGTCGAAATCGTGTAAATGCCAAATTCGTTGTCGAAAAACGTGGGCAAGACGCCAACGGGGATTTGGTCTCCGCGAGTGTCAAAGTTCACGTTGAAGTTCGGGACTTCGGACTTGGTAACGTCCACATTCGTCAGCGGATCATCGGGGCCCGCCGCAAAGAAGAATCCTCTCTGTGACAGAGCATCAATCGCCAATCGAGTCGGTCCCGCCGCTCCGGGCTGGGGGTTGATCGCCGCCGCACGGGAGAACTCGGACGTATTTCCGTCATTATCCGTGGCGGTCGCGACCAATCGAACCGAGGTCGCAAAGCCGGTCACGTTCGCAGTTTCCAGCAGAGCTTTAACTGCCGGGAATTCTGAGAGAACGATCGTCGCGGTGGCCGTTTGCAACGCGAGTCCCGCCGTATACCGAACGGTCGCGAGATAGGTCGCTCCTTCACGTCCATCGGTTTGATCGGTGCCGGTTCGCAAGTCGTCATCGGTGTCCAGCAAGTCGCTGTCGCTGTTGCGGTCGAAGAAGTCCGCCAGGAAGAACTCGATTTCTAAACCGTCGGATCCGTAGTCGGAGGAAGCGGCCGCCGATGGGACGTGATACACGATCTTCAACTCTCCGCCGTCTAAATAGGCGAACAGGATTTCGGGAGTGTTCTGAAGGTTGTTCGCCCCAGCGTCCACATCGGACGTATTGGCCACTCCCAGAGTCGTCATAACTTTGTCATTGAGCGTTACGCCATTCGACAGTTCCGGCCCCGCATCCGTCCCGCCAACCAGATTGATCCCCAGCCCAGGGTCGCTGGCCGTTCCGTTGTCGTAGGTTGAGTTCTGAGTGATCTTGTTATTCAAACTCGAGCTGTTGATGACTCGAACGCCATCGCCTTCGTTACCGCGAATCGTGTTGTCCGAGATGATCGCGTCGCTGGCATCAATCGTGATTCCGTCACCCAAGTTGCCCGCAACCAACGGGTCATCGTAGCCGTCTTCGATCGTGAGATTGCGAACGCGAACTTCATCGCTGTTGATCCGAATGACCGCCGCTTCCTGAACGCCCTTCAGCAATTGCAACAGGCTTCCTCGACCTGGACTTGTTCCCGTGATCGCCAGGGGTTCGGCAACAGTGTGATCAACCAACAGCGAGCCTCGCAGCGTGGCGATGATGTCGGTTGTGGTGCCGAGTTGTGTATCGCCGTCCGTAATCGTGATCGCCGGTCCGACACCCGAGCCGAGCCCTTCTTTGAAAGTCGCCGGAGCCGTCAATCCGCCTTGTCCTACGTTGCCGACGAATTGAATCTCAAACGAGATGTCTTCGCCGACTTCGTTGTCCGGAACATCCAATGTCAAATCTCCCGCACCGGCCGCGGCCGTTGTGGACGTGTCGACGGTCTGCAGAAAGACAATCTCGCCAACACCGGTAACGCTCGCCGCCAGGTCGGTCACGAGCGAAACATTGGCCGCATAGGTCTGCCCTGTCCCCGCCGTGATCGTCCCCGAGGAAATCAACGCCAATCCGTTCGTCACGCTGAAAGTTGTTCCCGCGCTAATCGCACCATTCAGAATCGCCGTGTCGTTGTCTTCCGTCCCTGTCGTCAGCGCGATTGACCCCACCACCGTTGCGAGCGGACCAGCAGTCAGTGTCGCAGCCACCGTATCGTTGTCGTTGTCCGCGTTGACAATCAAATTGCCGTCGATCGTCACCGACACCAGCGTCACGTCGCCTTCCGAATTAATGGTCAGCGAGTCCGGACTCGAATCCGTCACCGCCGCCAGCGTCACCAACGCATCGCCGTTCCCGTCGATCACATTGGTCGTCCCCGCCGCACCGCTCAGATTGATCACCGTCACGTTGCTGTTCACGGACAATGCCCCGCCAGACGACAGGTCAACGTCCGAAGTCAAATCCACACTCGCAAAGTTCTGAATCGTCAGCGTGCTGGTCGCGGTGATGTCCGCGTTGATGTCCAA
>CAMDRI010000186.1 GCA_945906725.1 Candidatus Kuenenia stuttgartensis | reverse complement strand
CGCGGCTGGCGATTCCGCCGCCGCTGGTCACGTGACGTGACGCGGGAGTGGATCAAAGCGTGGAAAAAGGGGTTCCTGACGGAGCCGGTCTGCGCCGATCGAGAGAATCATGCTGAAAAACGCTCCCGTGCGCCCTGTTTTCAGGTTTTCGACCGCGCTCAAGCGGGACCGGCGTAGGAAAAACGACAAAAATTTGCCACGCGCTAGACACGGGGGGGGGGGCCGCGATTGTTAACTGTGAGGCATTGCCAGCCTGGAGCGTTTCCCGGCTCAGCCCATCTGGGAAATGTCGGCTGAGCAAGCTGACCACGAAGGCACAAAGACACGAAGGGCGGACTTTGTGCCTTCATGCCTTGGTGGTTCATTGCGGTTTCGCTGGATGGTCCCGAAGATCACGCCGCAATTTCTTCACGAGACCGATATGTCCAACTTTTTCCAAGACCTCATCACCGAATACATCCACTCGCGACCGAACGCCAAGAAGCTCGATCCGAAACGCGTCGCCAAGCGGCTGAACATTCGCAAGCGAGACTTCGACGAGTTTCTCAGCGGGTGGCGGGCGATCTTTCAACGTGGAGTTGCGAGTCTGGAACAGGATCAACTGCATCCGAGTCAAGATATTGACGAATCGGAATCGAGCAACGTTCCGTCGGAGAAGGCGAAACTCAAACCAGATTCGCTGTCGGGCGTGATCAAGAAAATCGGCGTGCGCGGTGCGGTGTTCATCGCAACCGCAGACGCGGCGGGGCATCGAGCGGGAATGAAGCCGCTGGAGGTCTCGATCACAACGCGCGACTTGAAAGACGCTCAGGTCGGCGACAACGTCATCGTGCAATTGGTCGGGCGGCCTCGCGAGGGAGAGCGGGCGTACGGCAAAGTCGTCGAAATCACCGAACGAGCGACTAATTCGTTCGTCGGCACGTACGACGAGTTCGACGCTCAAGGCTACGTGAAGATCGACGGCCGCAACTTTGAAGACCCGATCTGGGTCGGTGATCCCGGTGCCAAGGGAGCTGCTCCCGGCGACAAAGTCGTCATCGAGATGCTGCGGTTTCCGTCGCACGCGCAATCCGGCGAGGCGGTGCTGACAAGAGTGCTCGGCGCGAAAGGGGAACCGGGCGTCGATCTGCTGTCGATCATTCACGAGTTCAATCTTCCCGACGAGTTCCCCACCGAAGTGCTGCACGAAGCGGCTCGGCAAACAGAACTCTTCGACGAAGCGGACCTGCGCGGCCGGCTCGATCTGACAAACGAAACGATCCTGACCATTGACCCCTTTGACGCTCGCGACTTTGACGATGCGATCTCGTTGAAGCGCAACGAGGTCGGCCATTGGGTGCTGGGAGTTCACATCGCCGACGTCGCTCACTTCGTGCGTCTCGGCAGTGTGTTGGATCGCGAAGCTCGCCGACGCGGCACCAGCGTCTATCTGCCGACGCGCGTGCTGCCGATGCTGCCGGAAGTCATCTCGAACGGCCTCGCCAGTCTGCAACAAGGCCGCGTCCGCTACACGAACTCCGCGTTCATCGAGTTCACTCCCGACGGCATCCCGGTCCACACCGAGTTCGCGAAATCGGCGATCAAAGTCACGCAGCGCTTTGCGTATGAAGAAGTAATGCCGCTGATTCGGGAGGGCGAGGCTCCCTCCGAGCCACGAAAGACCAAAGAAACCGTTCGGGCAGACGGCTCGGAAGGAGCCTTGCCCCCCCATTCGCATCCAGTCAGTTCGATCGTCCGACAGCTTCTTCACGATCTGCACTCGCTGGCGATGACGCTGCGCCGTCGCCGATTCGCGAAAGGCTCGCTCGATTTGAACTTGCCGGAAGTCAAACTCGACTTCGACAAAGAGGGCCGAGTGATCGGCGCTCACGAAGTCGAGCATGACGAGAGCCATCAGCTCATCGAAGAGTTCATGCTCGCCGCGAACATCGCCGTGGCGACGAAGCTGAATGACCTCGAAGTCGGATTCCTGCGGCGAGTTCACGCCGAGCCGGACTCCGTCAAGCTGCAAGCTTTCGCGAAGTTCGTCGCCACTCTCGGTTTCAACGTCGGCGAACCGCAGCCGCCTGAGCATCGTGACAATCGAAAATCAAAAATTAAAAATCAAAAAGTGCGTCCTTCGCCGTTCGACAGCCCGGTGATCCTGTCGAAGGCCGCGTTGCAAAAGCTGCTCAAGGATGTCGCCGGTACGCCGGCCGAACACGCCGTCAACTACGCGCTGCTCCGCAGTCTGCGGCAGGCGGAGTACTCCGGAACACCGATCGGACACTACGCGCTGGCAGTCAGCGAGTACTGCCACTTCACCAGCCCGATCCGCCGTTACCCGGACCTGACGATTCATCGGTTGTTCGATGAGTTCGCGAGCGGGAAATCTCCGCGCGGGCCGAGCGACGTTGAAGTCGAAATTCTCGGCGCGCACTGTTCGGACACCGAGCGCCGAGCCGCTCAGGCCGAGCGTGAACTGACAAAGATCAAGCTGCTGGCGTTCATGTCCGGGCGAGTGGGCGACGAATTCGACGCGATTATCACCGGCGTCGAACGCTTCGGCCTGTTCTGCAAAGGGACGGAGATTCCCGTCGATGGTTTTGTGCACATCAGCACTTTGGCCGAACAAGACTATTTCGACTTCGATCCCGCCAGCTTCAGCCTGGTCGGCCGACGATCCGGGAAGCAACTTCGTCTCGGAGACAATGTTCGCGTCCAAGTTGCCTTCGTCAACGTTGACCGCCGCGAACTCGATTTCCGTTTGCTGCTCGACCGCTCATCCGGTCGTCGTCCTCGCGGCGAACAAGTGGCCGCCCCCAACCCGCAGAGAAAAACACCGCGTCGGCCGAAAGAACACAAAGAGCCGCGAAAGCCAAAACGTCGGTGACGTGGCTGTCGAATGGACCTGACGAAATTGGCAGGGGCGAGCGGAGGATGCCTTGCGGCTGAGTGGTCAGTTCGCAGCGAAGGCTCGTTGCAGGGTGGAGTGGCTGCGAGAGCGGACGTCTTGGAAGGCTTGGACGGTGGCCCAGCCGTCGCTGTTGTGCAGCGCGGACAGCAACTTGTCGCGCGGAGGCAACGGTTCGACATGGGCAATGAGTTCAGATTTGGAACGAGTATTCTCAGGTTTCAAGTTTGAGATTTGAGATTTGAGATCAGGTTCACGCGGCAGGCCAAGAAACTCGCGGTCGTGGCGCAGGGTCCAGGCGGAGCTCGGTTGCTGCGGGGACGAAAATGATTCCCGTGACGCGAGATCGATGGGCGCGACGAAGCTCAGCAGCGAAATGTTTGCGATTGGTGACAACACGAACGACGCCAGCAGGCAGAGGCTCAGGAACGACGCGGCTTGGCGAGCTTGTGACCAACGGCGGGCTTGTCGATAGGCGGACGTCGCGGCGTCCAAGATGCGAGCACGCAGACGGTTCGACAGAGTTGGTAGCGAGTTTGAACCGCGCAGCAGTTCGGTCTCGGCAGCGAAGTAGTCAGCGGTTGGGTCGAAAGAGTGCTCAGCCATGTCGCACCTCCTCGGCCAGCGGCTGCAATGTGCGTGAGAGTTTTTCGAGGGCGTAGCGATATCGGCTGGCGGTCGTGTTCGGCGATTCGCCCAGGATGTCGGCGATCTCGGCGAAGGTGAGTTCTTCCCAAATTTTCAGGACGACGACTTCGGCTTGTTCGGAAGGCAGACGTTTGACGGCGGTTTGAATTTGCTCGCGCCAATCGTCATCGGGCAACGACCAGAAGCGCGGACGCGAAACCCATGTCCGCAACAGTTCAACCACGCGCAACCGACCGCGGCGCGACTCGGCCAGCTTGAGCGTTTCGTTGCGAACCATCTTCACGAAGTACGCCCACGGCTGCTCGGTCTGCGCGAGCCGTTCGGGATGCTGAGCCAGCTTGATCATCGCGGCTTGCAGCGCGTCTTCGGCATCCTCGCGCCGGCCGGAGATCGTTTCGGCGTACCGCACCAGCCGAGCAGCGGTGAGATCGAACAGCCGTCCGAGCGCGGCGGCATCTCCCTCGGCCAGTTGTGCGCACAACTGCGAGACTTGCATCGCCAGCGATTCGGAGCGATCGGGCACGGTTGGTTGCTTTGGTAGCCGCAAATGCCAGAACGCGGGGGCTTTCACACCTCCCGCACTCTGGCGAGTGCGGCTACGAGTAGATTCTTGAGGTCGTGGATTTTGTCTAACTGAGCCCCTAAATTCCCGCCCGAAAAAGGTCTGATCTCCAAAGATTCTCTGACTCGAACGAGCGCTCATGCCCGAAACCGCTGAAAACGCCGTCTTGCTGACCGATCGCCAGGCACTGCTCAACGAACTGCGTTGGAAGAAATTCCCCGTGCTGGACGACGGATTTGTCTGTCTGGTGGACATCATGGGAGAGGACAGCTCGGTCGTCCAGGCGGCTCGGGTCAGCTACGGCGAAGGGACGAAAAAAGGCTCCGACGATCGCACGCTGATTCGGTATCTGCTGAGGCATCGACACACGACGCCGTTCGAGATGGTCGAGCTGAAGTTTCTCGTCCGCGTGCCGATGGACTGCTGGCGACAGTGGATTCGGCATCGTACGGCCAACGTCAACGAGTACAGCACGCGGTATTCGATCGCAATTGATTCAACGCAGACGACCCCGGCCGACGAATGGCGGACGCAGTCGCAAACGAACCGGCAAGGGAGCGAAGAAATGTTGCCGGCTGTTGTCGGCGAGAAACTCACCGCCGCAGAACGCGACCTGCAAGAGCTGACTCGTCGCGTGTATCAGGAGCGGCTCGATCTCGGCGTCGCTCGCGAGCAAGCTCGGAAGGACTTGCCGCTCTCGACGTACACCGAGGCGTATTGGAAAGTCGATCTGCACAACCTGCTGCACTTTTTAGCGCTGCGAATGGACTCGCACGCGCAGCTCGAAATCCGCGAGTACTCGGCGACGATCGGCCGCAAGATCGTGCAGCCGCTGCTGCCGATGGTGTGGGAGGCGTTCGAGGACTATCGCCTGCAGGCGTCCGGGTTGTCGCGGCTGGAGATTGGTTGCATCCAGCGGTTGATGCAGCACGCGGCCGCGAATGGACGAGTGCCTCCGCTGTCGGTCGAAGATTTCTTCGCCGTACAAGACCCAACCTGGCGTGAGCTGACTCGCAGTCGCGAGCGCGATGAATGTCTCGCGAAGCTGCAGGAGTTGGGTTTGGTCGCGTCGTAGCCCTGTCGCTCCGCGACAGGACTGCCGATCAACGACTGGCTGCGATTCAGCAACGGCTGCCAGATGAAGGCGAGCGTGACTCAATTCGGCTTTCCTGTCGCGGAGCGACAGGGCTACTTCTGCTGCAAATACTCCTCGATCCGCTCGGCCTTGCGAGTGAGATACGGGATGTGCGAATTGTTGGCGTCGATGAAACGCTGCAGGTAGCGCAGGTGCTGCTCGAACTGTTCGGTGAACTTCAGGTTTTCCTGATCGCGCCAGGTGCTGCTTAGCGAATGCAGTTGCGCCGACAACGCAGTCGTCCGGTCGGTCAAGTCTTGGTTGAACTGCTTGAGCATCTGCGCGAAGAGCCGCAGTTCACTGGGATCGACAATGGCTTGAGTCATGGTGGATGCAGGGATTGGGGGCTAGGGGTCAGGGGTTAGAGAAGGCGATGACTTGGTCAGTTCGCAAAGTCTAGCGAACAGCCGATCGACTTCACGACGAGTTTCTTCGTCGAGTCGAAAGGCGACCGGTCCGCGAATGAGTCTGTTCGGGAAGATGCCTTGTTTGTGGAGCAGATATTTTTCGACCGCCAGGAATCCGTCGAGTCCGGTTTGCAGCGCGACGAGTGCGGAGAGTGGCAGCGAAAGTTCGTAGGCTCGGCGGTCGTCGCCGGCTTGCAAGGCTCGCCACAAAGCGACGAGCGTGTCGATCAAATCGGCTCCGGGCATCGTGCCGACAATGCCTCGGCGGAAGCTGTCGACCAGTGCGATGCCGCCGCTCCCTTCGAAGACGGCAGCTTGACCGTTGGTCGCGTCGCGAAGCTCCGAGAGGCGTTGCCCGATCGGCACCGCTTCGGGTTTGAAGAGGACTCGCGGATGAAACTCGCGCCACAACCGAGCCTGCAAAGCGATCGACATCGGCCGGCCGACGTAGCCGCTGGCGTCTTGCACGATTAGCGGGATCGAGACCGCCCGCAACAACCGTTCGAAGTAGCGAAGCTGTTCGTCCTCGCCGACAGAGACGGAGACCGGCGGGATCGCCATGAGCGCGGTCGCACCGGCATCGGCCGCGTGTCGCGTGAGGCGTTCGGCGGTGTGCGAACTCTCCGCTCCGACGCTGATGACGACCGAACCGCGAGAACCTGCGGATCGGCAAGCGTGCTCGGCCAGCGTTTCCCGTTCGTCGGTCGAAAGCCGCAGCGTTTCCGACACCATTGCCATCACAATGCCGTCGGCTCCGCGGTCGAAGAGCCAGTCGATCTCACGGCGGAGCGTGTCGAAGTCGATGGATTCGTCGTCGTGAAACGGCGTCTGAAAAACGGGGAGAACACCGGCGAGGTTTGTGGGCATGATGACGTGGAGAATGACGGATTCTGAATGAGCCGAGAAGGCTCAGCCGGCAACAGTTTTGAGGATGCGGGTGATCACATCCACTGCCGGAGTTCGTCGCCACTTGGTCATCAAGGACTTCGTCATTCGTGCTTCCAATGTACCGTCCATGCCGGACGTTTGGGTCGGCGAAGATTGGCCGGTCGAAGGGACTCGATGAACGCCGCCGAACATGCGGCGGCACGATCTGCCGGTTTTTTGTGTTGTCTGGAGCGTCTCGCGGCGGACGTGTGCGGCTTTGAGAATCCGTCACATTGTTCTTGACGCTTCCAGCACCTGGGACGATCTAATGTCGAAGCGTGTCGGTGGAGCGCCGACGAAGGACGAGGCAGGAAGCCACATCGCAGACCAGCCGCACCGGTGGCGGCAAGGAGTTCCCTCATGGCGTGGCACATTCACGGTTGGTTTGGTCGGCAAGGCCAGAAGCGGCTCGGCTTGGTTGCGGTGACTGCTTTAGCATCGGTTGGCATGACCTTTTTCGCCACCGCTGATGCTCCGCGAGCCGGTGACGTTCAGCGAAAAATCGAACGGCAAGTGGCATTCGGTGAGTTCGCCGCGGCGATCGACGCGGCAGGTGCCGTCGATGATCCGAAAGAACGAGCGAATCTGCTGGGCATGATCGCAAACGCTCAATTGAAAGCCGGCGATGCTTCGGCCGCGCGCGGCACCATGCGACAGATGGATCAATCGCAGCGAGCACAAGCGGCCGGACAACAAGCTCGGCAGCAGGCGCTCAGCGGCGGTGTGAACGCGGACTTTCAATCGCTGATGACGCTGATCGAAACCGAGACCAGTGGACCGTGGCTCAACACCGGCGGCGAAGGTGGAACCATGACCGAATACCAAAACGGTGTTGCGGTCAGCCCCAACGGCTTGCTGGCGTCGCTGAAGAAAGAGGAACACACTGGCCGGCTGAAGGCGTTGGGAGTCGTCGCTCGCAAGGCGGACCTGAATGCCGAGGTTGCTCAACAAGCGGACTTGAGATTCGTGTCGCTGACACAATTGGAACGCGAAGCCTCGAAGCGGCTGAGCGAAGGACGCCCGATCGTCGAGACGATGAAGAACCTCGCGGGCATCACGCACGTCAAGTACGTCGTCGTCGATCCGAAGTCCCGCGACGTGCTGATCGGCGGCCCCTCCGAAGCCTGGAAGTACGACAGCAACGGCAACCCAGTCGGCGTGAAGAGCGGCCGGCCGACGTTGCAACTCGACGATCTCGTCACGGTGCTGCGGACGTTCTCAAACGACGGCCAGCAGAACTTTGGTTGCTCGTTCAATCCGCGTCAGGAGGGGTTGCAACAACTGCAAGCGTTCGTCGAGAAGTCGAATTCACGCGGCCCGTTGGATTCTGGTGCTGTGAAAGGCTGGGTCAATCAACTTCAGAGCAAGCTCGGCCCGCAGGACATTGAGCTGTGGGGCGTGCCACGCGACTCGCGTGTCGCTCGCGTCGTCACCGAAGCCGACTACCGGTTGAAGATGATCGGCATCGGCAAGCTCGAAGGGGGCTCGCACGTCCCCAGCATCTTCGAGTTGCTGACCGTCGAAGAGCAGAAATCCAGCAAACTCGACGCACTGCGTTGGTGGCTGACCATGAAGTACGACGCGATCCTGCATAGCCCGGATCACAACGTCTTTGAGATCCAAGGCCCATCGGTGCAGTGCCTCTCCGAGAACCAATATCTCACCGAAAAGGGCGAGCGAGTTGGCACCGGCCAGGCCGACGCGACCAACCGCACATTCGCCGCAAACTTCACGAAGCACTACGCCGAGCTGGCTCAGCGCGACATCACGTTCGCCGATCTGCAAAACGTGTTCGACCTCGCACTGGTCGCCGCGCTCTTGAAGAACGAGGGAGTTGCCAACCGTATCGGCTGGGAATTCGGTTCGTTCGCACCGCACGGGATGTACGAGCCGGCGACTTACGCCGCTCCGCGAGAAGTCGAATCAATCGCGAACCATCGCGTCTACCGCGGCAAAGACATCGTCGTGCAGGTGGCTGGCGGCGTCCGAGGCGATCTGATGTCGGTTGTTCGCGATCGCGACGTCATGAAGTCATCAGAGAGCTTGAAGGACATGACCGCTCGCACAACTCCCCGCAACCTGCCGCAAGGCCGCTGGTGGTGGGACGCGAAGTAATCGTCGGAGCATGGGCACTCTTGCCCGTCACGATCATGAGTTGAAGACGGGCAGGAGTGCCCATCCTACGAAAGACAAAACCCGCCGCAGCTTTGCAGCCGCGACGGGTTTTGTCTTTGATCGACAGAGCGGGCGACGAGATTCGAACTCGCGACGTACAGCTTGGGAACGTCAAATTGCTGCTTGGCAATGCAGCATGAAACCTCGACGAAAGCGGAGTTTATCCCGCAACTTCCCGCTTGCAAGATCGTGCATCGTTTTGCGGCGTTTTCGATTGTTTTTCAGCAATTGTGGTAGAAGTGTGGTAGCCAAGTGGTAGAACCACGTCGCATGTTTTTGCACTGTACGTCGCATGTTCGCATTCAAAACTACGTCGCCGCCAACGATGCGATGCGGTCTCGGCCGATCAGTTCACCGACACAGCCCCGTCCGCTAGTCTGGCACCATGCGACCGAAGCCCGAACACGTCCGACGTTCTGCTGTGCGTGGAACTCCGCGAAGTGCGTATCAGCAACCAGC
>CAMDRI010000185.1 GCA_945906725.1 Candidatus Kuenenia stuttgartensis | reverse complement strand
TTCTCAACCGCATCGGGCTCACACTCTTGAAAGCCGACCAGACGGTCAAAGCCGGCATCGCCTGCAAACGCAAAACCGCCGGCTGGGACAACAACTACCTCATCCAACTTCTACTCAACACTCCATCCATTTAGCTGCGTATGCCCTGTTCGGCAGCACCTAGCTCAGCCATGACGCAGTTCTCCTTGTGTGATGAGGGTGGAGCACTCGGCAAAGAAAGAACGGATAGCAATAAACCAGACTGGCACAATCAGCCAGTTGGCCGCGACGGCTTCCACGGCGTGACCATGAACAAAAAACGCATTGGCTCGAGACAAGCCGCAGCCAGGGCAGGTCACCCCAAGACACAGCTTCCATAGGCAGGGGATCCCACCGTGGCCTGTTGCGGGATCGACCAGAAGGCCGTAAGCAACGAGCGCGGGTAGCATCAAGAATTGTACGGTAAGAAGCCTCTCGACCGACGCACGCCCTGGTGTTCGTGAGAACACGGAGACTCTACTGGCTCGTGGCATGGCAAATGCCGGCACGAGTGATGACGCCATCAACCGGACCCACTTCAGAACTGTCGTCGGCATAACAACCTTATTGTTGAGCACGGTGCAACCTAACTCGGATTTGCACGGACGGCGCCTCACGCCTTCGGACGCTTAGAATGCCAGGGAAAATGCGGTTCGTCAATCAAAATGTTTGCGTAAATCGCAGATCCCGGTTGCGCGTTCGACAGCATGCGGCCTTATTCCGTTCGCACGGTACGCAGCCGAATCCGACTCGCTCAGACCTCGGAAGAAGGCAATTCTGACTCAGGCGAGCGGGGCGAATGACCGGAAGTCGGCGTCCGATCTACAACTCAATCGTCTTGCCGTCTTGCCGCGCGGAGGTCAGGCAAGCATCCATGACCAGCTGAGTCTTCAGCGCGATGTCTGCCCAAAAATTATCCGGCTTGCCGCTGAGAGCCAACTTCGAGAAGTTGCGAAACAGATTCGATTCCTGAGCCGATGGTGCGTTGTTGCTGTATTCGTCAACGGCGTGTCGGCGAGTGTGCTCTTCCATGCTGTAGTCGCAGCCATCGACGTGAAATGCCGCCTTGTGGATTGTGAAGGCCGACTCGCAGCCGACGAACGGCAGCACGTAATCGCTGACCTGAGCGAAGCCTTTGCTCCCGGCGATGATGGCCCACTGCTGGTTTTCGGTCAGGAACGAGTTGTAAAACGTCGCCGAGACGCCACCGTCGAAGAACAGCTCCGCCGAAAATTCCATCGGCACGTCGAGCTTGCTGTCTGGCCGATGCGACTGCGACAGGATCCGTGCGCTGACTCGGCGCGGCATCTGATAGTTCAACACCCACAGCGTGAGGCGGATCGTGTACCAGCCGAGATCACCCAGGCAGCCCAGCGGTTCGAGTTCTCCGCTGGCTCGGATGTTGCCATTTTGAAATTCGTCGGATCCAGCAAAGCTGAACGTGGACGAGATGCGGCGGATGCGACCAACACTCTCCCCGTCATCGAGCACTTCACGTAGCTTTGGGAGCCGCGCGCTGTGCATGAACATCACGCCGTCCATAAATTGGACATTGTGCTTTCGGCAAGCGGCGATCATCTCGGCGACGTCAGCCGCGTTGCAGCCGACTGGCTTCTCAACCAGGACGTGCTTGCCTGCTTCGGCTGCACGGATCACCCACTCTTTGCGGATGCCGGTCGGCAGCGGAATGTAAACGGCATCGATGTCATTGGCTGTCAACAAGCCTTCGTAGCTGCCGATCGCTCGCGGGGGGGGTGAGTGCGGAGCACAGGACTGGCATTCGTCGATGTATTGCTGAGCACGCTCTGTCGAGCGGCTGGCGACGGCGGTCAGCGTCCCGTTGCCGGAGTTCTTGATCGAATGCCAATTCTTCCGGGCAATGCCCGCTGTTCCGAGAATTCCCCAGCGGCAGATTTTCGATTGACTCATCGGTGGATGACTCCTGATGTGGAAAGTTTTGAGCAGAAGAGCGTAAACGCTGACGAACTCGGATGACACTGATCGTGGTGGATACGCCCCGCATCCGACCCACGCGAGCCGCGTCGGCCAAGTCGCGGCGGCTTTTTCTCCAACTCCGGCGAAAAAATCATCCCGGCCGACACCGCCATTGGGTTCGAGCGGCCGATACACTCACGAGTCGATTCCGACCACTCTTTTATCGAATTGATCGAGGACATCATGCCCGCTTTGAATTCTTCCGACGTCCGTTCTGGCGTTGACCGCCGAGTCTTTTTGACTTCACTGGCCGTTCTTAGTGGGACGAGTGTTCTGCGAAGTTTCCCGGTGCTCGCCGAGGACAAATTCGGGCCGGATGCCAAGCTGCTGAAGTCGATCCGCGAAAAGGGTGTCAACTTCCTCAAGACCACGCAGGGCGACGACGGCAGTTGGACGTCGGCCACTCAGCCAGGCATCACCGCGATGGCCTGCTTCGGACTCGTCAGCGCGGGTGTGAAGGCAGACGAATCGACGTTGAAGAAAGGGCTGAACCACTTGCTGAGCTACCGGAAAAACGACGGCGGCATCTATCACCCGGAGACCGCTCACAAGAACTACGAGACCAGCCTGGCCATGCTGGCCTTGGTCGGAGCGAACTCCGACGGCCGCTACACCACGCAGATCAAAGACGCCGAGAAGTTTCTCCGTGGATTGCAGTGGGACGAAACCGAGGGCTTGGACAAATCGAATCCGTCGTTCGGCGGCGCGGGCTACGGAAAGTCGCAGCGGCCAGACTTGTCCAACACGACCTTCCTGCTCGATGCGTTAAAAGCCGCCGGAGTGAAAGCCGACGACCCGGCGATGAAGAACGCGCTGGTCTTCGTGTCGCGCTGTCAGAACCTCGAAAGCGAATTCAACACGACCGAGTTCGCCGCCAAAGTGAACGACGGCGGCTTCTACTACACGCCAGCGGCGGGTGGCACATCGCAAGCCGGCAAGAACGCTGACGGTGGCCTGCGCTCGTATGCCAGCATGACCTATGCCGGATTGAAGTCCATGCTCTACGCTGGCCTCAGCAAGGACGACAAGCGAGTCAAAGCAGCGCTCGATTGGCTGCGCAAGTTTTACTCGGTCGATCAAAACCCAGGCTTGGATCAGCAGGGCTTGTACTACTACTACCACACGTTTGCCCGGACGCTGGCCACGCTGGAGGTCGATCTCTTCGAGGACGCCAAGGGTGACAAGCACGATTGGCGGCGCGAGCTGACTGATGCCCTCGCCAAACGTCAGAAGAAAAACGGCAGTTGGGTGAACGCCGCCGACCGCTGGATGGAGGGCGATCCGAACCTCACGACGGCGTATGCACTGATGGCGCTGAGGTACTGCGATCCGAAGTGACCTCCTGGGGCAGGTTTTCACCTGCCAATGCACGGGCAGATTGAAAACCTGCTCCACGATTTTTTCAGACGATGCAGTGCGTCGGATCGGCCAAGTAGAACATCGCGGCGAGATCGTTGGGGTGATCCTTCGAGCACAGCGGCCCCGGCGTGATGACTTCCATCGGGACTGAGTCGACCTTCTCGCCGTTGCGAGCGATGAACTGGCCGATGAACAGTGACGATCGGTGAATGCGGCAGACGGGGTTCACCGTCGTCGCCGCGAGCACTCCGTTCTGCACCGCTTCGAGTCCCTCTTTCTGGCCATCGACCGCAACGATCAGCATGTCTTTGTGGATCGTCCCTTTGATCGCCGGCGCGGAGGCGAGCGCCATGTCGTCGCTGTGGAAAAAGGCTCCGGCGATCGGCTCCTTCTCTTGTTCGAGCAGTGATTCGAACGTGTTGCGAGCTTTCTCCTTCTTCCAGTCGCACCAGCGGACTTCGTCGCCGACCACTTTCACATCGGAGTAATTCTTCACGATGTTGTCGAAGCCTTGTTTACGCCCCTGTGCTCCGCTGTGAGCGCTCAGTCCGCCAATGTGAATGACTTTTCCTTTGCCACCGATCTTCTGCATCAAATAGCCGACGCTCTTTTCAGCCATATCGACGTGATTCGGAGTGACCTCGCACCAGACGCCGGTGTCACGCATCTTGTCCATGTCGACCAGCAGCGTGTCCATCGAGATGACCGGCACCCCTTTCTGCTTCAACTTGCGGACGGGAGCCGCCAGCGAGTCGATTTGTACGGCTTGGAAGCAGCAGAAATCCCACTGCTTGTGAACGATTGCGTCGATTTTGTTCCGCTGCTTTTCAGGATCGAATTCGCCGTCAAACCATTCGATCTCGATGTCGAGCAGTTCGCCCCACAACTCCGCCGTCGTCTTGCCGAGCGCACACCAAGTGCTCTGCAAGCCGGCGTTCGAGAACGCAGCTCGCAGTCGCTTGCGACCTGGCTTGCCCGCCGCGCCGGCGTTGACCGGAGCTTGTTGGTCTCGGTTCGCACAGCCGGCGATTCCCAAGCCCAGGCCGATGCCGGTTCCGGTCGCAAGTCGTTCGAGGAAGTCGCGTCGATTGGTGTCGGTCATGAGGATTCAGCTCCCAAGAAAAGAGGACGAAGGGGACAGCATCGTGACTTCCGCACGTCAGAAAAACAAACCAGCGGTGGGCTTGCCACGGCTGGCCTATTTTTCACTGACACACCAGCACGACCTGCCAGCAAGTGGTTGTCCGAAAACCACTCGCTGGCGAGTCGTGCTGGTATCACATGGCCATGGTCGTTCGACAATTCTGGCTCGGTCGCCGATAGTTGTTCGCTCAAGTTCTCGATCCCCTGACGGACTCTGATGACTCCCACGCCTTCTGCCACCGTCTCCAGCCATTTGGAAATTCTGCGTGCCCGCGTTGCCGAGATTCGCGAGCGTGCTCGAAAGCAATTCGCTCACGGTGCGAGTGGAGGGCAAACTGCGACGATCCTCTCGGACGGCATGCGGGCCTTCGTCGTTGAACAATGGCTGGAGGCGTTCAAGATCGTGGCCCCGGCAGTTGCACAGAAACTCGAACGACATTCCGCGATCGTCGCCGTGGGAGGGACGGGACGTGGCGAACTAGCTCCGTACTCCGACATCGACATCATGTTCCTGCACGAAGCGTCGGTGGTCAACGAGTTCAAGTTGGTCGTGAATCGTTGTCTGCACAGTTTGTACGACGCACAGCTCGAATTGGGCCGCAGCGTCCGCACGCCAAAAGATGCGATCGTGATGGCGCTCGAGGATTCGACCGTCGCGACCTCGCTGGTCGAAATGCAGCCGCTGTGGGGTTCGGCGGAATTGGTCGCACGAATAAAGCGGACATTTGAGCGAAAGGTGGTCCACTCACGGCGGCGAGCTTTCTTCGAATCGTCCATCGCCAACCGCGAAGAGGATGTCGCAAAACATGGCGGCACGGTGCAGCAATTGGAGCCGGACATCAAGTGCTCGCGCGGCGGACTGCGCGATCTGCATCTGCTGCGCTGGATCGGCTTCGCGTGGTACAGCGCGCCCGACATCGACTCGCTGCGGCTGAACGGAGCGTTGTCGGGCGAGGACGCTCGCAAGCTGATCACCGCGCAGGAATTTCTGATGAAGATTCGGATGGACCTGCACTTCGCCGCTGGCAAACCGCAGGATCGACTGACTCGCGAAGAACAACTCCGAATCGCCGCCGAGCGTGGCATCGAAGCCACACCGGCTCAGATTCCCGTCGAACGGTTCATGCAGGAGTACTTCCAACACACGACCACGATCTCCAGCATCGTGGCGCGATTTATCGCTCGGCATCGCCGACGGACGCTCAAGAATTGGCTGCTCGATCTGCTGCTTGAACGCCGGCAAGACGGGCACTTTTTCATCAGTCCAACCCGCTTGAACGTCTCGCCCCGACGGCTTGAATTTGTCTGCTCGGACCTGCAGCAGGTGCTACGGCTGTTTCTGACGGCGGCGCGAAACAACGTCGCGGTCGTTCCGAGAGTGCTCGAACGCATTCGTCAGCGCACGTCGGATTTCAGCCGTGTGATCGACGCTGAGTCCTCGCGGCTGTTCCTGGCGATCCTCGAACCGCGGGGCAGCCTCGGGACGACACTGCGAGCCATGTACGAGACCGGCGTACTGGAAGTTGTGCTGCCGGAGTTCTCACGCGTTCGTTGCCTGCTGCAATTCAACGCGTATCACAGCTACACGGTCGATGAGCACACGCTGCGAGCCATGTCGATCATCGAATCCTTCGAGCAGGAGGCCGGACCGATCGGAGCGGCCTACCGCGAGATCAAGCTGAAGCCGGTGCTGCATCTCGCACTGTTGCTGCACGACGTCGGCAAAGGGGGCGTCGAGGATCACAGCGAACTTGGCCGCAGCATCGCCGAGCGAATCGCCGGCCGCCTGGGATTGTCAGAGCCGCAGCGGCAACTGCTGATGTTTTTGATTCACAAACATCTGGTGATGGCGGACGTCGCATTCCGGCACGACATCGCCGACCCCGGCGAACTCGCGCGATTCAGCCACATGGTTGGCAGCGCGGAGTGGCTGACGATGCTCTACGTGCTGACCGTCGCGGACATCTCGGCCGTCGGCCCCGGCATCTGGAACGATTGGAAATCAGGGCTGCTGACGGACCTCTACGACCGAGCCATGCTGATCCTCAGCGGTAAGCATCCGAAGTTCTTTGAAGAGGAACGGCTGAGCAAAGTCCGCGAGCATGTCGCCAGGCATCTCAGTCCGAACACCGGATCAGGCGAAGAACGCGACAAGCTGACGCAGTGGGTCGATCAGCAGTTGAAGCAGTTCCCCGCTCATTATCTGCTCGGCGCGCCGCGTGACCGAGTGGCCGCCGATTTGGAAATCATCCGCCGCTTGCAACCGGGCGAGATCGTCGTCGAGGGAAGTCACAACACCGAGACCGACACCGTCGAATATCGCGTCGTGCTTGACCGGCAGCACTCCGAGGGTTGCTTTCACCGCATCGCGGGGACGCTGACGTCGCAGCGGCTGGAGATTCTCTCGGCGCAGATTTGCACGACGACCGACGGCATCGTGGTCGATGTGTTCTCGGTCCGAGATACCGACTTCACGGGACCGGTTCTGCCCGACCGGATGGACGCGGTCGGCCAGGCCATCCGCCAAGTGCTTCGCAAAGAGGTCAAAGTCGACGAGATGTTCCAGCGTTCGCGCCGCTTCCGCTGGAAGGGAATAAAAGCTCCGATCAGCGACCTGCCCAACCGCGTGACGATCGACAACGATTCGTCCGACCGCTGCAACATCGTCTGCGTCTTCGCCCACGACCGCCCCGGCCTGCTGTACACGATCAGCCGCGCGATCTTCCGGCTGGAGCTGTCGATCGAGTTAGCCAAGATCGCCACGCACCTCGACCAAGTCCTGGATGCCTTCTACGTCACCGACCGCGCCGGAAAAAAGATCACCGAGGAATACTGCTTGGCGTCGATCCAGTTAGAGCTCAACAATACGCTCGCCGATTTCGACGCAACGGGCCATCAACGATTCGTCGGCTGAGTTTGCGGGCGTGAGGCTCAGCACGACCCATCTGCGAATAAAATGGCGTCCCCTTTTTGGTTTCCCGAATTACCGACTCATTAAGTGCCCTTCGTTCCTGACACCTTGTGACCTTCCGGAATCTCCGCCATGATTGGCTGCGCAAATCATGTGCCGAACAGGGTTGGACCTGTCCCCTAATTATCGCCTTCCCGGTTGAATGGTTAGCGCATCGCGAAACTCGCGCTCAGCGGCTACAGGGTTCTTGCGTAGTACGTATAGCTGTCCGAGTCGATAATGAGCGCTGGCGCGATCAGAATCTGAACGGGCACTGGACGCGGCGGACTGAAGGCTTTTAAGTGACTCATCGAAACGGCCCAGTCGCAAATAGAGTTCGCCCAGCAAGCGATGGCTCTGGGAATCTTCTGGATGCTGACGCAGAATCTCGGTGATCTTGGCAATTGCTTCCGAATTTTCTCCCTGCTTCGCCAGCGTTACTGCCGCCAGCCGCTGTGAATGCAGATCCCCCGGGACGGCTTCCGCCAGGTTCAGGTTCATCGCTCGATAGAATTCATCCGGCCAAAGCCGTTCGACTCTTTCTGAAGACGACAGCACCGTTCCAGACAGTTCCTGTATGGCCAACCAACAGACCAATACCACCAAGGGCGACCACTTCAGCAGGTGGAGCAAATTCATATCCCGCAACGGGTGGGCCCGGACGACTGCTCGTTGAGCGTTCTCGAGGCCAAGGCCGGCGCGGATGGATGCCTCGCGAACTTTCCAGATAAAGCCGTCGAAGTAAAAGTGCAGGATCGTGGAGGCCCAGACGATCCCCAACAAAGTGGTTTTGATGATTTCATCATTCGCGAAGACGGACGCTACTAGCGCAATTGTGCCGTACGCGAAAATCAGCCCTAAGTACAAAAGGATCATCCAGATGTTGCCACGGAACAGGAAGCGCAAAACGTTTCCGACCCGCGAATTGACTTCCACCCTGCGGCGGTTGAAAAGCCAGACGATGGCCAGATACTGCACGTCGTGAAATACCTCGAACATCGTGATGCCAAGCACTAGATTTTCGATTCCCACCATGCAATACCACCAGAAGCCGATGCCGCTCGCCAGAATCAGCAGTTTGACGGGACTCTGACGAGAACCACGTCGCATTTGCACGATGTAGTTGACGCCGAAACCAACCAGTACGACGGCCATCGCGACACAACCGAGTTTTCGAGCAAGTACGATCTGCTCAGGCTGAAACAGCGATCCGCCGGATGAATACCAGCTTTGCAAAACGCGGGCCAACTGACCGTGTGAATACAGCACCGCCAGGCCGAAGCCAAGCAGGCACAACAACCAGTCCCAATAGGCGGTGATCGCGGCGGTCGAACCTGCCTTGGCGTCGTAGATCCTCGCAAATCCATAGACCTGCATCATTCCGTGCCAGTAGCCCCAGACGGCCAAGACCAAAAGCATCGCATTCAGATGTTGTTGCGAAAGGTAAATGCAGGAGACTAACAAGACGAGGGGGGCGAAGATGAACCTCCAGCGAAACCGCTGAAACAATTCCCGGTCACAGTACGCGCGAATCATCCCTGGAAGATGATGGCCCATGGCTCCAAACGCGGCCACGAGCGTTGAAATCATGTCGGTGGAGAGCTGATCAAGCCCGCGAGACGTCAGCAGCAAGACGACAGGGACGATTATGATCGGCGTGAGAACAAATAGGACCAGATCAGGGAGTCGATTCAGAATCCATTGACTGTTGGGAATCGCAGACATCGCTCCGGCGGGTGGGTGGGCAGATTGAGACATGATTGTCTGAGTCACGCACGATTGTTGAATTTCGCCGTGTACTAGAGGTTGTTGCATTTTGTGGGTCGAGTATGGTGTTTTGCAGATGCGGAGGTCAAGGATGAGAAACACACACACAGGGGACGCGACTCTTAGATTCATCCCACAACACCGAGACCGACACCGTCGA
>CAMDRI010000184.1 GCA_945906725.1 Candidatus Kuenenia stuttgartensis | reverse complement strand
ATACTATCGAGTCCCGCGAACTCCCGTGTCCGGGCGGGTGGACGAGGCTGGAATTGTCGCAGTGGTTGCGGCCTCGGTTTCGGACTGGGCGCGGCGCAGAACCGCTTGTCGGCGATTGGTGGCTTGTGTTTGGGCTTGAACTCCGGGGGTGACTTGCATCCGATCTGTGCCCACGAGCTGCAAGTCCAGTGTTGGTTGAATTGTTTGTCCGTCTCTCACCACGTCCAAGCGGACTCGGACAATCGTGCCCTCAGTCGCCCAACGCGGAACCGTTCCGACGAACGCATACCGGCCTTGAGCCAGGCCTCGCTTAGTGTTCCAGACCACCGTCCCGTTGGCCCGAAACCGCAGCGACATCTCGCCATTGTACCAGCGACCGATCACGGCCTCCTGCGGAGTCTGGCTGCATCCGCTGACAGTGGCGATCAGCACCGCGCACAATACCGCGAATGAGCGAGAGAACTTGCGAGTAAGAGTCAGAGAGAACCATCGGCTTGACATGAAGAACTCCTAACCCGGGGCAGTTTTTTACCAGCCTCGCACTCAACGGGGGGTTGATAACCTACCCCACGAATTTACGGACAGGCGCAGGTGTATGTGTTGACGTGAACCAGTTGTGGTGGGCCGTTGCTGCAGACGTAGCGTGCGAACGACTGAGAAGTGATTTGATACGGATTGATCGACAGCCCCAGAAACGAACTGGCCACACTGGGCACAGAGATCGTCTTGCGAGTTCGCACGGCGAAGGACTCGACTCCCGGCACTGCACAGTTGGCAGTGGCATCGCAATTGAACGAGAAGCCGCCGCCCCCGTCCGTAATTCTGCCCAACAGAATCTCGGCCGTTGCGGATGGAGACGGGTTGCCATTCACACAACTCCCTTCGACCGTCGAGAGTGAGTATTGCGTCCCCAAAATCGTATTAGTGTTGAAAGCGTCCTGCGCATCGAGTCGCGATTGCAGCGTACTGCCTCCTTCGCCCCAAGTCTTCGCGGCAGAGAGCGCCGCCGAGTCGAGCGCGTTCTTCAATTCGGCGCGTGCCACCCACAGATGTCCGGAATCGACCAGCATTACCAACAGCGTGAGGATGACCGGCATTGAGGCCAGTACCCAAATCGTGGCGATACCGCGACGTGGTGACGGGCAGCGACAGTTGGCGGCAACGATTCGTGTTTTCAGGCGGGGAAACATCAAAGAGGTCCTTGGGCAATATGCGGAAACTTGTGGTGCGACGCTCAGCGTCGCAATTCACGATGCAGAGCGTCCTGCCACACTACATGCGGCTTTGCCGCTTGATGATCAATTCATGTGTCTCACCAGAATCGACAGCGGGCTTGACGCGATCCCGCCGCACGGATTGAACGCTGTCAACTGTTCGTCTCGACGCGATACGTCGTCGAGTGCCGGGCGATCAGCCCAGTGATGTCGTAGCCCAGGGTGCTCAGAAGATTCGGCACGTTGCCGGTCAATGACACACAGACGGTCACGCGAACGTATGCCTCCCCCGGCGGGGATTCACCCGCCGGGAGCGTCCCTGGTCCTGTGGCCGAGCAAGGGCACACTGTTGCCGTGTCTACTTGCGTTTTACCACCGACGGAGGCGTTGTGTTCGAGCCGGACCTCGCAAGATCCTGTCAGTCCCGCGTTGGCCAGAAACGTGTCGATGCGACTTTTCAGATTGTTGGAAGTCGCGTTCTGATTGATGTTGGTCAGATTTGTCGCTACCAGGGTGTCGCGCGTCACCTCCGCCGCGATCTTCGCTCCGTAGCGGCTGGCTAACGCGACCTGCTGATTGACCTGCTGCATGATCGCGAACTCGACTACTGCCATCAGCGCAGTCATCAAGACGGGCAACCAAATCAGCAACTCGACAATCACAACTCCGCGACGACCCCGCCTGTTGGGCAGATCGGAAAAAGTGAAATCGGTTCTGAGTCGTGAGCGCATCATGAGCGAAATCCCAAAGTGTCCCCAGACACAGTGCAGCATTCGTACCGAGCCTCCCACTCGGTTTTCTAGCTCCCTGAAACCTCGAAGGCGTCAGCCCTCCGAGTGACCGCCTCAGTCGTGAGCCGCAATTCGCAAACCGTAACACGACGGTAGGGCGACGAAGCCGCAACGTAGCCGGGAAATTCCGTAACTCGTCTACGATGCTCATGTCCCGTCGACGTATTCAGCGCTAACAGTTCAGGAGGAGGGAGGATTTGCGACATCGCGAACCGGCCGCTCCCTGACGGCCCCGGTACAGACTTCATTTCCCGCACCGTAAACTTTGCCGCAAGACAACGGAAACAACTGAGTCCACCGGTTTACACAAAGGCAATCACGGCATGGAAAACTCTCGAATACTTGTTTTGCGAAGAAGTCCGAGGGCTGACGCCACTTGGCTCACATCGAGCCTGTCGTTACGTCGCAACTTTGTTTTCTTGTCGGCACCACTCCGCGACATCACTTGTCCCCCGGCACGTCAATTGCGGTTGCCACAAGCCTGTTGGACACACACGCTTTATTCTCTCCAGCGAGGTTCCCATGATTTCTCTTCGTCGCCGAAAACGGCCTGAGGTCGCTCGACGCGGGTCGGTCTTTGTTGAATATATCCTGTTGGTCACGATCGTCGGCATTGGCGTAATAGTCGGCTTAGCCGTGGTCCGCGTGGCTCTAGTCAACGAATTGCAAGACCTCGCAAACGCCATCAACGCTATCATCTGAAACTGATTCTGACCGCCGAGGGACTCATGCACCGCATCGTCCGAGTTGCTCCGAATTCGCTCCGCCGTTTCGAAGCACGGCGTGGGGCGGTCGTGCTGGAGTTCATCATCGCGATGCCGGTCCTGTTTACCGCATTCCTGGCGATTTTTGAGTTCGGATTTCTGGCGTTGGTCGTAGAAAATGGCACCCATGCGGTCAATGAGGGTGCTCGCGAAGGTGCCAAGCTGTGGGGCAGTTCGGTCTCCGTTGATAACAACCTGGCCGGCAATTACGACCCCACGGCCAACGATGACATCGCCGATCAGATTGCACTGGCAATGGACACCATTCTCAACATTTTTAACTTGGAGGTTCGGCAGAATGGCGTCTCCGACAACCCGGGCAGGGCCAACGTGTTGGTCGTGATCGAGCGCGGCGTGACTACCGCTCGGCGCGGCGACAACACCTTGACCTGTAATCGAACCGGGCCGGCTCCGGGAGCCGGGGAAATCGTCGTGACTCTGTGTTTTCCGATCGTCGATCAGACCGCACCGTCCACCGGCCTGGGGAATCCCGTTCCGAATTGGCTGGCCCCATTCGGTTTCAATCTGACGGCGTATCGCTTCGAAATGAGTGCTCGTTCGGAACTGGAATGAGCGGAGATGAGGGTTTCTTCGATGGACGGTCTCTTTCTTGCGTTTTTTGTGTGGTGCTGCCAGTTCGTCGTGGTCTCGACGGTTTTTTTGACGACGTCGTACTGGCTGCTGGGACGCTCACGACGTCAAAAATTGGAACAAAATCGCACGCCACATCAGGCCGCGTTGTCCACCTTGCAGGAGAGTTGCCATGTCACGCACCGGGCTTGAATTGTGGTTGTTTTTGAGTGGCGTGGCGGTCTTTACGCTGACCGCCGCAATTCTCGATGTTCGGCATCGGCGCATTCCGAACGCTTTGTCGGTGACTGGACTGGCGGTCGGCTTGGTGTTTCGTCTTGCCATCGATGGTCTGCCCGGATTGGGTGATGCTTTGGGTGGCTTCGCCGTTGGATTCGGCAGTCTGCTGCTGCTGTGGTCAATGGGCGGCGGCGGCGGTGGTGACGTGAAACTGATGGGCGCGCTGTCAGTATGGCTGGGGACTCAGCAAACCGTGCATGTGCTGATTCTTAGTTCGGTCCTGGCCTTTGTCTTCACGGCGATTCGCGGAGCGATCAGTCGTCCGACGTTTGAGTCATCGCCCCCCCGGCCTCGGCAGAAAGTCGCGGTCGCCTTCGCCGTCCCATTGGCCGTTGCCACTTGGACCTTGATCGGAATCAAGTTGATGTAACATGGTCATGGCGAACCGGAGGGTGTTTGCCCCATCGGACATCTTCAGCGTTGTTCAGGGGGCCAACGCCCTCTGGCTCGCCAGCGCGAACACGAAGGCCACACACATGCTGCCGCCGTTGGTCTTTGAGCCGTACTTTCGTCCCCAAGTTTGGGGTGCCACACGCTTGCAACGGCTGCTTGGCAAGCCGTTGCCGCCGGGCGATCGCTTCGGCGAGTCGTGGGAAGTGAGCGCTCACCCTTTACACGTCAGCCGTGTGGCCGAGGGGCCGTTCGCGGGAGCATCGCTCACTCAGCTATGGGATCTGCATCGCCGAGAATTCCTCGGACTGCGATCCCACGAACGGAGCGACTGGCCGCAACGTAGCCGCTTTCCGTTGCTCGTCAAACTGCTTGATTGCCACGAACCGCTGTCGGTGCAGGTCCACCCTGATGATCAAGCTGCCGGCGAATTGCTGGGTGAGCCGAATGGCAAGACGGAAGCTTGGGTCGTGCTTCACGCGGAGCCTGGCTCGCGAATTTATGCCGGACTGAAAGAGGGCGTCTGTCGCGGCGATCTCGAACAGCATCTTGATCAAGGCGACGTGACCGACTGCTTGCACTCGTTCGAACCGCGGTCCGGAGATGGTCTGCTGATCGAAGCTGGCACCGTTCACGCGGTTGGTGGCGGTGTGCTGATGGTCGAGGTTCAGCAAACTAGCGACGCGACCTTTCGATTGTTTGACTGGAATCGAATCAGCTCCGATGGTCACCCGCGCGAATTGCATCGAAGCCAGTCGCTCCGCAGCATCCATTTCGACATCGGCCCAGTCTCGCCAATTCAGCTCGCTCCCTGTCGCTGCGAGACCTGTCACGACGAGGATCTGCTGTTGAGCTGTGATTACTTCTCGCTGAGCCGCGTGAATCTGCGCAACTCGATCCGATCACTCGACGAGGAACCGCTGGCGCTCTGGCTGGTCATGTCAGGCCAAACCGACTTGAGCAGCGACGCCACTGGCTACGACCGCTCATTCGTCGCCGGTGAAACCGTGCTGATACCGGGGCATTCGCGCGGACTCCGCTGGTCCGCCGACCAAGCGACGCTACTGCGAGTCGAACCAAAGACCGAAGCTATTCGGTGATGCTGATCTTCAGCCGCAGGCCATTGCGCGTGACGTTAACCACCAACGACTCTTGACGCGCATGCTTTTGAATCTCTGCGATCGCCTCGGCGGGCGTGCCCACTCTTTGTCCGTTGATCGATTCAATTAAGTCGCCGGAGCGGATTCCGTGACGTTGCGCCAGACTGTGCGGCAGTGTGCCGCGCACCAGGACACCTTGCTCGGACGGTGATAGCTGTACGCCGAGCTGAAACTTCGCCGGAGACATTCGCATTCCAACCACATCACCCAGTGCGGTGGGAGACTTCAGTTCTGCCAATTCCAAGCGAGGTGTCGATTGACTGGGACGATCGGCGAGTTCCGACAGGGCCCACGCCAATTCCGTGATGACGTGCGACAGCGTCTTCATGCCGCGATAGTTCAACAGATCGGAGTCGTCGCTCGGTCGATGGTACTCGGCATGAAAGCCCGTGAAGAAATGCAGCACCGGCACGCCACGCTCGAAGAACGACGCATGATCGCTCGGCCCGTAGCCCCCCTCGCGAAGCTGCAGGCCCAACTGATATTCCTTGGCCAGCGGTCGCAGCAACAGAGTCCAGATCGGTGACGTCCCCACTCCGTAGACCGTCAGGTGGTTGTTTCGCAGCCGGCCGACCATATCCAGGTTGAGCATTGCCACGGTGGATTCGATCGGGAACCACGGCTCTTGAACGTACTTCTTGCTGCCGATCAGACCCAACTCCTCTGCACTAAAGGCAATGAAGCAGACGCGGCGTGCCAGCGGCTTCTGATGATGCAAGCTGGCCAGTTGCCGAGCCGCTTCGAGCAGGACAACCGTTCCGGAGGCGTTGTCGTCCGCGCCGTTGTGGATCTCGCGACGGCCGGTCATTTCCAGCGAACCCCAGCCACCGTAGCCCAAGTGGTCGTAGTGCGCGCCAACCACAATCGTCTCGCTGCTGTGCGGGCCTTGGCCTTCGATTGTGCCGATCACGTTCTTGAGCGTCCGCGAGACTTTCGGCCGCTCGATACGCACTGCCAGCGACACGTTCTTAAGTACCTGACTCTGCGGCTTGAGCGACGAGTTGATCTCAGCCTCGGCCTGTTCGAGATCAAAGTGAGCCGCCTTTGACAGCAACTCACACAGCACCTGGCGGCGGACATGCATCACCGGCATCCCGGCACTTGGAAACTCCGCAGACAAGTCGATCGAAAGCAGATCTGGCGCGTCTGCTGGCACATTCAGCCCGGATTTTGGGTCGCATAACACGAGCGCGGCCGCTTGGCGTCCGAGGGCCTCGCGGATTTTCGTTCGCAGTAGAGCGTGTGTCGCTGCGTCGCTGCGGTTGCTCTGAGTCTTCCAATTGGCGTGCGTCGGCTCGGACCGCAGTACGACCAGCACTCGGCCGCGCACATCCAGGTCCGCAAAGTCGTCGTAGCCCAATTGCGGAGCCGAAATCCCGAATCCAGCAAAGACTAATACCCCCGCTATTTGCTTGGGTTTCGGAACGATCACGCTCGAAAAATCCCGTCCGCGAGCGATCGCGTGTAGCACGGAGTGCGGGTCTTGCAGTGTCACCTGCGACACCGTCGCCACCGCCTCGCGCGTGAGGAGCGGGAACTCGTGAAACGCTCCGCGTTCGGTCGAATTCGTGTTCAAACCCGCCTCTGCAAACTCGCGCGCGATGTACTCGGACGCCTTGTCGATGCCAGCGGTCTGAGTACCACGTCCTTCTAACTCGTCGGAGGCGAGATACCGCGCGTCGGCCCGCAGTCGTTGTTCGATGTCAATGTCGGAGAACCCAAAGCCGAGATGACTGTTGAGTGGCAGCCTAGCCGAGGTTGTCGCCGCCCCCTTGGCCGACGATTGCGACTCGACGTTCGATTTCGCCTTCGCCATGCTTGTCAACGGCCTGGATGGTTCCGTTGCGGTTGGCTGTAGTCTCTCGGTGGGCTTGCGGGTCTGCGACCAAAGCCCTCTCGCCCAAACGACCGACGAAATCACGGCAAGTACCACGAAGCCCCGAAACAGCCACGACCCACGTTGCGCACCTGTGACGTCACCCGATGCGTGTGCGAAGGCGGACGTTTCAGGTGGCTGCAAATTTGGAGCTTCTTGGAGTATTCGCCGGCGCTCACGCATCGGGTTCGTCTTCGATTGCCGAAACGCGAATCGCTCGCACAGCGAGAAGTTGAAAGCCAACCCCGACAAGATGCCGAGCATCGCCGCCGCCCAAGCATGTTGCGCAAACCACGGCAACGCAGAAATTAGTCCAACGCGCACCCCAGAGTTAACGACTGCGCCAACAAAACAACTCAGGCAGAACGCCAAATATTCTCGCGGCCAGCCGTAACCATGGCCGGCGAAGGTCAGTTTTCGATTTAGCACAAAGTTGCTCGTCATCGCCATCCAGATCGCCAAGACTGCGGCTGGCCAAGCGGCCAACCCGGCGTGCAGCAGCAACAGGAACATCAACAAATCGACGATCGCCCCGCTCGCACCGACGAAACCGAATGAAACAAATCGTGTCAGTTTCGGAAACCGAAACCGATACAGCCGAGCCAAGTGCCGCAGGTAGTTCAGTTGCTCGCGCAACGACAGTTTACTTTCGCCGTGCAGCCGATTTTTGAACTCGATCGGGACTTCCAGGGCTCGCCGAGTGTTCGTTTTCACCAGCAATTCCAGGCCGATCTTGTAGCCAATCGGATCAAGCGTGCCGCTCGCCTTCCGGAAGTCCTCGTGACGCAGGGCGAAGAAGCCCGCCATTGGATCGCTCACGGAAGTCAGCGGCCACGCCAGCAACGTGGCCCCCTTCGAGTTCAGCCAGCGCCCCAGCCCCCATCCCGACTCCGTCGAGCCTCCCGTGACGTACCGACTGCCGATCACAAACGATGTAGACCGGACGCCCTCGTCTAGTCGGTTGCCAGCGATCGCTTGGAAAAGCTTCGGCACATCTTCCGGTGGATGCGACAAATCCGCGTCCATGCAGAGCAAAACCTCGCCGTCAGCAGCCAGCATTCCCGCGATCACCGCACTCGACAGGCCACGTTCCGACGTGCGCACGATGAGCCGCACCGGATGTGACTCACTGAGCTTGCGCACGACGTCAACCGTGTTATCCGGGCTGTTGTCATCGACGACTATGATCTCGCCGTTGAGGCTGTTATCAGTAAATACCTGGCACAGGCGGGGAACCAAGACCGCGAGATTCTCTGCCTCGCAAAATGTCGGGACGACAACCGAGAGTTGCCTCATACGAAAATTCCCTTCCAAAGGGGGCCTCCATCTTTACAGTCGCACGCCGCAGGCACTCGCGTTTTTGTGCTGCAGCGCAATGCCACACGTCCGACGGCGAGGTGCGGTTTACGATGGATTCAATCCCTCGAAACATGCTTGCAAAGGCCATTCCTTATGGTGCGACAACGCAACGGCGACAATCCCAGTCAACTTGTGGCAGCCTGCGATTGTCGCAAGCTGCGGGCCGGGCAATCTGCTTTTGATCCAAGAATGGTCGACTCCATGTGTTTACAGTACGCGCTCACTGAAATCGGAAATCAGCAGTTCAAATCAGGGACTGATCGCTGGCGTCCAGAGACTCTCTGTAAAGGTGGCGTTGAGCGGGGTAGGTCGTTGCGACGAATCGCTGATCTTTCCCCGGCTGATTGACTCGGTGTTTCCCGAACACTGCCGTTTTACGCGAAAACTGCACTTCCACGAAAATCCTAAAACTGTGGAGTTTGTTTTCGGATAGCGTCCCAAACCTGCTGATTCGTTGTGTCTTCAGAGCGAAGCGCACACTGACCAGATGCGAACTCTTTTTACAAAATGCAATCTTGTGGAAACGTGTATTCTCGTTGGCGCTATTTTTGCGGCGACGCTGGACTGGACTTGTTCAGCAATGCCGAAGAACGCTCGCGAGCAGCCCTACTTCACCAACCCATTCGTTAAACCCACTACAGTACAAACCGTTGTCGTGGAAAATCGAGCCAATCCCTCCGCGAAGTTCCATCTAAATGGAACGCTTGGCCTAGAATTACCGCAAGTCGAACCCTTGTTAGTTCGGACGCTTTTTTAGTGTCTCCAATTGTTAACATAGAACGGAGTTGAGTTTTGGACGTCTCAATCGTTTTTATTGGAGATGAAAAAGCTAGACGGAACTTGAGTCAGCAACTCGATGCAAACACATTCACGTTGAACTCTGTGGCGGGCTTGAGTGCGGACTTGGTGATGACGACGCTTGCCACCGATTCGGTGGTCAATTTAATTGTCGATTGGCAAGCGACCGCTCAACTGCC
>CAMDRI010000183.1 GCA_945906725.1 Candidatus Kuenenia stuttgartensis | reverse complement strand
TTGATGGAGTTGATCGTGCTCAACATCGGCCTCGATTTGGGAGTCATCTCGCCAACGCTGTTCGCGATGATGGTCCTGATGGCGCTGGTCACGACGGTGGCGACAACACCGATCTTGCGGTGGCTGAGTCCGCAGGAAACGTCGCTGTCGTAAGGCTGACCCGATGTGAAAACGACGCTGAGTGAAGCGTTCGGGTCAGCCTGGCCGACGGCTTCATTTCGCAACCAGCCGATCCAATGCCGGTAACGGGAAGATGGCGGACGGCGCGTGCTGCTCGCGCATGAGCTGTTCCATTTGGGCGATGATGTCGGGGTGTTCGGATGCGACATCCTTCGTTTCGGCGATGTTGTCTTTCAAGTTGTAGAGTTCGATCGTCAGCGACGGCGTTTTATTCTTGGCGTTCGGTTTGAGGTTTTGACGGACTCCCTTCCAGTTGCCGATGCGGACGATCTGCTGGCCGCCGTAGGAGGGGAACTCGCGGTAGAGAAACGGCCGCTCCGGTTGAGATTCGCCGCGCAGCGTCGGCAGCAGGCTGATGCCGTCGATGTCTTTCGGAGCGGAGTCTTTCACACCGGCGACTTCGATCAGTGTCGGCAGCCAGTCTTCAAATCCGCTGACTCGATCGCGCGTCGTGCCGGCGGGAATCTTCCCTTTCCAGCGAGCGATCGTCGGGACGCGGAAGCCTCCTTCGTACAGCGAGCCTTTCTGGCCGCGCAGCGGACCGGCGGAGTTGAAGAACCGTCCGTCGGTCCCGGCGTAGCCTTGATAGGCGTGATCGAGTGGACCGTTGTCGGAGGAGAACACGAACAGCGTGTTCTCCTCCAAACCGAGTTCGCGGACCAGCGCGACAATCCGTCCGATGTCGCGGTCCAGTCGAGTGATCATCGCGGCGAACGCCGCTCGCGGAGTGCGGTGCGGCAGATAGCCTTTGTTGCCGACGTACGGCGTCTCCTCGAATTTGCCGAGGTACTCGTTCAGCGAATCGTCGGGAACTTGGATGGCGACGTGCGGAATCGTGCTCGGCACGTACAGGAAGAACGGCCGCTCGCGATTGTCGCGGACAAATTTCAACGCCTGCTCCATGATCCGATCTTGAGCGAACTCTTTGCCGGTGAACTGCGTGTAGCTAGCGGGATCGCGCGGGTCGAGGTTCTTCGCCAACGCTTGATGAGCGGAGAACTCCGGGTTGTTCAAGCGGACCTGTTTGTCGTCGTCCCACAAGTGAGTCGGATAATGGTTGTGAGCGACTCCTTGGCAGTTGAAGCCGAAGAAGCGGTTCATGCCTTGCTTGAGTGGCTCGCCTGCGGACCCCGGCCCACCGAGTCCCCATTTGCCGAAACCTCCGCAAACGTATCCCGCCTTGCCGAGCAACTTCGGCAGCGTGACGGTCTCTGCGGGAATCGGGTATTGCCCTTCGGGCGGAGTGCTGCGGTTGTCGCGGATGAAGGCGTGCCCCGGATGTTTTCCGGTCATCAGCACGCAGCGCGATGGAGCACAAACCGCATTGCCGGAGTAATGCTGCGTCAGCCGCATCCCCTCAGCGGCCAGCTTGTCGAGATTCGGCGTCTTGATTTTCGTCTGTCCGAAACAGCCGATCTCTCCGTAGCCGAGATCGTCCGCCAAGATGAAAACGATGTTGGGACGAGCGGGCTCCGCGCCGACGACCACGGTTAGCCACGACAAACTCAACACAAGGATGGCAATGAATCGAACGGACATGGCGTCAAACTCCTGAATGGACCGGGACCGTTGAGAGCGACCCAGCTTATCGACCAACCATCAACGATCAATGTCCTCCCGATTGGCGACAACGCATGCAGCAGGTCCAACTCGACAAGCAGATTGGCAGAGGAACAGAGGCCCAAATAGGTCATTCCGCCCGAATCCGCAGCCGGCGAAAATGGACCTCGAAGTCTTCCGACTGAAGCCCGATCATTCCGCTCGTCACATCGCTGGGCTGGCTTTCGCAGATTTTCGTCCCATTTAAGAGAGTGGTGACTGCACCGGACTTCGAGAGGATCTCCAGCGCATTCCATTCGCCGACCGGCTTGCGTGCCGACTCACGAGCCGATCCGTCATCGACGTTCACAACTTTGGCCGCGCCGCCGTTTTCTTTGATCGTCGCCAGATCCGCGAATCGGCCTTGGACCTCCAGCGACTTCGGCCATTGCTTGTGCGGTTCCGTGATGTGAAGCATGACGCCGGTGTTCGGATTAAATGACTTTGCTGCTGAATCATCGGCGGCCGGAGCGAAGCGCAATTCGAGCCGCAGCGTGAAGTCGGCAAATTTGTCCTTCGAGAACAAATAGCCCTTCGGCTTGCCGAAGCAGACGATCGCGTCGTGCATCGCGAGCCAGGTTGGCTGTGGCGATTGTGGGTGCTTCGCAAAGAACGGCTCAAAGTCGCCGAGCGTCAACGGTCGAAAGCCTTCTTCGACATTGAACTCGCCGTCCTTCAGTGCGTCGGAGTTCCACGGCACGAGTGCGGCCGATTCCGGAACCGAGTTTTGAGGAGCCTTCGCGGTCGGAGTGGCCGGCTCAGACGAGCATCCCAGTAGCATCGCGATCACCGTCCACAACACGAGATTGCATCGGCGAAACTCGATCAGCGTTGCGGTCATGGAATCACTCCCGGCTACTCGATTGGTGTCGACTCGAAGTCTTGCGTGGCTTTTTGGCTGGCGACTTCTTGGCTTGGCGAGCGACGGCCACGGAGCGCAGCGCCCAGGCTTTCAACTCTTCGGCGTCATCGAACAAGTCGGCGGGAACCTCGAAATACGACATCGCGGTTGGCCGATCGGGAAACGGTTGAAACGGTCTCATTCCGCGTGCCTTATAGTCGGCTCGGTTCGAGTCATCGACTTTGAACCAGAGCCGGTCGAATGCGACGATCCCAAAGAAAAGCTCGCCGGAATACAGTCCGAGGCCGCCAAACATCCGCCGAGTTCGCAGTCCGGGGACCATACGATGCAATCGCTCAGCCACCTCGTCGCCAAAAGTTGAGTTCATCGCCATGCGGACATTGTCTGAAGCCGCTCGCGAAGGTGACAAGTCACACGCGGGCGATACGATGCTCCGCCAAGTCTGTTCT
Source organism: Candidatus Kuenenia stuttgartensis (assembly GCA_945906725.1). Lineage (GTDB taxonomy): Bacteria > Planctomycetota > Planctomycetia > Planctomycetales > Planctomycetaceae > SXKJ01. The sequence goes on along the minus strand of CAMDRI010000183.1, from coordinate 6,311 downwards.
TTCGCTAGATGATGCACGCGGCCCGCATGCTTTGGCCTTTTTCGAAGAGGGTTTCACAATGACTGCGCAATTCTGGACTGCCTGTTTGTTGTTGCTCGTCCCGTTGGGCTGCGGCGGTGCTCAACCTCAGCCACCACCGGGACGTGCGGAACGGCCAGATGTGATCATTCCGATGGGACTTCTCCCCGGCGGCCAAGCGGAGACGCCCGTCGTCCCTCCAAAATACACCTTTGCTGTCATTCCCAAGGGAACGACGCACGAGTTTTGGAAGTCGGTCCACGCCGGAGCCGAAAACGCCGCCAAGGAGTTCGGCGATGTCAAGATCCTGTGGAAAGGACCGCTGCTGGAAAACGATCGCGATGGCCAGATCAGCGTCGTGCAAGACTTTGTCACGAAGAAAGTCGATGGCATTATTCTCGCGCCGCTCGACAAGCAGGCTCTGGTCGACGCGGTCAAGGATGCTCAGGCCGCGAACATTCCGGTGCTGATCTTCGACAGCGCGTTGCAGGACGAAAGCCTCATCGTCAGTTACGTCGCCACCGACAATCTCAAGGGAGGCCAGTTGGCCGGCCGGCAACTCGGCGAGTCGATGGGCGGCCAAGGGAACGTGGTCATGCTGCGCTACAACACCGGCAGCGAGAGCACCGAACAACGCGAAGACGGCTTCCTTGAAGCGATCAAATCTGGATTCCCGAACATCAAGGTGCTGTCGTCGAACGAGTACGCTGGGACGACTCCCGAATCGTCGCTGGACAAGGTGACGCAAATCCTCACGAAACACAAAGGCGAGGTGAACGGCATCTTCGCCGTCTGTGAGCCAAACGCCGCCGGAGTCCTCAAGGCTCTTGAAGAGTCCGGTCTGGCCGGAAAAGTGAAGTTCGTGGCCTTCGACCCAAACAAAGAACTGATCCAAGGCATGGCCGACGGCAAGGTTCACGGCATTGTCCTGCAAGACCCGGTCACGATGGGCTACGAATCTGTCAAACGCCTCGTGGCTCACCTGAATGGGGAAAAGGTTGAGAAGCGAATCGGCACCGGCGAATACGTCGCCACGCCGGAAAATATGGCAACCTCCGAAATGGACAAGCTGCTCAAGCCGCAACAGTTTGAATGAGAATTGCCGCAGTTCCTCTCCCAATGGGAGAGGGTTAGGGTGGGGAACCAACACGCAATTGACGTGGTTCCTCAATCGAAAAGCTCTCGTACCTCGCAACCCTCACCCGGCCTTCGGCCACCCTCTCCCCGAGGGAGAGGGGAAGGAATCATGTCCTCTCCCGTTTTGACAATGTCCGGCATCACGAAGTCGTTTGGCGCGACGCACGCCTTGCGCGACGTCTCGCTCGACGTGCCGGCCGGGCGAGTCATGGCTCTGATCGGCGAGAATGGTGCCGGCAAGAGCACGCTGATGAAGGTGCTCAGCGGAGCACATTCGCCGGACGCGGGAACGATGACGCTGAATGGGAAACCGTTTGCTCCGAGCGGGCCGCACGCTGCGCGATTGGCCGGCGTCGGGATGATTTATCAGGAGCTGAATCTCGCGCCGGACCTGAGCGTCGAAGACAACATCATGCTTGGGCAGGAACGAGGCCGATTCGGGTTGCTCGACCGCGCGACTCAACGAGCCAAAGTTCGCGACGCACTCGACTTGCTCGGCCATTCGGATTTGAAGCCGAACACACCGGTTCGCGAACTGCCGATCGCACAGCAGCAACTCGTCGAAATCGCGAGGGCGTTGGCCTCCGATTGCAAGGTGATCGTCTTCGACGAGCCGACCAGTTCGCTGACTCGCTCCGACGTCGAGCATCTGTTCGCCGTCATTCGCCGGCTGAAGACGGCGGGACTTGGAATCGTTTACATCAGCCATTTTCTAGAAGAGATTCGACAAGTCTGCGACTGCTACGCCGTGCTTCGCGACGGCCAGTCAGTCGGCGGTGGCGACTTGTCGGACGCAACCGACACAAACATCGTCAGTCTGATGGTCGGCCGCAGCGTCTCCGAACTGTTCCCGTCGGTGCCGCACACGCCCGGCGAGATTGTGCTGCAAGTCAGCGGCTTGAGCGGAGAGTCGTCTCCCGTCGATGTCTCGTTCGAACTGCGGCGCGGCGAAATCCTCGGCATCGCCGGCTTGATCGGGGCAGGACGAACGGAACTGCTCCGTTGCCTGTTCGGATTGGACCGCTGTCGCACCGGCTCACTAACCCGAAGCGTCAGCGAGGGCGAGCGCTTCACAAAACGCGGGTGTCAGAGCCAGGTGCAGCGTTCGCCCTCGCTGACGCTTCGGGTCAGTGAGGGCTTTGGCCTCGTCTCCGAAGACCGCAAGACCGAAGGGCTCGCGCAGTCTCGTTCGATTGCCGACAACATGACCTACAGCCGTTTGAAGCCGTATTCGCGTTTCGGCTGGCTGAATCTCAAGCGACGTCGGACCGCTGTCGCAGATTGGATGCAGCGGTTGCACGTCAAGGCTGCGTCGCCAGAGCAATCCGTCAGCGAACTCTCCGGCGGCAACCAACAAAAGGTCGCGATCGCCCGCGTGCTGCATCAGGAGGCGGACATCCTGCTGCTCGACGAACCGACGCGCGGCATCGACGTCGGCACAAAAGCGGAGATCTACCGCCTGATGGGGGAGCAAGCTGCTGCTGGCAAGGCGATCATTTTCGTCAGTTCGTACCTCACCGAGTTGCTGGCCGTCTGCGACCGCGTGGCCGTGATGTCGCGCGGCCGATTTAAAGAAATTCGCGTGGCAAGGGACTGGACCGCAGAGTCCGTGATGTCCGTCGCAGTCAGTGTGAATGAAACCGTGGCCTGACCACGAGGAAGACCGATGATCGAGCCGCCAACAACGCAGCCAACTTCCGGGTACAGGACGAAGTCCAATCAAAACTGGATGCGAGTCTTTAATGTCGTTGGTCCGTTTCTCGCCTTGACCGCGGTCGTCCTGTTCTTTGCGATCGCCGACGGTTGGATGAATGGTGAGAAAGCCACGTTTCTGACGGGTCGCAATTTGATGACCATTTCTTCGCAGACGGCGACCGTGGCCGTCGCGGCGTTGGGGATGACGGTCATCATCATCGCTGGGGGCATTGACCTGTCGGCCGGAACGGCGATCGCCCTTTGCGCGACCGTCTTGGCGTGGAGTTTGAAAGAAGACCTCGGCCCGCGGTGGTTCGCGAACGAGACGACCGCGTCTGTCGCCAAATCCATCACTGAGGCGAAGGGTGACTTGAAGCAGATCGAGCGCGAGATCGAGGCTCTGGCCGGAGGCGAGTACAACACGACACAGGTTGCCGCCAAACTGATGGCCAAGAGCGACGCGGAAGAAACGATTCGGCAACACGAGCGGCGATTGACGAAGCTGAAGTCGCTGTCCGCAGCGGTCGCTGTCGGCATGTCATTGGGATGTGGTGCGTTTTGTGGGTTCGTGAACGGGTTGCTCGTCAGCTATCTGCGAGTCGTCCCGTTCATCGTGACGCTAGGGACCATGCAGTTGTATCTGGGGTTGTCCAAGCAAGTCGCTCGCGAAACAACAGTGCGTCCGGATCGGTTCAGTCAGGTCTCGGACGGACTGGTCGATCTGCTCAGCGTGCGTGCCGACGCCTTGTGGCTGGGCCTGCCGAGCGGCGTGTGGTTGACGCTGTTGCTTGCTGCGCTGCTCGCGGCCGTGCTGCATTGGACCGTCTTCAGTCGCTACGTCTTTGCGCTCGGTTCGAACGAAGCGACCGCGCGGCTGTGCGGCATCAACGTTCGCTGGAACAAGATCGCGGTCTACACGCTCAGCGGTCTGTTCGTCGGTGTCGGAGGCGTTTACCAGTTCTCGCGTCTGACTGTCGGCAACCCGACCTCCGGCAGTGGCCTTGAACTGCGAATCATCGCCGCCGTCGTCATCGGCGGCGCGAGCCTCAGCGGCGGACGTGGCTCGGTGCTCGGCACGTTGCTGGGAGCGCTCATCATGTCGGTTATCGCCAACGGCTGTACGATGCTCGGTTTGCAGAATCCCGTCCAAGACATGATCCTGGGTGTCATCATCGTCGCGGCGGTGGCACTCGACCAATTCCGGCAGAGAGCCGTCAGTCGAAAGCCGTGATACCGTTTTCTGTTTGCAAGGAGTCAACCTCATGCGTGTCACTGTCGTCGTCGGATTGTTGTTGGTCTCTGCATTGCGAGCAGTCGCTGCCGATCCAGTTCCGAAATACACCGAGCATCAAGACCTGTCGTATTTCGTTGATGCCAACGGAAAGAAACAGGCGATCAAGACCGCAACTGATTGGGCGAAACGGCGCGAGCACATTGCGGCTTGGATGCAGACCGTCATGGGGTCGCTCCCGAAGCCGGAGAAACCGGTGCCACTTGACGTGAAGGTCGAGGAAGAGATTGCTGTCGGTGAACTGACTCGGAAACAGATCAGCTATCACACGGACTCAGTCGAGCGGCGCGTGAAAGCATTCTTGTTTTTGCCGAAGCCCAACAAGAAGCCGACGCCCGCTATCCTCTGCCTGCATCAAACAACCGGAATTGGAAAAGGCGAACCAGCAGGGCAGGGGGGAAGCCCCAATCTGCATTACGCGCTGCATCTCGCGCAGCGCGGCTACGTCACGCTCGCGCCGGACTATCCGAGTTTCGGCGATTACCCGTTCGACTTCGCTCCGGCTCACGGCTACACGAGCGGCAGCATGAAGGCGATCTACGACAACATTCGCGCGGTGGACTTGTTGCAGTCGCTGCCGGAAGTCGACAAGGATCGCATTGGCTGCATCGGTCATTCGCTCGGCGGACACAACACGATGTTCACGGCTTTCTTTGAGCCGCGCATCAAGTGCCTCGTCTCCAACTGCGGGTTCACTCGGTTTCACAAGTATTACGGCGGAGCGTTGAAAGGCTGGACGAGTTCCCGCTACATGCCGCTGATCGACTCGCGGTATCACAACAGCCCGGATGAAGTCCCGTTCGATTTCCCGGAGATCGTGGCCGGCTTCGCCCCGCGCCCGTTCCTCGCCAGTAGCCCGGTCGGCGACAGCAATTTTGAAGTCAGCGGCGTCAAAGATTCGATCGCCTCCGCAAAGCCGATCTACGAGTTGCTCGGCGCGAGCGACGCTCTGCAAGCGAACTATCCGAACTGCGCTCACGACTTTCCCGAAGACGTGCGCAAAGTCGCCTACGACTTCTTCGACAAGCATCTTAAGAAATGACGTTTGCGGACGGTTCACGCCTCGGCCACCATTTTCGCAGCGTGCTCACGAACGCTTGATCGAGTTTCGTCGAAATCATTTCCAGCGGCGAGAATTTTCGTAGCCGAGCCAGCCACGGCGTCAGCGCGAAGCAACCCACCCCGATCGCTCGATTCGGCCAGGCGTTTAAGTCCCACTGACCGGACCAAGTTCACTGCCAAGCATTGGAGATCGGCAGCAGGTACGGCACCGGCCACTGATACCCATCCGCACCGCGCGAACCGATGACGTCGCAGAACAAGTGCAGATGGAACGTCAGGCAGGCGAGTAACGCGGTTTTCCTACTCCACTTGGAAAGCCAGAACACTCCGGCGGCCACGAACGCCGCGAAGCCGACGTTGTGACACAGGATGTGGTGATACTCGCTGTACCACAGCAGCGGCGCGTCCCAGTTGATGGTGATCCAGTTTTCGATTGGATAGCCGAGTCCGTCGATGTCCGGGATGACTCCCGCCAGTGACACGATGGCCCGGTCGCGACGAGTTTTTGTCGTCGCATCAGCGATGACCCAACTGATGGCGAAGTACGTCGGCGGGATCATTGGGATTGACTCCCTTGACAGACCGACAAATTGAAAGTTGGCAGCCTGTCGTTGCCAGAGTTTCGTTCCACGTGAGGCAAGTTTAGACTCCGCGCCGAAGTTTCGTTAGGTGCGAGGAGCCGCTCGTGTCTGACTGCGAAAGACTCGGCTGAATCCCAGCGTTTCGGAGGATGTGCCATGAGCCAGAAACAAAATCGACGTGACTTCATGCAGACCACGCTGGCGGCCGCTGCGGCCAGTTCCATGCCGTATTGGTTCTTCCGCGACCCGGCCGCGGCCAAGGCATTTCAGTCGCCGAATGAGCGGCCACTCATCGCCTGCATCGGCACCGGCGACCGCTGGAATTCCGTCGGCCCGAACGCTCTGAAGTTCGGCGATTGCGTCGCCGTCTGCGACGTTGATTCGTGAGCGCTCATCAGCACCAATCTTGACGCGTCGAGTAAGTTGGCGGGGTTGTTGATTCACAACCTTTTCAACTTGGAGGCGTCATGTCGCGTCGAGCGGATGGGCGGAAGGTTTCGGAGTGGCGTGGGCGGTTCGAGCGGTTT
>CAMDRI010000182.1 GCA_945906725.1 Candidatus Kuenenia stuttgartensis | reverse complement strand
CGCAACTGGGCGGCTACAACAACCGAGCCACCGAAACCCCACCCGGCCCCCAACCCCTCTGGATCGGCCTCCGCAGAATGACCGACTTTGCCACCGCCTGGCTCGCCTTCGGTCCGCAAGACGGATCGAGTTGTGTATAAACGACAGCTCAGAGCCTCACGCTCCGCTCACAACTCTGGCGTCCACGGCCGAACGTCCCAAATCCAAATTCCGTGAGGGAGCGATTTTTCAATCGAGCCAGTTCTCGACGCGTAAACCGGGGACTTGTTCAAAGTCGCGGATGTTGGCGGAGAGGAGCAGGCTCTGGTTGACCAGCGCAATCGCGGCGATCTTGAGGTCCATCGTTCCAATGCGAATCTTCGCCGACCGGAGTGCGTCGAATTGGCTCGCCGCACGATCATCAAACGGAACGATCGTGAATTGGGAATAGAACTCGAACAGCGTCGCCAATTCTTGATACGGAGCCACTTGGCGATGCGAAGTTCGTTCCTTCGCCAGGCAAGCCAACCAACCTCGCATTTGCTCTTCGATGGTGACAATCGAGACGGCGACCGTTTCTTCGCTGGGCAGACGATCGAGTTTCTCACGGAGCCGGTCGCGGCGAATTCCCGAAGGGTACTTCAGCAACGTGGCATGATCGGTATCCAAGAGGATCATGCGGTTGGCTCCCGGCGAGCGTCCTCGCGTTCCATTTCGCGGATTCTTCGCCCCTCGTCATCGATTTGGCGCATCAATTCGCTGTCACCCGCGATCCCGACCACTCGCCGCCAGTCCTTTTTCGATTCCGTGGCGCGTTGAGTTTTCAATTCTCGTTCGAGCGCATCGACTCGCTGGGCCAGTGATTCCAACGTCGGTTCATTCATGGTCGTTCCTCCGCTCTACGGAATGCGTTTGGATGTGCGTCATCAAGGTATTTGAACTCTGTGCCGAATACCATCGCGCAGTGGATCATCTTACTGCTTCCATTCGCGGGCGAATTGCAGGGCGCGTTGGCGGACGGGGGTGCTGAGGGTTTGGTCGGAGGAGATGGCGTTGAGCCATTCGGACTGCGGTTTGTCGTGGTCTCGCAGGAAGTGAATCAGACTCAGAGCCTCACACGCCAAACGAAACGTTTCACCTGGACTGTCGGCGCTACTCGGCTTCTTTAGGTTTGCGTAACTGCGCCTTGCAGTCGGCGAGGTTCTTCTCAAGATTGTCGATCCACTTCATGCGTTGGGCTGAGAGATTTCCCGCGACGTTCAGTTTCCGCAATAACGCGATGCCTTTCTCATACCACTCAATCGCTGTGAGGTACTGTTCCTCACGCTGTTCGATGTAGCCTCGGTTGCCGTAGTTTCCAGCGAGAGTTGCTTGCATCTCAGCGTTAGTGGGGTCGGCTGCTACGAACGCTTCAAGCATCTTCAAATCGTCATCGTAATAATGGCGAGCCGCAGCCGTGTCTCCCATCTCAAGGCTAATGTCGCCGAGCTTTTGGTAAATGGCCGACAGGTTCGCCGTCGAAGCGGCATTGGTCGGATTAGCAGTGACCGCTTCTTGTCCAATCTCCAGTGCTTTCTCCAGGACTTTTTTATCCGAGTCAACTGGCTTGATCTCATACTTCCAATCGCGGGCGAATTGCATGGCGCGGGGCGTTTCGCCGTCCCACATTTGAACGGGAATTGAACGTCTTTCGTTTCCTGCCGCCTTGTTCGTGCGGCTTACCTTGGACGTTCCTAGAGCGTCAGCCAACGATCGCGCGAGGCGATTTCCCATTGATCGACGAGCTCTCCGCCCGCGATCACGAAGATCGCTCGGTGCAACGCACACGTCGGGCAGACGTGACGCGGGATCGCCAGCAACTCGTCCCCCGGCTGAAACTCATTGGCACGAGACGTCTGCAAAACGAGGTGCTCTTCGTTTTGCAGGACCTGCTTGGCGTCGGGCAGATTGGGGAACATCACGCGCTGACCGGCGGGAGGATCGGAGGCGACCGCTTTGTAACCGAGGTCCAGCGTGATGCGATCCGCAGCCGGGCGACTGACGACTCGCGTCAGCAACACGGCGGCGGGTGTGAAATCCAAATCAGGGAAGTGCTCGGAGTAGCCGACGTCGTTCAACACGCATGTGCCGGGGCTGAGCTCGATAGTTGGGTCTTCCATCTCGGCATAGATCGGAAATGACGCGGTGCCACCGCAGACCAAGCGCGGCACCGATTGGCCAGAGGCGACCAAGTTGTCGCGAAACGCTCGCACCTTGTCGAATTCCTCCAGGACGGCGACTCGGCGATCGTCTCGCGAAAGTTGATGTTGGTGCCCGTCGTAGACGTGAAAGCCTCCTGGCTTCAGTCCGCGAGTCGCGGCGATCTGCCGATACAACTCGGCCGCGTGCGAGCCGACCGGTACTCCGGTGCGATGCTGGCCGACGTCGATGTCGAGCAGTACATCGACTCGGCGTCCAGCCGTGTCCAGCGCTTCGCCCAGCGAGGCGATGCCGCGCGGATGATCCGCCGTGACCGACAGCGTCACATCAGGAAACTGTTTCACGAACTCGACCGCGCGCCGCACGTTCGGACCGACGAGATTGTACGCCAGAAACACGTCCTTGATGCCGACGCTGGCGAGCATCTCGGCTTCGGCGAACGTCGCACACTTGTGCTTGACGATGCCGAGTTCCAACTCCATGCGAGCAATCTCGCGAGTCTTATGCGTCTTGCAGTGTGGCCGCAGCCGTTCGGGCCGCTTGGCGATCTCGATCATTCGCCGCAAATTGTTGTCGAGCAGTTCTCGAAACACGACCAGTGCCGGCGTGATGATCTGGCTAGTGTCGGCGATGCGGTAGCGCGGGTCCATGAGATCACTCCAAGGGTTTCCAAAGCCAATCCCTGCGTGCGTCGTTGTAATCCGACCGCTCATTGCGAGAAAGTGTTCCCGTGACAGCCGCCAGGAGCGTGAATTCGCGGCAGAACGACTCGAACGCGCACCGCGCCATTCGCCCGTGTCAAATTTTTCAACAGGTTGTGTGTAATCTCCCGAGTGCCGTCGCGGGCCTCGGGGGCGCTGGACGATCCATTCTTGTCAGAGCTGTCCTGTCTTTTGGCCAGTTCCAGCAACATCAATGCTCTGGAATTCCTGACCGACGCCAGCCTGATGGTCCCCGGCATCACCGCCAGCTTCAAGGTCTACGTCCTCACCACCACCGGCAACGAAAAAGGGAGCAACTCGGTGGTCATCAGCCGCCCCTAGCCCGACGCCGTCGAGGTATTCCCTCGCTCTGTCTCGCGTGAGTTGGGCACGGGCACGCCCTCCGGTCAACGCAGCAGCTTTCGGAACTCCGCCAGCGTCCGCGTGTTCGCGACGTCCCTGGCTTCGAGTCCCGCGCGGCGGGCTTGGAAGATGCCGTACTGCATCACGTCGAAGCCGGCGGTGTTGTGTGCGTCGGTGTTGATGACGATCGGGATGCCGCGGTCTTTCGCGGCGGCGGCGTGGAGGTCGTCCAGATCGAGCCGGCTGGGATGCGCGTTGATCTCCAGCCAAGTGCCGTGATCGGCGGCGGCTTTGAGCACGTCTTCAAACGTCAGGTCGGCTCCCGGTCGCTGGTTGACCAGGCGGCCGGTCAGGTGACCGATCGCATCGACGTGCGGGTTGCGGATCGCGTTGAGCAGCCGCTTGTCGATTTGCTCACGCGGTTGTTTCAAGCCGTAGTGCAACACGGCCAGCACCCAATCGGCTTCGGCCAGCACGTCGTCGGGCAAGTCCATTGTCGCGTCTTCGAGGATGTCACATTCGATGCCCTTCAGGATTTCGATGCCGCTGATGTCACCGCGAACTTTGTCGATGGCTTTCCAGTGAGCACGCAGTCGTTCGGCGTCGAGCCCATTGGCCATCGTGACTCGCTTCGAGTGATCGGTGATCGCGATGTATTGCAGCCCGCGAGCCTTTGCCGCTTCGGCCATCTCGCGAATCGAGTTCATGCCGTCGGTCGCCGTTGTGTGCATGTGCAAGTCGCCGCGTATGTCGGTCAGTTCGATCAGCTTCGGGAGTTGTCCGGCTTCGGCCCGTTCGATCTCACCGCGATTCTCGCGCAGCTCCGGCGGAATCCACGGCAGGCCGACGGCGGCATAGACCTCTTCTTCGGTGCGGCTCGCGACCATTTCGTCGCCGCGAAACAGGCCGTACTCGTTGAGCTTCAAGCTCCGCTCCTGCGCGCGGCGGCGGATGACGATGTTGTGCTCCTTCGAGCCAGTGAAGTACTGCGATGCGGCTCCGAACGATTCGTCCGGGACGACTCGCAAGTCGAGTTCCAATCCCGACCGCAGCCGCACGCGCTGCTTCGTGTCGCCGCGAGCGAGCACTTTCACCACCAGCGGATTCGCCGCGAGCCGATCCATCGCGGCGTTGTGATCGGACGACGTCACCAGCACGTCGAGATCGCCGACCGTCTCCTTCCGGCGCCGGCAACTTCCCGCGACCGTCGCCTGCGTGATACTGCTGAGTTGCTGCAGGTCGGCGACGATCGCGTCCGCCTCGGCCTTCGCGTCGGCGAGGAAGACACGCTGCCCCGCTTCGGCCACGAGCGTGATCCCTTCCAGAATCGACTGCTCGGTCTTCTTACCGAATCCTTTGAGTTCCGCGATGCGACCTTGCTCGGCCGCTTGCTTCAGGACATCGAGCGTTTCGAGGCCGAGTTCATTGAAGAGCGCGGCAACTTTCTTGGGACCGAGTCCCGGAATGCGCAGCATCTGCACGACTCCGGGAGGGATCTTCGCTTTCAGCTCTTCCAACTGCGGCAACTGGCCAGTGCGAACGATGACGGAAATCTTGTCGGCGAGGTCTTTGCCGATCCCCTCGAGTTGCAGCAACTCGGCCGGATCGCGGGCGACCATCGCCGCCACGTCGGCCGACAACGCTTCGACCGTGCGGGCGGCGTTGCGGTACGCGCGCACGCGGAACGGGTTCGCGCCGTCGAGTTCCAACAGGTCGGCGAGGTCTTCAAAGATCCTCGCAACTTCGACGTTCTGCATGGCTTACTTGTCGTAAGGGTTGATGAGCTTGAACACGCTAGCGGCGACAGCAGCGGCCCCAAAAATGGCCACCAGAAAAATCTAGATGTTCTCAGGGGACGACAAACACAGCACGGTGCTTCCTACCGTGACGGCAGGGTTGAACGCTCCGCCGGAGATCGGGCCAACGGCGAAGGCTCCCGCAAAAACCGTGAACCCGGTCGCCAAGCCGTAGTTGGAATTGCCCGCCGTCTTCTTCGAGGTCGCCACGTTCAACACGACGTAACACAACGCGAACGTGAAGAGGAACTCGGCGACGAGCGACTTGATCACATCCGGTTTTATGGCTTCGACCTTCGGACTGTCCTTGAGGAACAGCACCAGCCTCGCTGCCACGACCGCACTCGCGACTTGCGCGATCATGTAGCCCGGCACATCTTTGGCGGGGCACTTGCCTCGCAGAAACACCGCCAGCGTAACCGACGGATTGTAGTGGCCTCCGGAGACATACTCCCGCGTAAATCATGAACATCAGCACCGAGCCGATCGCCAGCGGCGGAATGACTCCGTCGCCACCGTTGATCACGGTACAGCCAATGGTGGTCACAAGAAAAAACGTGCCGATAAACTCAACGAGGTATTTCATAGTGGACCTTTCATTGCCGCAAGATTCTGACAGCGTGCGGCGGTACGAGAACACCGTTCCCACCAGACGATCCAAAGTTTCCAACAAATCAGCAACCAACTCTGAATTGGTAATTCCCAAGTCGACGGCGAATTCAATTCCGGACGTGATCTCTTTTAAGCCTTGATGCGCCCCATCGAATTCATGAGCACATCCGGCCGCCGATTTAGTCGAGATGCCGGCGACGATTTTAGTGCGGACTCGCACCGCCACACGTTTGATGTCGGCCCCGAGCGCGTACTGATCGTCCGTTGGCAACGACATTCCAAACCGATTGCTGCGGACTAGCGCTTTCACGAGGTTATCCCAGAACGTCTGGTTCTTGCGGTTGCGCAAGGGAGACTCCAATTCGAGGAAACGGTACAACGGCTGTCGGTGATCGGCTCACGGATTTCGGCCGGATGCTGTTCGCCGAAAGCCAATGGCCGTGATACCGTTTTTCAGTTTCGAGCGATCCGATTCGGAAAGCAAGCAGCAGCCTTTCGCAGGCGTTGTCAGGGCGGAATAATGGCCCGCCAGGAGACAGCCATGTCCACGACACTAATTCTTGTGATGGGATTGCTTGGTGCCACCGAGCCGGATGTCGCGCGGCAGTTGGACCTGCGTGTGTCCGAAGGTTGGAAGACAGAAAACATTCAGCCGACGGCGGTCTGTGATGACGCGACGATTTTGCGGCGGGTGTGGCTGGACTTGGCGGGGCGCGTGCCGCCGTTTGCCGAGGCGAACAAGTTGGCCAAGTCCGGCAAGCCGCAGGATCGAGCGGCGGTCATCGAGAAGTTGCTGGACTCGCCGGAATTCGCGGCCTACTGGAGTCGGCAGTGGGCCGAAGACTTGCTCGGTCAGCGGCCGTTCGATCAGCCGGAGTTCAGCGGTCGCAAGCTGCAACAGTTTCTGAGGGAGTCGCTGAAAGCGAACCGGCATTACGATCAGATCACTGCGGATTTGATCTCGGCGGAAGGGGCGATGGACGAGTCGGGAGCGGTCAATTTTCTGCTGCGCTACAACGCCGACCCATCGCCGCTGGCGGGTGCCGTCAGCCAAAAGTTCTTGGGGCTGACGCTGCAATGCGCCGAGTGTCACGATCATCCGCATGCGGCCTGGAAGCAGTCGGACTTCTGGGGCTTGTCGGCCTTCTTCGCTCGGCTGCGGCGCATGAATCCAGCGAACCCGCAGCCGGACGAGCAGTTCGCCGCCGTGTTGGAACGCCCGCGCGGTGAGTTACTGGTCATCGACAAAAAAGGGAAACCAGACGAGCAAGGCAACTTCCCGACGCGCACGGTGATGCCGCAGTTTCCCGGAGCCGCGCGGCGTGAGATTGCTCCCGCGAGGCGTGAGGCGCTCAGCGCGTGGCTCACCTCGCCCGACAACCCGTACTTCGCGAGGCATTACGTCAATCAAGTTTGGAAGCGGTTGATCGGAGCGCCGCTCGTGCTGACGTTCGACCCAGTGCCGGCCAGTGCCAAGTCGGATGCGGCCGACAACAAACTCAACGCCGCAATCCTCGAGCATCTCCGAGCCGACTTTGTGGCCTCCAACTTTGACATCCGGCGGCTGATCACCGTGATCATGTTGAGCGACACCTACCAGCGCGCGAGTGGCAGTTCGACGGACGCCGCGTCCGACCAGCAACCAATGCGGCGCGAGCAGGGGCTGTTCTCGCGCGGGCGTGCTCGGCCGCTGTCGGCCGATCAAGTGCATCTGTCGCTTGGACAGGCGTTCGGGTTTTATCAGGACGACGGCGACCATCGGCTCGCGCAGTTGACCGACGAGGAATTCACCTACGACGTGCCGGTCAACAGCTTCGGGTCCGAACCGCAATCGCTCGGCCGATCGCTGGCACTGTTCAACGGCGAGCACGTTCGCGGAGCCGTGGATGTGGCCGCTCAATCGCTGCTGCGGATTCACGGCGACGCGGCCGGACCGGCGCACATCCGCCGGCTGTTCCTGTGCCTGCTGTCTCGGCCGCCGACGGACGAGGAACTCGATTCCATGCTCGACCTGGCCGGCGAAGACATCCCCCAGCGCGGACTCGAAGACGCGACCTGGGTGATCCTGAACTCGGCCGAGTTTCAAACGAATCACTGAACGACGGAGTCCCATCATGTTCGGACTGCATCTTTCGCGACGACAGGTTCTGCGCAGATCGCTCACCGGTTCGCTGAGTTTCGCGGCGGCTCCCTGGTGGCAGGTGTTGCTGGCGGCCGAGACGAAGCGTCGGCAGGCGCGGTCGTGTATCGTCCTGTTTCTTGAAGGGGGGCCGAGCCACATCGACACGTTCGATCCGAAGCCGGGAGCCGACACGAACGGGCCGTTTGAAGCGATCGACACCAAGATCGCCGGCGTGAAGTTCAGCCAGCATTTACCCAAGCTGGCCGAGATCGCCGACAAGCTGGCGATCATTCGGTCGCTGCATTCTCCGGAAGGGGACCACGACCGAGCGGCCTCGCTGCTGCACACCGGCTATCAACCGTCGCCAGCGCTGACGTATCCGGGACTTGGTTCGACGCTGTCGCGGCAATGGAAAGACGAGGCCTCGGACGTGCCGCTGTTCGTGTCGATCGGCAGCACCGCCGGTCCGGGCGTGCTCGGTCCGCAGTTCGGTCCGTTCGTGATTCAAGACGTCAACAACCCCGCCGCCGCGCTCGATTTGCCCGAAGGCTTCGGCGGCGACAAGCGGATTGAGCGGCGCATCAAGGCACTTGAAAAGTTTAATCAAGGCTTTTCCGTTCTCGCGCCACTGGCCGGGACGGAAGATTTCACGAAGCTGACTCAACGAGCCGATCGGATGCGTCGCAGCCAGGTCTTCCGCGCCGTCGATCTCCCCGTCACCGAACCGCAACTCTTCGAGAAATACGGCGGCAACGTGAACGACGGTTATCTGGCTCGCGCGTGTTTGCAAGCGCGACGGTTCGTCGAGGCGGGCGTGCGTTTCGTCGAGATTCAATTCGGCGGCTGGGACACACACGCCGACAACTTCAATCAAGTGCAAAACCTATCGGCTTCGCTGGACGCCGCGCTGGCCACGCTGATCGCGGATCTGGGTGAACGCGGGTTGCTCGACACGACGCTGATCGCCTGTTTTGGCGAATTCGGCCGCACGCCGAAGATCAACGGCGACAACGGCCGCGATCACTTCCCGGATGTGTTCAGCGCGATGCTAGCCGGCGGCGGCTTGAAGACCGGCCAAGTCATTGGCAAATCCAACGACACCGGCTCCGCCGTCGCCGACCACGAAGTCAAAGTCCCCGACCTCCACGCCACGCTGTTTACCGCGCTGGGACTCGACGTGACGAAAGACCAATTCGCCCCCGACGGCCGCCTGCTCCGCCTGACCAACAACGGCCAACCCATCCGCGAACTGCTGGCGTAGCTCGACTAATCCGGCCGAAAGCTGTTCGCCGTCAGCCGATGGCCGTTATGCCGTTTTCTGAAGCTTCGAGATGCGTCCCGTCCCAACCCACTCGGCCACAAAGATGCTGCCGTCCGCTGCGAAGCAAGCGTCATGCGGATGCACGAATTTGCCGTCGATCCACTTCGACTTGTCGCCGCGAATCTGCCCGCCGTCTTTCGCGGTAACGCGAGCCACATCCTCACCGAGCCGCGCGACCACTTCGTTCTTTTCGTTGAGCAGCGTGACACGAGCGTGCAGTTCCGGAATGCAGAGCAAATTCTTCCACGTCTCGGCGTTGGCCGGCAGGCCGAAGCCTTTGATCGTTTCGAGATACTTGCCGTCCATCGAGAAGTATTGCAGCGTGTGATGAGCACGATCACAGACGACGATCGACGGCGTGCGACCCTCGCGTTTGTCGATCCAGACACCGTGCGGCGTTCGGAACTTTCCTTC
>CAMDRI010000181.1 GCA_945906725.1 Candidatus Kuenenia stuttgartensis | reverse complement strand
CGATGGATTCGATCGCGACACCGACGAGATACTCGATCAGCGTCGGACCTTGCCCGACCAGTCGGCCGAGCCGGTGCATCGTCATCAAGTCGCGCCACGCATCGACTTGGCTCCCCTCCGCCAACTCCCACATCGCTCGTGACGCTAACGCACGAGCTAACTCGCGCGACTTTTGGACGCCCGGCAACAAGACCGCGATCAAAGCTCCATCGGGTTCCGCGTCGGTGCCAACCAGTGGCGAGAAGTACTTGGGACGTTCCGTCGCCAGTTCGATCGTGCGCAGCGGGATCTCGTTCTGCTTGAGCCATTCGGCGATCAACGGAAATTCGGCCTTCGTCCAAGGACGCTCGCCGGACTTGGTCTGCATGTCGTTCACAGCGTTGACATCTTTCGCCGCACCCGGCTGCTCACGAACCCACTGGCCGAGATACTGAAAATACAGCCCTTCTTCCGGCAGTGGCTCAATCCCCATCCGCCGGAAAAAGGCGTCTGGTTGTCGCCTGCCTTCCGGGCTTGGTCCCATTGCCTGGTACAGCAGCACACAGGCGTTGTTCTCCGGCGTCACGCCTTTGCTGAACAGCCGGTTGACCGCCTCCAGATATTCAACGGTCCCGTCGGCCCGGAGCGGCTCGGTCGCCCACGTCGTCTCTTTGGAAATCGTGATCTTCGGCGGAGGCACGGCCGCCTTCGGCTTCTCGGCTTTGTCGTCTTGAGCCAGACACCAACTCGAGATGACAAATCCGATGATCGCTGCGAATCCGATGCAATGCCGTCCCGATGTGATGGTCATGGTTGAATGTCCTGTGCGCGATGCAATGTCTCATCGTTCTGCCAACCACTTTTAGCAGAACGATGGGGGCTGAATGATGGAAGGCATAGACTGGATCACTGAAGCCAGAATTTTTGTGTGACTGATTGGAAAAACATCAAGCCAGCACTTCTGTCACGACTCGTCCGGCAACGTCGGTCAGCCGGTAATCGCGGCCAGCGTAGCGATAGGTCAGCCGAGTGTGGTCGAGTCCCAGCAGATGCAGAATCGTCGCGTGGAAATCGTTGACGTGGACTCCGTTCTCGGCGACGCGGATGCCATGCTCGTCGGTCGAGCCATAGACCGTCCCGCCTTTCGTGCCGCCGCCGGCCAGCCAGGACGAGAAGGCCCAGGAGTGATGCTCGCGCCCTTTCGCATCGGCGAGATTGTTGAACGGCGTGCGGCCGAACTCAGTCGTCCACACGATCAGCGTGTCGTCGAGCATCCCACGCCGCTTGAGATCTTTGATTAACCCAGCGATTGGCTGATCGACGTTCTTCGCCAGCCGAACATGATCCAGCATGTCACCATGCGAGTCCCAATTGCCCGACGAACCGGTGTCGATCAGTTCGACGAATCGCACGCCACGTTCGATCAACCGCCGCGCCGCGAGACACTGCCACGCGAAGCCGCTCGTGCTGCCGCGCGGCAGACCGTACAGCGCGAGTGTCTCGTCCGTCTCCTTCGACAAGTCGAACGCTTCGGGCGCGGCGATCTGCATTCCAAAGGCGGTCTCGAACGAACGAATGCGCGCGGCCAGCGCGGGATCGTTGCCGCGCTCGGCCAGATGTCGCCGATTCATCGCGGCGAGTGCGGCGAGTTCACGCTGTTGCCGAGACGAAGAGACGCGCGGTTTGATGTTTCGCATCGGCTCCGCACCGGGAACGACCAGCGTTCCCTGATGACTGCCCGGCAAAAAATCGCTGGCCCAGACTTGCCCCCCGGCATACGGCGAGTGCGGCGCGATGACCATGAACGACGGCAGATTGTTGTTCGGGCTGCCCAGTCCGTAGCTGACCCACGACCCGATGCTCGGCCGAGCTTGATTGAACGAACCGGTGTGCATCCCCAGCGTCGCGTTGTAGTGGTTCGAGTGATCGCAGTGCAGCGACCGAATCAGAGCGATGTCGTCGATGCACTCGGCGACGTGCGGGAAGAGCGCACTGACTTCGGTGCCGCACTCGCCGTGTGGCCGAAACTCCCATTGCGGTCGTTTCAGGAACAGCTTCTCGTAGCCGGGCCGATTGCGCGTCTCCGGGTGATCGAGCACCACTTGCTTGCCGACGTCGGCGTGCAATTTCGGTTTTGGATCGAACGTATCGACATGCGAAACGCCGCCGCTCATGAACAGAAAGATCACGTTCTTCGCCTTCGCCGCGTGATGGGCAGGCCGCGATGCCAGCGGATCCGCTGCCGAATCGTCGGCGAGCAACTGCGACACGATGCCCGGCCAGAGCAACGATCCTGCGACAGCGGATTGCAGCGCGCCGCGACGTGATGAAAGGATTGGTTGACGGCACATCGTTCACACCTCAATCGACGTACAAGAATTCGTTACTGCTCAGCAGGACTCGCAGCCATGCGGCCCAGGCTTGAACGGGACGCTCGGCTTCGGGGACGTCGGCCAAGTCACGCTGATAGTCGGACAAAAATTGCCGAGCGGCGTCACGTTCGTCCGATGTGACCGGTCGGCTGAAAAGCCGGGCGAAGACTCGGTCAAAGCGTTGCTCTTCGGACAGCGATTGCAGCCGGCGAGCGAGACTCTCGGACTTCGCATGGACGAACGGGTCGTTCAAAAAGAACAGAGCCTGCGTCGGCACGGTGGTCGTAAAACGGTCGGGCGTGCTGGCCGCGGTGTCGGGACCGTCGAACAGAGCGAACAGCGGATGCCGCTTGATTCGTTGCAGCATCAGATACACGCTGCGGCGGTCGTGCTCGTAAACCGCCGCGAACGGACTGTGCTGCGTGAAGCCCCAGGTCTTCTCGTCCGGGAACGGATGTGATTCGCCGGGCGAGCGGTCGAGGTCGCCACTGACGGCGAGGATCGCGTCGTGGAGTTCTTCGGCGGACAGACGGCGGCGCGTCGCTTGGCCGCCCCCGGCCGAGGATGGCCAAGCTAAATACGCCTCGCTCGACACGATCAGCCGGTGCATGGCCTTCATCGACCAGCCGCTTTCCAGGAATCGCACGGCTAGCCAGTCGAGCAATTCGGGATGCATCGGCAGTTCGCCGCGCGTGCCGAAGTCGTTTGGGGTCGTCACGAGGCCGGTGCCGAAGTGATGCTTCCAAATTCGATTGACCATGACGCGCGCGGTCAGCGGATTGTCGCGCGACGTCAACCATTCCGCGAGTTGCAACCGGCCGCTGCCGGAATCCGGCGGAACCGTTTGTCCGCCGAGCACGCTCAGGAAGCGTCGCGGCACAGCATCGCCCAGAGATTTTGGATCGCCGCGCAGATGAATTCGCGTGTCGTGCGACGGACCTTCGGCCACCGCGTACGCGAGTTCCACCTTCGGTGCAAACGCCAGCAGTTCGGTGCGTTGCCGATTGAGTTCCGCCAGCCGAGGTGCGGACTCAATCGACCTCATGAGTCTGGCGGACACGTCGGCAGCGATGAGTTCCAGTCGCCAGGCGATGCCGTCTCCGCCACCGCGATGCGCGTCGGAAACGCGGCCGCTGACGCGAACAGTTCCTTCGATGGGGCTGAACCATCCCAGCGCGACCGGTCCGTTCGGCGCGGGATGCAAGTAAAACGTCTTCGGCGGCAGCGTCGTCCAAACTTTAAGCGGCGCATCGTTCGCGTTGACCCACGCCGACGGTGTGTCTCCGGCTCGCCACGAATTCAAGCCGACGTTCTGTTCGAGGTCACGCACCGCTTCGCGCAGCAGTGCCGGACCGTTGCGAGAGTCCAAGAAAAACCACGTTGCCTTGTTGCCGTAACGATCGGCGTGAGGATTCCCGGCCAAGAAATCGTCCACAACGTCGCGAGTCACATTCCAGCGCCGGTCTGCGGCGCGGACGTCAGCGATTTCAAGTTCAACCAGAGTACTGTCCGCCCCGTGGTTCGCTCGCGGCAGGATCAGCAGTTGCAGCATCTCGCCACGCTTGATCTCGATGTGTTCCAACGCAGGACCGGCCATCTCTTGTGAGCCGCCGTCGTCAAATTCTCCTTGTGTCAGCACTCGCGCGTTCTGGACAAACGCCTCTTTCAATTGCTGTTGAAGACCGGCCAGTCCATCGTTGAGTCGTTTCAATTCGGCATCGACATCGGCCAAGCGTTGCTGATGCGGCTTGACGAATCGTTCCATCTCCGAGGGAGCCAGCAACGGCACCATGTCGCGCGGAGCTTTGATTTTTTCGCAACCAGGGAACGGATACCGCGTGCTCTCGAAGATGCCGTACAGCCCGTAGTAATCGGCGGCCGAGATCGGGTCGTACTTGTGATCGTGACACCTCGCGCAGCCGATGCTCAATCCAAGCACGCTCTTGCCGAGCACATCGACTGTGTCATCGATGGTCAGAAAGTGATCGGCATCAAGATCAAATCCGAATCGCCGCGCGATGCTGAGATACCCGGTCGCGGTGATGAGTTCGGCGTACCGCTCGTGGGACACATTTTCAACGTGCCCCGCGATTAAGTCCCCCGCGACCTGTTCGCGAATGAACTCGTCATACGGCTTGTCGCTGTTGAAGGCGTTGATGACGTAGTTGCGATACCGCCAAGCGTGCGGAGCGGGGAAGTCGGCGGTTTCTCCAGCGGTGTCGGCGTAGCGGACGACATCCAGCCAATGCCGCGCCCATTTCTCACCGTAATGCGGCGAGGCAAGCAGTCGCTCGACGACGCGCTCGAACGCAGTCGGAGATTCGTCGGCGAGAAACTCAGCAACCTCGTCGGGCGACGGTGGCAAGCCGAGCAGATCAAACGTGACTCGGCGAATCAACGTTCGCTTGTCGGCACCCCGTTCGCTGGAATTCAAAAAACGATCAATCGGATGCGCGGCAGCCGCCGATCCACGAGGAGGCCAGACGGCCTTTGGAGCAATGAACGCCCAATGTTGCTCGGATCGAAATGCGACGACTTTCGCGGGCCACTTCGCACCGGCTTTGATCCACGTCTCGAAGTCGGCGATGACCGCCGGCGGCAGCGGCTTGTCAGGCGGCATCGCCGAGACCCCCTCTTCGCGGCGAATGGCTTTGAGCAGCAGGCTCTCGCCGGGCTGACCGGAGACAAGGGCCGGGCCAGTCTCGCCTCCTTTCGACAACGACTCGGCCGAATCGACTCGCAACCGGCCGCTGGTCTTTTGCCCGCCATGACAGCGGAAGCAAGTCTCGGCGAGCACCGGGCGAATTCGCTTCTCGAAGAACGCATCATCCATGTCGTCGGCGCAAACCCCGCTTGTGGCTGCGAACCAGAAAGCGAGACCGGTCAGGCAATGGCGAATGACAGAATTCATACGGACCTCGGAGTGTGCTCACGACGGACGGCAGTGTAAAACGGGCTGGCAACGATCAGCCAGCCGATCGCCGAACGCTGGGTTGATCGTCGAGGATTCATCGGATTTGGAATAACGGCTTTCGGCCTTCAGCCATCGGCCGGACATGAAGCACCATGAGCGACCAACAACGACCAACTCGACTGGGAATCTACGGTGGATCATTCGACCCGGTACATCTCGGACATTTGCTGCTGGCGGAGACGTGCCGCGAGGAGTGTTCACTGGATCGCGTGCTATTTTTGCCGTGCGGACAGTCGCCTCACAAACCGAACGGAGCAGTTGCAACCGGCCAGCAACGTGCTGAGATGTTGGAATTCGCCGTCGCCGGCGATCCGCGATTCGGGGTCTGCCGCATCGAACTGGAACGGAGCGGGCCGTCGTTCACCGTCGAGACGCTGCGGCAGGTGCGTGCCGAGCAACCGGACAGCAAATTGTTTTTTCTGATGGGAGCCGACTCGCTCGCCGACCTGCCGCTGTGGCGCGAACCGCAGGCGATTCTCGAACTCGCGACCATCGTCGCCGTGAATCGCGGTCAACAACCCCCGCCGGATTTAGGGAGTCTGGAAGCTCGACTGGGACCGATCGTGCGAGAGCGTGTGCGAGTCGTCACGATGTCGGCGATCGAGCTTTCGGCAACCGAGATTCGCGAGCGAGTCCGATCCGGCCGCAGCCTGCGATTCCGAGTGCCACGCGCGGTCGAGGAATACATTCGACAGCAGCGACTGTACCGGAATGCCGAATGACGATTCAGCTCGGACGTATTCGCATTTCACATCCGTTCGCGTTGGCTCCAATGGAGGAGCACACGAATCCGCCATTCCGCATGTTGGCGCGGCAACTCGGAGCGGGATTGCTCTGCACCGAGCGGATCGATTCGGCGGATGTCGCGAAGCGCGACCGTCGCGCGCTGCGGCTGTTGGAGACCGCACCGGGCGAGTCTCCGTGCGCGGGACAGATCAGTGGAGTTGATCCCGCCGAGATGGCCGAAGCCGCGCGAGTTGTCGAAGAGCGCGGCTTCGCGATCGTCGATCTGAACTTCGAGTGTCCGATTCGACGGCTGATCCAGCGCGGCGAAGGGGGCGCGTTGCTCAACGATCCGGCCATGATTGGCCGGATCGTCGCGGCGGTCGTGCGAGCGGTCTCGGTGCCCGTGACACTCAAGATTCGGACAGGGCCGGATGAGTCGCAGGAGACGTGTGGTGAAGTCGCTCGTGCCGCGGAGCAGAGCGGGGCCGCAGCCGTCGATCTGCACGCGCGCAGTGTGCGACAGGCCTACGTCGGCGAGGCTGACTGGCCGGCGGTCGCGCGGTTGAAACAAGCGGTGTCGATTCCGGTACTCGGCAGCGGCAGCGTGCGGTCACCAGCGGATGCAGTTCGTTTTCTGCGCGAGACAGGTGCCGACGGAGTTGCCGTCGGTCGCGGGTGTCTCGGCAATCCGTGGATCTTCAAACAATCCCGCGAGCTGTTTCAAACCGGAGAAGCCAGCCGTGACCCGACTGCAACTGAGCGCGGCCGCGCGTTGTTGCAACTGG
This sequence comes from Candidatus Kuenenia stuttgartensis, assembly GCA_945906725.1. GTDB lineage: Bacteria > Planctomycetota > Planctomycetia > Planctomycetales > Planctomycetaceae > SXKJ01. Next base: position 2,851 of record CAMDRI010000181.1, on the reverse strand, counting down.
TCGAGGGGGAGTTTCGCTATTACGGCTCGACCGTCGCGCTGCGGAGACTCGCACGGACGAGTTGCTACTTTGCGAAGTTCGTTCCGGATTTTGACTCGTTCAAGCAGTCCATTCATGCGATCCGCGACCTGGCTGCATTTCGACGCTTGGTCGCGGCACACTTTCGGTGACGGCGTTCTTTGGGACGAGCCGGGAGGCGTCAGCCCCCGGACACATTCGCGTGCTGTTCTGTCCGGGGCCTGACACCTCCCGGCTCGCAAGAGCCATCGGATTCATCGACGCACAGTGTATCGTCTGTCGGTGGTTTCCCGCGCCGAAGTGGTTGCGTTAGATTCTTGTCCCCCGAATTCTGCTCCCGTTCGAGCGACCCGATTGAGGACTTACCGATGCGCCGCCTTTCATACCTCGCTGTCACGACTTTTGTTTACTCGGCCGTCACGTTCATTTCGGCCGCCGATCTGCCAAAGGAACCAGTCGATCCGGCTCACGCCAAGCAGCGCGCGGCCGGCCTTGACCTGTTCAAGAAAGAGGTCAAACAAATCCTGGTCGGTCGCTGTGTGAAGTGTCATGGCGGTGAGAAGACCGAAGGAAAGTTCGACCTCACGAGTCGCGAAGGACTGCTGAAAGGTGGCGAGACCGGCATCGTCGCCGAGGCGGGCAAGTCGAAGGGGAGCCTGCTGGTGAAGCTCATCAAACAGGAAGAAGAGCCGCACATGCCGGCCGACGGCGCGAAGCTCTCCGACCTGCACATCGCCGCGATTGCGAAGTGGATCGACCTCGGTGCTCCGTATGACAAGCCGCTCAAAGAAGAGGCCAAAGACCCGAAGGCCTGGATTCACCGCGAAGTGCCGGCGGAAGCTCGTGAGTTCTGGTCGTTTCAGCCGCTGAAGGTCGTCGCACCGCCAAAAGTCAGCGCGGAAAATGCAAAGTGGGTTCGCACGCCGATCGACCACTTCGTCGTCGCGAAGCTGGCCGAGCAAAGCCTTTCACCGAATCCGGTCGTCGATCGCCGAACGCTGATTCGCCGAGCGTATTTCGATCTCATCGGTCTGCCGCCGGAACCGGCTGAGATTGAGTCGTTCGTCAACAATCCCGATCCGCTGGCGTTCGAGAAGGTGCTCGACAAGCTGCTCGATTTGCCGCAGTACGGCGAGCGCTGGGGGCGGTACTGGCTGGACGTCGCTCGATTCGCCGAAAGCCACGGCTTCGAACAGGACTACGACCGGCCGTTCGCCTACTGGTATCGCGACTTCGTCATCAAGACGCTGAATTCCGACATGCCGTTCGATCAGTTCGTGAAGTGGCAGCTCGCGGGGGACGAGTTTGAGCCGGGCAATCCATTGGCGATGATGGCCACGGGCTTCCTCGGTGCCGGAGTGTTCCCAACACAGATCACCGCGAACGAAGTCGAGCGAACCCGCTACGACGCGCTCGACGACATGACCGCCACAACCGGCAGCGCGTTTCTCGGCCTGACGGTCGGATGTGCTCGCTGCCATGACCACAAGTTTGACCCGATCCCGACGGCCGACTACTACCGCATGCTGTCGTCCTTTACGACGACGGTTCGCAGCGAGATCGACCTGGACCTCGATCCTGCAAAGTACAAAAAAGAGAAGTCGGGGTTTGATGCCGAGCACTCACCGCTCGCCGCCGCGCTGAGTGCGTTTGAGAAGGACAAGCTGCCGGGACGATTTGCCGACTGGGAGAAAGACAACGCGGCGGAAGTATTGAAAATGGGCGAGACGGGGCAGTGGATGATTCTCGACGTCGCCGACATGAAATCGTCTGGCGGTGCGACGCTCGCAAAGCAGGACGACGGCTCGATTCTCGCGACCGGCAAGAATCCGGACTTCGACACCTACACGCTCGTCGCGAACACCGATTTGGTCGGGTTGACCGCACTGCGACTGGAAGCGCTGTCGCATCCGAGCATGGTCAAGAACGGACCGGGACGTGCGGACAATGCGAACTTTGATTTGACGGACGTGAAGGTTTCGATCACGGCGGTCGGCGATCAGAAAGCGGCGTCCGGCCAAGCGGTCAAGTTGCTCAATCCTGTTTCGACGTTCGATCAAGCAGCGAACCTGTCGGTGAAGCTGACGATTGATGGCGACCCGAAAACTGGCTGGGCGGTCGATCCGCAGTTCGGCAAAGATCATGCGGCGCGGTTCGAATTCGAGAAGCCGCTTGGCTTCGATGGGGGCACACAGATCGAGGTGACGCTGGCATTCAATGGCAACAACAAGCACAACCTCGGCCGCGTGCGGTTGAGTGTCGCGACGGCGAAAGAGGCCGTGCCGCTCGACGCGGCTGCGACGTTCGGCGACCTCATCGCCGCGCTCAAGAAGCCGGCCGAGCAGCGCTCGCCGCGCGAAGCCGAAAAACTGCTGTCGTGGTATCGCGGGCGGGACGACGAATGGAAAAAGCTCAACGCGGTTGTCCAGGAGCACGCCGCGAAGGAGCCGAAGCCGAACCTCGCGAAGGTCATGGTGTGCAGTGAAGGGGTGAAGCCGATCCGGCATCACACGCAAGGAGCGGACTTTTTCGATCAGTCGCATTTCCTGCATCGCGGTGACACGAATCAAAAAGTCGACGTCGCGCCGCAAGGCTTCTTGCAGGTGCTGATGAACTCGCCCGACCGCGAGAAGAAGTGGATCGAAGCTGCACCGGCCGGAGCGACGACGTCGTTCCGTCGCCGCTCGCTGGCGAATTGGATCACCGACACGCGGCAAGGCCCTGGCCAACTGCTCGCGCGAGTCATCGCGAACCGCATCTGGCAGCATCATTTTCATGTCGGGATCGTCGGCACGCCGAATGATTTCGGAGCGATGGGCCAGCGGCCGACGCA
>CAMDRI010000180.1 GCA_945906725.1 Candidatus Kuenenia stuttgartensis | reverse complement strand
AAACCTCCCAACACCACGTCAGACCACGCTTGTTTCTTCACGACACCTCCTGGAAAAAAAGAAATCCAGAACGTGTTGTGATAACTTCAATTCATTCGCGCAACCCTAACCCACTACGCTGTCACGATCTATGGCGCGTACGCCCTGGTATCTACAGCAGAGATAGTCAGTGAAATCCTGAGCATGCCCCACTGAAGGACACTCGATGTCACTTACGAAATTGTAGGGTCAAGCATTGACGCCAAGCAGGCTACGCGACAAATCAGCGATCCGCTTCTCAGGTGCATAAGCTCTCTGAGATTTTTCTGGAATCCTTGCCGAAATAACGGAAAAAATCCCAAAAAACTGGCATACGCGCACTACGACAGCCAGTTTGAAATGATCTACCGAGTCTGGTAGCAGAAGTCGCAAGACTTCCGAAGCAAGGAACTCTTGCGAGTTTCGCTACCGGCATTTCATTTCAAACTGACTGCCAAAGGCCACTTCGTCTACTTCGTGGCAGCTGCGGATGGCGGCGCATAACCGGGCGCGGCGACGATCAACTTCACTTCTTTGCCGTCGTCGGAGTTCCATAATCGGACTTCACCGGTGTAGCTGCCGGCGGCGACTCGCTTGCTCGCGGCATTAAACGCGACGGAATAGACCCAATCCGTGTGGCCTGCCAGCGAGAAGACCTGGCCACCGTCTGCGAACTTGTGGATGCGAGCCGTCTTGTCCGCACTGCTCGAATAGATCATGCCTTCCTTTGTCGTCGCAATGCGAAACACATCGCCGCCAAATCCGCCAATCGCGCGCACGGCGGCCGCGTCACTGACGTTCCAAATCCGAATTTGTCGATCAGCTCCGCTGCTGATGACTTGCGCCCCATCGGGTGAGAAACCGACGCCAAACACCGACTGAGCATGTGCGTTGAACGTGACCAGCGAATCCCCCGTCTTCAGATCGAAGACCTTCGCCGTCTTGTCGCGACTGGCCGATGCGAGCTTCGTCCCATCTGGCGACCATGCGATGTCCATGACCCAGTCAGCGTGATCTTCAATCGCCAGCAACTCCTTCCCCGACGGAACCTCGAAGACGCGAATTGCACGATCTGCACCGGCACTGGCCAGCTTTGTGCCATCCGGACTGAGAGCAATTGCGAACACTGCGTCGTCGGTGCTGGTCCAATCGCCGAGCAATTGACCGTTCTCGACGTTGAAGACCTTCACTTCACCGAGCTGGGCCGGAGTTCCCGCCGCGACGTACAGAGTCTTGCCGTCGGCGCTAAATTCGAGGTCATAGACTCGTTCGGAAACGTTTCCGATGCGGCGAACGACAGCGCCATCGGCCGGATTCCACAACACAACTTCGTGATAGCCTGATGTCGCCAACAGCGATCCGTCGGTGTTGAACGCGACCGCCGTGACCGGCACCGGCACCGGATATTTCTCCGGAGCGGGCGGTTGCACTTCCTTTGGAATGATGCGGATCAGCGGCGAATTCGGTTCAAAGCCGGCATTCAGATTCGCCCCAGTCGCGATCCACTTCTCGATCAAAGCGATCTGCTCTGGCTTGAGCGGATCGGCGTCCTTGGGCATCGAACCATCTTTGAGCATCGCGAGCAGATTCGACTTTGCATCGCCTGCCTTGACCGCCTCGCCGCTTTCGCCTCCTTTGAGGACCGCGGCAAAAGTTTCCATGTTGTACCGTCCTTTTGCGGTGCGAGCGTTGTGACACGCGAGACATCGCTTCGCAAAGATCGGTGCGACCGAGTGAGAGAACGACACCATCCGATTCAGCGCAATTAGCCCGCCCTCGACGGCTCGTTGTTTCGTCACCCATTCGGTGTTGACCAATGCCAAGGCCTCGGATGCCTTTTGCACTTCCGGCTGAAACGCCTTCACGTCGGTGTCGAGCTTCGTCAGCCCCGCCGTCGCGTCGGTGATCGTCTTTTTGGAGACTTCGATCGTCTGCGTCGTCGTCGTCACCAGCGCGACAGCGTCCGCCGCTGCTTTCAGAGCGACCGCTGCTTTCGCCTCTTCGTCCTTGGACTTCTTGAGAGCTTCCTCTGCCGCTTTGGCCGCCACGTCAGACGCCGTTTTTGCGACAGCGAATACTTTCGCGGCTTCGACCTTGGCGGCCTCCGCCTTGGTCGCCGCTTCTTGAGCCGGCTTCAGTTTCTCTTCGCTGGACTTCAACGCTGTCATGGCCATCGTCAGCGAGGTCTTCAGCTTGGCGATTTCGTCAGAGAGCGTCTTCGCTTTGTCCTGCACTCCTTTGAACTGCGTCGCCGCCCCGTCTTTGCGACCCTTGGCCTCATCCGCCTGTTGCTTGAGCTGATTGAGTTGCTCCTCGGTCGGCGGATCAAACGCCAACGCTCGCGTCGCCCCCGGATTCGCCAACGATACGGTCACGACACAGGCCACCAACGAACGCACAGCAAAGCGAGTCATGAGCATTCCTTTCCGGGAAAGCGTCCGCCGCACAAAGCGGCTCAAAAGCCGGAGGTTCTCCAAGCGAGAGGTTTTTCTGGCGGGAAAGATCACAGGCAGGATCGAAACAGCATCTCTGGATGCATGCGGGGTGTCAAGCAGCCGCTTCATCGAGGGAGTCTTGAAGCCGAAACTTTGCCCGAACAATCGGAACGACCGCGACCGTGAAACCTAATCCACAAACAAGAATTCATTGCTATTCAACAACATGCGGCAAGCGTTCTGCAAGCCGTGTCGGCGAGCGTAGTCGCTCAGTGCGGTTCGCTCTCGGTCGATTGGATCGCGTTGCCAGACGAGTCGGACAGCGGCGGTGACTTGGCGTTCCAAATCGCCGCTGGCCTGAACGGCTCGCGCGGCGAGGTGTTCGCTTTGACGAACGACGAACGGATTGTTGAGCATCGATAGCGCCTGCAACGCTGTGACCGACGAATTTCGCACCGCCGTGAGCTGCGACGAATCGGCGACGTCGAGCGTCTCCATCAGCGGATCGGGGAGCGTGCGGAATATGAAGCGATACACGCTACGCCGCCCGTTCTCCAGACTGTCGGGATCGAAGTTGGCGTAATCGACGTTCGGAGTCACATGGATGCCGGGCGTCTGAATGAACTGCTTGACCGATTCGCCCCCCATACGACGATCGAGCTTGCCGGTCGTCGCGATCAACGCATCTCGCACCGACTCGGCATCCAGCCGAGTCCGATTCATCCGCCACAAGAACCGATTGTCCCCGTCGATCGCAGCATTGCGTTCGTTCGCCTGAGATGACTGCCGGTACGTCGCGCTAGTGACGATCAGACGGTGCAGTCGCTTGAGAGAGTTGGCTGAGGGCTGAGGGTTGCGTGGCAATGGTAACCCATCACGCGAATCTTTTTTGTCTTCGCCCTCGCTCCTCAACCCCCGCCCCTCAGCCCTGACTTCCGCTGCCAGCCAATCGAGCAACTCTGGATGTGTCGGTTTCGAGCCCATTTGACCAAGATCATTCGGTGTGTCACACAGGCCGCGGCCGAAGTGGTGGTGCCAGATTCGATTGGCGATGCTGCGCCACGTCAGCACGTTGCGGCGGTCAGTCAGCCAGCCCGCGAGCGCCGCTCGACGAGTGGCTTCATCCGCAGCGTTCGCTAACTCAAACCGCGCGGCGAGCCCTTCGACACACGTCAGTGACCCGCATTGTGCGACCTCCTTCGCTTGCTTGATATCGCCGCGAGTCAGCAGATGCACCATCCGCACCGGCCGCTTACTTGGTGAAGTGAGTGCGTCCGATTTCATTTCTCCCGACGCCGCGAAGATCATCTGCGGAGCGGGCAGCGCGACCAAGTCTCGCTCGACTTGCGACTGCCGGACGTACCTTGCAAGTTCTGCTCGTTCGAGGTCACTTCGTTCTGCCGCCGCCTTCTTCAGAATTGTATTTATCTCCGCCGGCACAAGGTCACCATCGAGCGCCAACGATTCGGTCGCGGTCGTCACCGAAATTCTCGGCCGACCGATCAAGTGTCCTCCACCGTGCAGTTGTTCCAGCACGACCGTTAAAGCAATTCCGCCTTCAACCGTCACTGGCTGAACGAACTCGTAAATCGCTCGATGATCCTCGCCGACGCGCGGATGAATGCCCCACGCTGTTCCCGGATTACCGTCAATCGTGTGTGCGATCGTCCAACCGTCCTGGTTGAAATCCGCTCGCGGATTCTTCAGCGCGAGCGGCTTGGCGTCGGCTGCGAGTGCCTGTCCGTCGGACGTGGCGAACACTTTGAACTCGCTCAGGTGCAAGTTGCCGTTGTCCTGCCGACCGGGGCCGCGTTTCGACAACGAGTCATCCGCAAGCACTTCGAGTCGCAGTGCGGTGAGTCCGCGAAACGGCGCGTGAAATGTCATCGAGTAGGTATCCTTCTCCGGCCGCTTCTCGCTGGCGAGGACCGAGCCATCCGGTTGTTTCGTGAGCGTCGAACCTTCCGCTGATTTGGCCTCAATCGGTTCGAGCGTTTGCCAAACCGACGGTGCCGCAGCTTGCTTTGCTTCCCAAACGGCGGCGAGTTCCTGCGCGGCAGACGACAGTAACGACGGATCGGCCTGTCCTTTGAGCCCACGAAGACGCACCAACTCTCCTCGCAACGAATGTCGGCGGCGACCGACTTCCGGATCGGCGTCGTACGTTCGCTCGCCCTTATCAACGCCGGCAAAGACCGCTTGCAAAGCGTAGTAGTCCGACTGCGTGATGGGGTCGAAAAAGTGATCGTGGCAGCGAGCACAATGCACGGTTGTGCTGACGAAGGTGCTCATCACGGTCGTGACCATGTCGTCGCGGTCGAGGTACTGCGCGATACGACGGTCATCGGTGTCGTCTTGAATGCTTTGCAGGGAACTTTCGTCGAACGGCCCGGTCGCCAGGAATCCGGTCGCGACCACCGCTTGCAGGTCATCCGGGAAGAGAGCATCTCCCGCGACTTGCTCCGCGACGAACTGCGAGTACGGCTTGTCGTCGTTGAACGAGCGGATCAAGTAGTCGCGATACGGCCACGCCGTTGGCCGCGGCCGATCTTGATCGTGCCCGTGAGACTCGGCGTAGTGGACCACGTCCATCCAATGCCGCGCCCATCGCTCGCCGAAATGGGGACTCGCCAGAAACCGATCGACCAGCCGTTCGTAGGCGTCCTCACGCGGATCGGCGACGAAATCGTCCACCTCATCCGGAGTCGGAGGCATCCCCAACAGATCAAACGAGACTCGCCGGATCAACGTCCGGCGATCCGCGGGCGAGGATGGTTCGAGACCATTTCCCGCAAGCTTGCCGAGCACGAAGCGGTCAAGCGAATTCAGCGGAACAAACTGCGGAAAGCGGCGTGAAGTGTCGGGAACTTGTGGTCTCGATAGCGGACGAAGCGACCACCAGATCTCTTTCGGTTTCGACTCGTCACGCTTGGCGGGGACGACCTCTTCGGCCGCGAAGCTCAGCAACCTGGACACACACAGCGTGCAGAGCAAAAGCAGTCCTGGCAGAATCAGAGTTCGCCCACAACGCGAGCACCACATCGGCAACTCCTCGAAAGAATCATCCAGCGAGATTCGAGGGACCGATTATGGTCAACCTCACGAGTTGTGGCTACGTTCACGGAAACTGGAACGGCTTTTGGCCTTTGCTCTCCGCATAGTTCTTCGACGAAATGATCGCCACCTTCTTGGATTCGTCGATGATCAAGACCATCGGATTGAGTGGACGGTCCTTGCTCGACGATTTGACCATCGCCTCAATCGCCGCCAAGCCGGGGACTTTGCCGAGTTTCAGGGTCTGCTTCATCACCTGCGTGTAACCACCGTCCTTCAGACCATCACCATCCAGTGTGATCGTCACCTTGCACTCGTCGGCAACTTCTCTCAATGCCTCTTGGAGCGGTGTGTTCGTGAACTCCGCCTCGACGTTCAGTTGTTTGAGGCGGTCGAGCACGAGTTCCGGCAATTTCGTGCCGGTCTCGGCTGGTGTGGTGGCTTTGCTAGCGGCTTTGCTGAAGTCTGTGCGTGTCGATTCGTCCCAGGTCAGCAGCGTTCCAATCGCAAAATTCGAAGCGGCCCGTTCCGGCAGTGCGGTCGCCAGCGAGACGAATCGGTCGCCATTCGAAGCGTGAGTCGACAAGGCGTAAGCCTTCGTCATGGCCGGGAAGCGGCCAATGACCTGGCGCGGGCCGAGCATCTTCGGGTCCATGTAGTCGTGGATGGTATCGGCCAATTCGCGCGGCAACTTGTCGAGCCGTTTCTTCAACTCGGTCTGAGCAGCCGTTTTGGCGAGGGACGATTTGTTGCGAGCCAGAATCTCAGAATGAAACTTGTCGCCGACGTGCAGACTGACCACGACGGTCTCGAACTGCTTCGGGTCAAAGAATTCAACCACGCGATCGGCGATGCGCCGAAACTCGTCCGCGAAAATGAACTGCGCGTGTGCTCCGAGCGTGGTCGGGTCGAACGCCAGCACGACATGCCGCAGACGGTCAGTTTTTCGCAGCAGCGCTTCCAGACCGGTATCCTGAGCGTTCGGACGATTGACGGCCTCGGCCATCTCGTTCTGTCTCAACCGCGGGCAGAATGCGAATGTCCGCAGGTCTTTGATGACGTACGCGTACTTCTCATTTTCATAAACCGGATAATCGCTAGCGTCACTGTCTTTGAGTTCGGCCTTCATCTCGCGAAAAAACTTGATGAGTTCCGTCTTCTGCGCAGGTTCCTTGAGCCGGACAACTCCGCAGACTTGAAGCCCCTCGCCGACGACACCGGGGATCAGTCCGAACGTCAACTCTTCAATCAGAGACGGATCGTGATTGCACAGTTCTTTGATCTGTTCGTCGAGCCATTCCCCCAGTGGACCCCAGCAGAATCGAAACTCCTCGCGCTTCGTCCCTTTCTCCCACAGTTCGGCCGGACGCACATGCACGATGGCCTTCACGCCGTAAGGCATGAGCATCATGTCGATCGGCGACCCTTTCGTCGGACTGGCCGGCAGCGGAGATTCCCACGGCAAGGACTCGCTGATTTCGTCTCCGGTCACCTCTGAATTCTGAGCGACCGATTTACTCTTCCCCTTTCCGTTCGCTCCGGATCGACCACCCAGAGCGAAGGCCACAACTCCGCCGACCACGAGTACTCCGATCAAAATCATCGCCACCAATTGCGTCTGCTTCGCCTGCCGAGATTTTTTTGACTTGGATTTCGTCTTCGACTTCCGCAGCGAGTTGGCCGACAACATCTCGACCTCAGACGGCAAGGCACTGGGGGCCGACTCCGGTTCCTGAAAGCCCCCGAAGGGATTGTCGCTAACGGCCGGCGCGAACGGTGCGGGAGCGGCCGGCACAAACGGGGGCGGGACGAGCGTCTGTTGTGGCGGAGCCATCATCGGCGGTGGCAGAGCATATTGCGGAGCACCGTAAGGCATCGGTGCGTATCCGGGAGCCATCGGGTACGGATACGGCATTCCCGGCTGCGGTGGCGGATACCCAACCGGATAGCCGGGAGGCATTCTCAACGGTTGAGGCGGCATGGGATACGGATAACCCGGCGGCATCATCTGCGGCGGCGGCATCGGTGGCTCGGCCGGCTGAGCATCCGGCACCCACCGCGCGCCGGTGCCGGCCTGCGGACTTCGGACGCTCGGCTCGGCAATCTCCATCTGGACTTCATCAGAACCGGTGCGGCGTTGTTCGATCTGATTCAGTTCGTCGTACAACCCGCTCACGTCCAACGGATTGTCTTCGAATTCCTCGGCCGGCGAGTCCGACTCGCCAGCGGTCGGTTCCGTCAGGACGAACGCATGCCGGCACTTGGGACACTTCCCCTTCCGGCCGAGCAGACTGCGATCGGGCAGCTTCAGCGACTTACCACACTTCGGACACGAAACCTGCAATCCAGCCATTGCATTGCCACCCAGAAGGATCACTCGCCACGTTTGGCGAGCATCTTACGAGGCCCACTTGGCGGTTGCCAATCGTCGCGGTTCCGTGAGGAAAACTCAGCATCCGCTGCGAAATCTGCGGTTCCGAAATTGAAACGCAGACGACGCAGATTTTCGCAGAGGAATCGCCGGGCTATGTCTTTGACGAAAAGGCTTTCGAGCCGCTCGGTCGAAGGCTTCTCGCCGAAGTATCGGATGTAGGCGTAGCTGGCATCGACGATAGAGACTCCGAGTTCCTTGCCCATTGCGATGTGCAGGCCGTGTTGTCGCTCGAAGCCTTTCGGGTAGTCGCTCAGGATCGACGCCGTCCCGAACAGCACCGTCTTCGAGCCGCTCTCTTTGATCAACGTGTGAAACTGCCGCGCGTAAGGTTGAAAGGCCGGCTCTTGAACGTTGTATTTTTCTTGCAACACGACGAAGTCCTGGCGGGATCAGCGTCGTCGAGCGACGTTACTGCGCAATCTTGTAGAGGTGCTCGTCGGTCCGCAGATACATGGCACCGCTGGTAAACGCGGGGGTCGCAAAGGTGCGGCCGGGAACTTCGTTCTTGCCGAGCACCACGAATTTGCGTCCGGCTTGCACCCACGTCGCCAATCCCGTCTCGCTCAGGAACAGCACGGAGTCGTTGGCATAAATCGGTGACGCCGAGTAGTTGCCGCCGAGTCGTTCAGTCCAATGTTGCTCGCCGGTCTTGGCGTTGACGCATGTGGCGATCCCGTTGTCGGAAACAAAGTACAGGTCGTCGCCCACCAGCAACGGCGACGGAGTGCTCGGCGCACCTTTCTTGATCCGCCAGGCAACGTGCGATTCGGTGACGTCTCCTTTGCCGCCGAGTTTGACGGCCATCAGTTCCGGGTGGTCATAGTCGTGGTTGTAGATAACCAGACCGTGGCCGATCGCAGGCTGCGGCACGACGGACCAACCCGGAGCCAGCACGCGCCACAGTTCCTTGCCGCTCGCCAAGTCGTAGGCGGCGAAATGGTCCGGGCCCGGAGCCATCACTTGTGCCTGCCCTTCCACGATCGCGATCGTCGGCGTCACGAACGAATGAGTCAGCCGAGCTTTCACACCTCGCGGAGTCTTCCAAGCGGCCTTTCCCGTCTTGGCGTCAATCGCCGCGACGAACGGATCTTTGCTGCCGTCACAGACCACGACCAACTTCCCGTCGTGCAACACCGGCGAGCCGCCGTTGCCATGCAACGGAGGATAATCCAACTCGAAGCAAGTCCATTGCAGCTCACCATCCGCCGCGGCCAGCCGAGCCATTCCTTGTGCTCCGAAGTGGACGAACACGGAACCGTCACGAACCATTGGCGTCGGACTGGCGTGGCTGTTCTTCGTGTGGATCGACGGAGCCTTCTCGACCGCTCGCACTTCGCGATCCCAAACGGTCCGCCCGGTTTTCGCATCGAACGCCATCGCCCGTAGCGATAACCCTTCTCCGCGCGGCACCGCCGTCGTGACGAACACTTTGCCATCGACAATCACCGGCGAAGACCAACCCAAACCGGGGACGGGAATCTTCCAGGCCACGTTCTTTGTGTCCGACCACTCCTTCGGAGTCGCCGGGCCGACGACATGGCCGTCAGAATTCGGACCACGAAACTGAGGCCAGTCACCAGCGTTCAACGCACACACGCACAACATCACAGCGATCATCGGTAGGGCCCCTCACGTTTGTGAAACGAGATCATCGGCACGGTGAATGATAACTAATTGTTCGAGTTCGTCTTCCCTGCGGCCTCTGTGTCTCTGCTGTAACATCGGCGTGAGCGCTCATCAGCACCAATCTTGACGCGTCGAGTAAGTTGGCGGGGTTGTTGATTCACAACCTTTTCAACTTGGAGGCGTCATGTCGCGTCGAGCGGATGGGCGGAAGGTTTCGGAGTGGCGTGGGCGGTTCGAGCGGTTTCGGC
>CAMDRI010000179.1 GCA_945906725.1 Candidatus Kuenenia stuttgartensis | reverse complement strand
ACGAATTTGGTTGGCACACCGGCAACGCTGCCGGCAACGATCCGCCGGTCGGAGCCAAGAAGCCCAACGCTTGGGGCTTGTACGACGTCCACGGCTATCTCTGGGAATTCGTCGAAGACAGTTGGCATGACAGCTACGAGGGGGCTCCGGCCGACGGCCGCGCGTGGTCCGAGGCGACTCACAAGAAAGTCGTCGTCCGCAGCGGATCGTGGAAAGACAACCACTCGAAACTAACCAGCTCCGCCCGCCGAGCGATCTCCATCGCCGATTCCGACGACGCCATCGGACTGCGCTGCGTGAAAGCGAAAAAGTAACCCGAAGCGTCAGCGAGGGCGAACGCTTCACACGCCGTCTAACATCGTCACTCGGATCGCTCGCCCTCGCTGACGCTTCGGGTTAGTCTCCCGCCGCGCGCGGCATTGGGCTGCGAATCTCGAACGACACCGAAGGAAAATCCTCATGGCCGATGCCACTACCGAAGTCTTGCTGGTCAACAAGAAACTGCTCGATGCGATCAACACTCAAAACTGGAACGCCTATGCCGAACTGTGCGACCCCAGCCTGACCTGCTTTGAGCCGGAAGCTTTGGGCAACGTCGTGCAAGGAATGGACTTCCACCATTTCTATTTCAAGCTAGAAGCCTCCGGCCGCCCGAAGCAGTCGATCATGGCCTCGCCGCACGTTCGCCTGATTGGCGACACTGCCATCGTCTCGTATATCCGCCTGACCCAACGAGTCGAAGCCGACGGCAACCCGGCCACGTTCGCCAGCGAAGAAACGCGCGTCTGGCAAAAGCAAAACGGCGTTTGGAAACACGTCCATTTCCACCGCTCGATCCCGGCGTAGATCGCTGCCATGACGAATGACAAACCGGCGTCACGTGTCGGCCTGCTGATCTCTCCAGACTTGTTCTTCACGAGCAAAGTCACCGGTACCGCTCAAGCCTTGGGCCTGCGAGTGGACTCCGTCGATGACGTCACTACTGCGAAATCACGGCTGGAGGCGGGAGACATCGGCTGCGTCCTGCTCGACCTTGCGGCACCGCGAGTGTCGGTCGCCGAACTCCTGGCCGCGATGCCCGATTCGAAACGAGTGCCGATCATCGCGTTCGGTTCGCATGTGAACGTCGAACTGCTGGAAACCGCACGCGCTGCCGGCGCCGAGGTCATGCCACGAAGTCAGTTCTCCGCGACGCTTCCGGAAGTCCTGAGGCAACACTTGGCTCATTGATCCAAGTGCGAATTCACCAACTCACCCTTGCCATCTCGACTTCATGAACTTTAACGCGTTGGCCGCGAGCGTCAGTTCGTCCGTGAACATTCGCCGCCAGATCTTGGTGGCGTCGGCTAGGGCCGGGAGCGACAGGCCGAAGGCTTCGACCACGAACCAGCCGTCGTATTTGATCTCCTTCAAGGCTGCGAAGGTTTCGTCCCATTTGACGTCTCCTTCGCCGGGGGTCGAGCGGTCGTTTTCGGAAATGTGGACGTGGACGAACTGGTCGGCGTAGCTCTGGATCGCACTGCGGATCGACTTCTCTTCGATGTTGGCGTGGAAAGTGTCGTACATCGTCTTGCAGTGCGAGTGATTGATCTCGCGGCAGAAGCGGCCGACATCGGCGGCGCAGGTCAGGAAGTAGCACTCGAAACGGTTGAGGTATTCAACGACCAGCGTGACGTTCGCCTGCTTCGCGTAGTCGGCGGCCTTGGTCAGAATCTCTTTGCCGCGGCTCCATTCATCAGAGGTCGGGCCTTGGCCGGAGAAAGAGCCGATCGCGGAGTGAATCGGTCCGCACAGGTGCGTAGCTCCCACGGCCTGGCAGCAGTCAATCGCCTTCTTGAGCCGGTCGAGTCCCGCCTGCCGAATCGCCGCATCCGGTGAGATCGGGTTCTCGGTGTCGGAGCAGATCGTGACGGCCGTCCGCTGCAGACCCGTGTCGCTCAGCTTGCGGCCGAGTGTCGCGAAGTTGGCCGTATTCATCTCGAAGATCGGCAACTCGACGCCGTCGTAGCCGATCTTCTTCAACGCATCGATCGTGCCGTAGTGCGACTCGTTAACGTCGGTCGTCCACAGCAACAGGTTCATTCCGTACTTCATGGTGTTGGCTCCTGAGTGAATGAGTGAACGAAGAATGAAGAACTGAGAACGAAGGATGAGGAACGGCTTGGTAGGTTGCAGCAATCATCCGTTTCTCATTCTTCGTTCTCAGTTCCTCGTTCTTCATTGCCAGCGAAAGTGTTCCTCCGGCAGCAGGTCGCACAGCCGGTCGCGGATGAGCGGGCGGGCGAGTTTCAAAACCGAGGCCGCCTCTGCCGGAATAGGCGGCAGTTTGACTCGCTGCATGACTTGGTTCAAGCGATGCAGCAATCGCTGATCGCTGAGGTAGTCCGGCAAAAAACGTTCGTCGAGAAATCGCGGAATCAAGCGGGCGAGGTTGTCCGTCGGAAACTTCGCCATCGCATTCACTGCCTGTTGCACGGCGAGCGGTTGGATGCCGCGAAGCACTTCGTAGTACCGCTCGACCTGGCCCGGATTCCGTTCGATCAATTCAGCGTCGATCAGCAATTCGGTGACGATGTGGCCGAGAAAGCTCGTGCGATGGCTGTCGTCCGGACCAAGCAACTCGCGAAACCGCACAGCCAGCGTAGTGCTGACTTCAAAGAAGGCTCGCGTGGAATGGAACCAGCCGTCGTCGTGCAGATGTTGCCAAGCACCGGCCGCAACCTCGGACTGTGGCGAGCCGTCACCGAGAAGATGCGGTTCGATCAATTTCACTCGCACTCGCACTTGCCGATCCACGACCGACAACCAATCCGGCACCGCCGTTCCGGCGACGAAGTACGGCCGATCGAGGAATCGCAAGGCATGAGCGAAGTAATTCATGACGATTGGCCGTAGCCACGTTCGCCAAAACGTGGGAGGTGAGTGAAAGGCCCACGTTCTGGTGAACGTGGCTACGAGCGACTCAAAGGTTTTTACGGTTCCACCGCCGCGTTGTCGCGGTAGTTTAATGCCGGTCGCTGATCCTTGGGGAAGCGAGTCTGATAGTTCTTTCCGGCGCGGCGTTTGTCAAAGCTTTCTCGCGCGGCGGCGACTTGTTTGGGATTGTTGAAAAGTTCGTGCGTGGCGAGTGTCAGCGTTTTCGCTGCGATCACCATGCCTTTGTGGCCGACTGTCGTCCCGCCGCAGGCGACCGCTTGCCACGAGTGCATCGGCACTCCGGGAAAGACACATGCGGTTGAGAATCCGCCGGTCGGGACCGCCCAACTCACGTCGCCAACGTCGGTCGAGCCGTAACGCTGGTCCTCGCTGACGGACTTCACCTTCGCCGCTTCGGTCAACGGCGGAAGTTCAGGTCGCAACAAACTCGGACGCAGTTTCTCGGCGAAGGCGGTCTCTTCGGCGGAGTAGGTCACACCGCCGATCGCTCGCAGATGCTTGTCGAGCAACCTGGCAAGCGCATCGTTCGGCAATAAATTCGCCGTGTTGCCGACAAGTTCCAGCGAGCGTGTCGTCTCGGTCGCGATCGCGCCTCCCTCGGCGCACTTTTCGATGCGGCTCCAAATTCCGTCGAGCGTCTTCGGATCAGGATGCCGAGCGTACATGTAGACCTCGGCGAAGTCGGGGACGATGTTCGGCGCATTGCCGCCGTTGGTGATGACGTAATGCAACCGCGTCTCTTGCGGCACATGCTCGCGCAGCAGATCGACGCCGTGCGCGAACAGCATCACGGCATCCAACGCCGACCGAGCTTGATGCGGTGCTCCGGCGGCGTGAGCCGACTTGCCGCGAAATCGAAACTTGCCGCTGATGTTCGCCAAATTGGTTTCGAGTCCGGCTCGATTCTCCGAACCCGGATGCCAGTGCAACACGACATCGCAATCTTTGAACAATCCCGCTCGCACCATGAAGACCTTGCCGCTGCCTCCCTCTTCGGCCGGACAGCCGTAGAGTCGCAGCGTTCCCGTGATCTTTTTCGCGATCAATTCTTCTTTCACCGTGATCGCCGCCCAAGTCGAAGCCGTTCCGAACAGGTGATGCCCGCAAGCATGCCCGGGTTTGTTCGATTTGAGTGGCTGCTTCGCCGGCACTGCCTCTTGCTCCATTCCCGGCAGCGCGTCGTACTCGGCGAGGATGCCGATGACCGGTTTGCCACTGCCAAATTCCGCCACGAACGCGGTCGGAATGTCGGCGACTCCGCGTTGGACTTCAAAGCCCGCCGCTTCGAGTTCGTCCGCCAACAGCGACGAGCTTTGCACCTCGCGATAGCCGACCTCGGCCCATCGCCAGATCTTCGACGCGATCTCGACATACTTCGGCCGCTGAGCATCGATGCGGTCGAGCAACTCATCCGCGACCAGTCCGGCCGGCAAGCCAGAGACGGTCAGGAGCATCGCGGTTGTGAAAACTTGTGATCGTCGCATGGGAGCCTTTCTGGAGGATGGCTGTACTCGGCCGTCCTGCATGATTTCGTACAAACTCAGGACGGTCGAGGGCGGCCATCCTCCAAGGCGCAGCCGAATCACTTCCGAGCCAAGCCCGCCTCGCACCACCGAGCGGCTCGGAACAATTCCACGTCGTGTCCCGGCCCCGCGATCAACTGCAATCCGAGCGGAAGTCCGTCCGCCGAGAGTGCCATTGGAATCGTGATCGTCGGGAAGCCAAGGAAGCTCCACGGTGAATTCATGCAGGGATCGCCGGTCGTCTCCGGTGTCGGAGCGGCTCCGCGAGAGGCAGGCATCAACCAGATCGAGTCGCCCATCGCGTGCGACACGCGACGTCGCAGCAAACGTTGAAACTGAATCGCCACCGCATAATCGACCGAGCGTGCGGCCAATCCTTCCTCAATCAACGACCGCACGGCTGGAGTGAATTCTTCGGGCTGCTGCAGCAACCGCTCGGCCTGAGAGGCCGCGATCTCGACCGCCATGACACAGCGATGACGCTGCCAGAGAGTCGGCAACTCCAAATCCGCTGTATCCGAGGAGGCGATCATCGCGCCGGCGACGCTGAGTCGTTTCGTTGTTGCCTCGCGGGCGTCGAGCATCGCGGATTCGGTCTTGTCGACGAACGCTCCGTTGAGGACCGCGAAACTCGGCAGTTCGTCGATGTCGAACGCAACCGGTTCGCTGAGCAGCGAGAAGAAATCGGCTCGCAACCATTTCGGGGCGAGTGCGGTCATCAGGCAAATCAAATCATCGACCGTTCGCGCCATCGGTCCGGGATGATCGAGGCTCGGCGCGAACGGAAACATCCCGCTGCGGCTGAGCAATCCGAACGAGGGCTTGTATCCCGCAACTCCGCAGAACGCGGCGGGCCGCGTGATCGAGCCACCTGTCTGTGAGCCGAGCGCTCCTAGGCACATGCCGCTCGCGACCGCTGCAGCCGAGCCGCTCGATGATCCGCCCGGCGTCCGTTCCAGGTTCCACGGATTGCGAGTCGGTGGCGGATCGAAGAACGCATATGGCGTCGTCACCGTTTTTCCGACGATGATCGCTCCGGCCTCACGCAGGCGAGCGACAATCGCGGAGTCACGTTTCACGGGATCGGCATGCCGATGCGGAATCCCGGAGAGCGTCGCCGCTCCGGCCACGTCGTAGATGTCTTTCACACCGACCGGAATCCCGTGCAGCGGTCCTCGCCAGATGCCTTGCCGGAGTTCCGCGTCACGCTCATCGACGGCTTGTTCGACCTCATCGCCACCAAAGTTGATCCACGCTTGGATCACTGGGTCTTTTTCGGCCACTGCCGCTCGACAGCGTTCAAAGACCTCGCGGCAAGATCGCGTTCGAGTTTGAATTGCCAGCGATTGACCTCGCAAGGTCGCGTCCAAACTCGGCCTCAACGTCAACGACATTCCAACAACTCCTGAAAAGAACAATCTTCCGAGTGGCAGCCTACGCCCGTTCACAAATTCACTCCAGCCTCACGCCCCTGAAGAGCGAAAGATACGGGCCGGGCACATTTCCAAACGGCGTTGAGGCATCGCGCGACCGGGCCTACAATCCCGACCGACTTTGGCTGGTCGAGGTTCGGAGCCTTGCGTGAAGACTGGCCTGATCTTTTCTGAAAAAACACGGGATTCAAGCGAATGGCGAGTTTCATCTTCACCAGCGAATCGGTCAGCATGGGGCATCCCGACAAGGTCGCGGATCAAATTTCGGACGGAGTGCTCGACGCGCTGCTGGCTCAGGACGCTCGATCGCGCGTCGCTTGCGAAACGCTCTGCACGACCGACACGGTGGTGCTTGCCGGCGAGATTACTTCGCAGGCACAGATTGATTACGTCAAAGTCGCTCGCGATGTGGTGCGAGACATCGGCTACACGAACGTCGATGTCGGTTTCGATGCCGACACGTTCCGCTGCTTCGTCGCGCTGCACTCGCAAAGTCCGGACATCGCGATGGGAGTCGATCGCGACGGAGCCGGCGATCAAGGATTGATGTTCGGCTACGCCTGCAACCACACCCCCGAATTCATGCCGGTGCCCATTGCGCTGGCTCATCGCATCATCAACAAGCTGACCGAAGTTCGGCAGAAGCGAGTCGTCGATTGGCTCCGACCGGACAGTAAGAGCCAAGTCAGCGTCGAGTTCCGCGATGGCAAAGCGGTGGGAGTTACCGCCGTCGTCGTCTCGACTCAGCACGCGGCGAGCGTCTCGCAAGCTCAGATCGCTGACTTCGTGAGAGCCGAAGTCATCCGCCCCAGTGTCCCCGGCGAATGGTTGACGTCGGCGACGAAGTATCACATCAACCCGACCGGAAACTTCGTGGTCGGCGGACCACACGGTGACTGCGGCCTGACCGGCCGCAAGATCATCGTCGACACCTACGGCGGCTGGGGCCGCCACGGCGGCGGAGCTTTCAGCGGCAAAGACCCGACCAAAGTGGACCGCTCGGCCGCGTACATGGCTCGGTACGTAGCGAAAAACATCGTCGCTGCCGGTCTCGCATCCGAGTGCGAAGTGCAGTTGGCCTATGCGATCGGTGTTGCCGAACCGGTCAGCGTCTGCGTCGATACGAACGGTACGAACAAGATCGCCGAGGAGAAAATCTCAGCGATCGTCCGAGACAACTTCTCGATGACCCCGAAGTCGATCATCGAAACTCTGAAACTTCGCCGCCCGATCTTCCGCAAGACCGCGCACGGAGGCCATTTCGGCAACACCGACCCCGATTTCACTTGGGAAAAGACCGACAAAGCCGAAGCGCTGAAACGCGCGGCGGGTGTTTGAGATTTAAATTTTTCAGATTTGAGATTTGAATTCTCACTTCCAGCGAAGGATCGCTGACATGACGAATGCCGAACGGAATCGCCAAGCTGCCGTGTTGATTTGGAGCAGCTTGATTGTCGTCACGGTCCTGCTTCTGTCACGTCGTGTGGCGGGTGCGATTGGCGGCATCGCATCTGCATGGCCCTGCATTTTGATCAGCTCGTTAGCAACGCTGGTGAGCGGATTCGGCTGGGTGTCATTTCAGCAACAGGCCGTCGTCAGTTCACTCCACACCGAACAAATCGCAGCGGTTGTGGCTTGGCTGCCGATGTGGTTGGGCGGTCTCGCGCTGCTGCCGTCCGATTCGGCGCTCGCGCGCGGCTGGCTGTTTGGGATTGCGGCATTGTCGGCCGTTGGTCTCGTGCTGAGCAGTCGGACCAGCCCGACGCGCCTGCGAGGGGTTGTGACGGAGGACCACTCGCTGGCGCGTCGTGTTAGTGACAGCGAACACTCGTCCGAGGTCGTGGTTCGGACGCCTAAGTTCGATTGTCCGGACGTAGGCGTCCTGGCTACGCAAGCAGCGCCGTCTGACTTTTCGGTTTTCGATCCCGTGGCCGAGGAGCGTTCCGACGAATCGACGACTCAGTGGATGACTCGGCAATCGCTGCCCGATGGAGCGGAGCAGATCGAGGGAGCGATTCGTGTCCTCTTCGTGGCTGGACAACGAGCGGCCTCGGTCCATGTTCCGTTCAGTCCGCCATTCGCGGCCGTGCCGCAGATCGAATGCGAAACAGACGGAGATGATCCAGCACGCTGGAAGCTGTCGGTCGTGTACGCGTATGGCATGCGAGTCGATCTGAAACGCGAATCGAGCGACGAATCGGCCGAGATCGAACTGTCGTATTCCGCGACTTGCGAATCGACCGCCTCGGAAGCCGCGTAGAGCAGAAATCACCCGAAGTTACTCGTTCAATCGGCCCGCTCGGCCGGCGCGGGCTTCGGCGACTTCTTCGGCGAATTCGGCTTTGCCGTCGTAGAGCTTGATGATGCTCCGCCAGGTCTCCTCGGCGGCGTGCGTCTTGCCGCCGAGGAACTGCTCGCGGGCTTTCTTCAGAGCATCGTTGACGATCTGTATGCGATCGACGTTGCCGTCTCCAGCGTTTTCCAAGAGCGCGAGTTGTCGCTTCGCGAGGTTGTTGTACGAGCGATCTTGCTCGCGATCCTTGAGCAAGTCGATCAAGGCACGGTACTGCTCGCGAGCCGAGACGTTGTCGCCGAAGCGTTCGAGTTCGCGTGCTTGCAGGAACAGTCGCTCGGCTTCGTGCTTCGGGTCTTGGCCGAGTCGCAGGCGGGTTTCGATGCCGCGCACTGTGCGGTGCATTTCCAGTTTGTCGACCAAGTCGCGAGCCTCGACGGCGTGCTGGCCATTGGGGAAACGCTCCAGCAGCGACTTCAGATACCGATCGTTCGCCTCTTGCCATTTGACCGGATCGTCGGTCTGCATCAGCGGCAGCGCGCGAGCAAACAACGTCGCTTCCGACGGAGGCATCAGCGACCATGCGACTCCACCAAGCATCACGGCCAAACAGCTCGCGAGAAACCATCCGCGTTCCCAGATCGGCCCAGTCGCTTTGCGTTTCTTCTTTTTTTTGCCGAGCAGTTTTTTCAATTGGGCCGGATCGGAGAGTTGCGACATGTCGATGGCAGTTTGGCCGGCCCCAGATGTCATCTGAGACATCGTGCTGGTCTTGGCGGCGACTCGTTCGATGACTTCCTCCAGGGCGATTTGCACCATCAGTGCATCGTGTGGCCGCTTGGCCGGAGATTTCTCGAGCAATTGCAGGACGACCTGCTCGAGGAACACCGGACAGTCCATGACCTCGGTGCGAATTTTCGCCGGAGCCTCGTTGATGTGCTTCAGCAGCACTTCCATCGAGGCGGCTCCCTTGAACGGAACGCGGCCAGTGAGCATCTCGAACATGACGCAGCCCAGCGCGTACAGGTCAGTCTTGTTGCTGATCAGTTGCTTGCCGGTGATTTGCTCGGGAGCCATGTAGGCCAGTGTGCCGACCGTCGAGCCGGCGGCGGTGATCGCGGTGGCGTCGGCGTCGCGGGCGATTCCGAAATCTCCCAGCCGCAGCTTGCCGTCTTGGCCAAGAAATAAATTTGCCGGCTTGAGGTCGCGATGCACGATGCCGTGATCGTGCGCGTGCTCGAGGGCTTCGGCGATTTGCACACCGAACTCGATGACCTGCTGCCACGGCAGCCGGCCCTTTTCCTGGAGCAACTCCGCCAAAGTGCCGCCGTTGATGAACTCCATCGCGTAGAAATGCTGACCATCCTGCTCGCCGCCGCCGTAGAACTGCACGATCCGCGGATGCTTCAGCTTCTTCAGGATCGCCATTTCGCGGTTGAAGCGATCGACGAGTTTCTTGTTCGCGGTCAGGGCCAGCGGCAGTACTTTGACTGCGACCTCGGCTCCGTTTTTGGTGTAGTTCGCCCTGTAGACGATCCCCATGCCGCCGACGCCCAGTTTCTTTTCGATCAAGAACGGCCCGATCAGGCGGTGGATGTCCGAGCCAGTTCCGCGACTGGATCTCTTCGCGGCCACCGGCTGGCTCTTTGAAATCGTCGGCTGGGGGGCGCGAGCCGAGGTCGTTGACTTCGGGATTCGCTCCAGTCGCGGAATCGGCTTGGCAGTCCGATTCGGTCGAAGTAACGCGGGATCTTCCACATGGCTCGCTGGCATTTCTGATTCCTGTTCCTGAGAGGTTCGAAAAACCCCTGAAACTTTGGGGGTCCATTGGCTTAGAACTCGTCCAAAAACTACTCCGTGTTTTTTGGGCGAGGGCGAATCGTGTAGTTCCACTGAGGGCAGATCTCGTGGCGGGTCAGTTGAATCGTTTTGAACTCGGCGTTGGTGACCTTTAAGCCTGTCAGGTAGGTATGTTCGA
>CAMDRI010000178.1 GCA_945906725.1 Candidatus Kuenenia stuttgartensis | reverse complement strand
CTGCGCCGCGGGCACTCCGCCGAGAACCTGGCACTTCTCAACCGCATCTAACTCACGCTGTTGAAAGCCGACCAAACGGTCAAAGCCGGCATCGCCTGCAAACGCAAAACCGCCGGCTGGGACAACAACTACCTCATCCAACTTCTACTCAACACTCCATCCATTTAGCTGCGTATGCCCTGCATTCGATGGCGACTCGATAGCGATACTCACGAGGATCGCTAGCCATCTTGATGGTGGCATCTCCTGGAGAAACAGAACCACGATGCAACAGCCCGATGCCGAAACGGCTAATCTCACGAGTCATCGCCGGTACGACTGAGCCGCGTGCGGTGATGATTTCCGCCGGGACAGACAACTCCAGACGCTCGGCCGAGCGTTGAATGGAGGGATCGAGTTTCTCGATGCTCTCCAAAACGGCGTGCAAGTCTTGCAGTGTGGGGCGGCTCCAGGGATCGGCAGGCATTTCGTCACTCTGGCAATCGAAGGGGTTTCGCAAGGCCATGCCGAGCGGCCTGACCGCTTCAGCTTCGAAACTATAGGTCAGCTTTGCGGAACACCATGCAGAGGTTTGCGAGATTTTCTTGAGCGTCAGTCAGCTATCGCGGCGAGAAAATTGGTTTCGCGATGACGATTATTCCGGACGCATCAATTGCGAAGATTCGCAGTGAAATCATCCACGTATCAAGAAATTGATTTCGCTGTGACGGAAGGGGCCGTCTGCGGTTCAAAATCACGAGCGTCAACCGCGCGGCCACGTGGCGGGATCTTGCGGATCTTTCCTCGGCTGCTTCGGAAATCGAATTGGTTCTGGGATCAGTTCCATTCTGCGTCGCAGTCCGAAGCCGATCACCACAGCGGAGGCCATCGCTGCCAAGACCAGCAACGTCCGTTTCCAGACGCGATTCCGTGATGATGAATCGCCAAATCCAATTCCAGCATTGCTGTCCGTCAGGTCTTCGGGAGGAGGTGGGGCGATACGGGCCTCGTCGTCCAGCGCGGAAAGCGAGGGACCGGTTTCCAAATCCGCGTCTAACTTCAAGGAGGGGAGCTTGCCTAAATTGTTCGGTTCGGTCGATTGCTCGTAGCCGGCGGTGGTCAGTCCGGTCGCTGTGTCAAACTCAGCCGCCGATTGCAACGAGATCTGACCGGCGGGGCGGGTTCGGTTTTGTGTTGTTCCCGGAGTGATTTCGATATTTGCGCCAGAGTTCGAATTCATGCGCACAGAGCCACCGTTGGGAATACTCGGCTCGCTTGGGCGTGCCGTCGACCGTTGAAACCTTGATGGCAGAGAGTTCGTGTCGATAATCAAATCGCCGTTGAGCACTGCTCCTTGAGACTTAGCCGGCGGAGCGAATTCTTCAATGTCTGCCTTTTTGATGAGGTTCCCTTTCGCCGTGGTTGAGCTACTGCTGCGAAGCGAGGGTGGCGGAGCGGAGACGTCGACGTCGTCCTTCGAACTGCCGGACGATTCGTCGCCGTCCATTTCCCATCGCCAGTCATCGAGCGTTTGCTGCACCTGCTGGCGTCGGTCGATCACTTTTTGCCCGGCCACAGCTCTTGGTGCGTCAACTGTGCGTTTCACCGATTGCACTTCTGCGGGAACGATCACTTCGTCGTTTAAATCTTCCGACACTTCATCACGTAACAGGCTCCGAAATGATCCAGAGGCCGGTTCATCAATTTCGTCGAGAAATTTTCGTTGGCTCGGTGGCGCCGATGGTGACGGTTTGCGGTTGGGTAAAACTACTTCCACGGCCGACTTGGCCACATTTTTCTTCGCCGCCGGAACACGTAGTTGTTCGAGCTCAACGGTCTCTTCCGCGATTTCGTCGGTGCCTTCATCGTCATCTAAAAAGTTGACGGTTGCGACTTGCTTCTCCGAACGTTTCGTGGTTGTCGGGCCGATGACCGAGTTTTCGAAGGGGTCTTCGTCCAAGGATCTCGTTTTAGCAACGGACGATTTCGCGGATGAGTTGGAGGTGGCTGTTCTCTTCGCGGTTGGGCGAGATTGCGACAGCTCGTCGTCAAAACGTGAATCGTCATTCAGCAGATCGGTCACCGGGCGATTGGTGGAATAGCGTCGAGCAATTTCCATACGATTAGCGGGCGTCGATGTCTTGGGCTGACTGCCCGTTGTCTTTGATTTTGCCGATCGAGTCGATGTGTCCATCTCATCGTCGGGCTGTTGGCGAGCTGTCACCGCTCGCTCGGTGGCGCTAGCGGTGGGTTTTCGAGCCGGGTCCGTCGGTCGTGCTTTGGCCTTGCTATCTTTCTTGGTGACTTGCTCGGCAGTGTCATTCTGGAATTCCGATTCAGGGCGCACCTTCTTGCGGTTGATGAACTTCCCCTTGTCCTTCTCGGCAAGTTCCTTTTTGTCCGCGCGGTGGTCGCGGTCGTTCTTGGAGAAGAGCCGGGGGCCACCATGGCAACCCAGCAACGACGTCCCCATGAGCACGGCCAACCCAACGACGGCGGCCTGACGTCTCGACGCGCGTTTCAATCCGTTCACGGCGTTTTTCCTGCGGCTCGATGATTGCGATGACCCCGGTTCCGTCCGGAGCTCAGTCATCTCGGTTCATCGACCCCACGGAACTCATCGCCTTAACCAGCTTGTCCAAGATGTGAAGCCTTAACGGATTGGCAGACGCGACGCAGGTTGCCGAATTTGACAGCCAGATATCTCACATCTCGCCGCTGCCACGATTTGACCACCAGGGCAAGCTCACGCCTCCGTCGATGGTCAGCGTGCTGCCGGTCATATAATCGGCCTCGTCTGAGAGCACATAGCTGATCGCCTTCGCGATCTCGTCGGGCTTTCCCATGCGGCCCCAAGGCAGTTTTTGCCCGCCAACTTGGATTTGATCCTCGGAGAAAAACTTTCGCTCACCGGGCGTGTCGATCCAGCCGGGGTGGACGATGTTGACTCGAATTTTTTTCGAGGCGAGCTCAATCGCCGCCGTCCGAGCCATGTGGTCGATCGCCGCTTTGGCCATGTTGTAGGCCATTGCCGTCGGAATCGGGATCACCGCGTGCGGCGAACTGACCACCACGATCGAGCCGCGCGTCCCTTGCTTCAACATCTGCTGAGCCGACGCTCGCACACCGTAAAACGCACCCCACATCGAGACATCAATCGTCCGCTTGAAGCCGGCCATGTCCGCCTCGACCATCAACTGCCGATCGCTGTAGGCGGCGTTTGAGACGAACAAATCCAGACTTCCGAACGTGCTGGCCGTCCTCGCGACCATCTCTTCGACAGCCGCTTGATCCGACACGTCCGCCTGCAAGAGCAGCGCCTGGCGGCCAGTCTCCTCAATCTCGCGAGCGACCACTTCGGCCTGATCGCGATGCGAGCGATAATTGATGGCAACGTTGGCTCCCCCTTTCGCCAATTCAATCGCGATCGCGCGACCGATGCCCAACGAGGCTCCGGTGATCAAAGCGTTTCTGCCAGCGAATCTCATGATGCCCTCAACGCAAAGCAGCCCGGCTGCGAAACAGACGGGCTGCTAAATTTCGGAGTGCAGTGACGAATCACCGCTTTGTCAATTTACACCGAGAAGCTGCTGCCGCAGCCGCAGGACTTCTTCGCATTTGGGTTTTCAAACGTGAAACCGCGGCGTTCGATGCCGTCGTAGAAGTCAATCACAGTGCCTTCGAGGAACATCGCGCTCTTGCGATCGACGGCGACTCGCATGCCGTGTTGATTTGTGACGACGTCGTTCATCTCGTCGCACTTGTCGTCGAAACCCAGGCTGTACGAGAACCCGCTGCATCCGCCGCCGGCGACACCGATTCGCAAGACCGTGGATTCGGGCAGCTTTTTCTCGGTCAGCACGCGGTTCATCTCGCCGACGGCCTTTTCGGTGATGATGACGATGGAAGCGACGGACGACGAAGTGGGCGGAGACATCGTGGCGGTGGACATGGCGTTAAATTTCCTTGTGGAAAAGGGTCGTGGGTGAATCCTTCGAGCCGAGCATCCATGCGGCTCAAGTGGTCGGGGATTATAGCGGGCGATTTTCCGGCGAAAACTGAATTTTCGCAAGTTCATCTGTGAAAACTCCATCCCGCCTGCTTCGGTGCCGGTTCGCCGGTTGGTAAAGTGGCCCAACTTCCCACGAGACAAACCCATGCAACCGCAACTTCCGTTTGATTCTCTCGACTCTCAGATCGCCCGATTGAGCGACCTGCAACCGAAGCAGTCGGCCGACTGCTTTGTATTGCTGGCTGGCAAAGATAAATCGAAGACTCGCGACGGAAAACCGTACTACCGGGTCACGCTCCGCGACGCGAAACGAGCCACAATCAGTATGATCTGGAGTGACTCGACGTTTTTCCCGGAGTGTGATTCCATCTGGCAACCGGGTCAGTTTTACAAGGTCCGCGGCCGATATCAGGAAACCGACTTCGGCCCGCAATTCGACCTCGAAAAGATCCGCCTCGTTGAAGTCGGCGATGAAGCTCAAGGCTTTCGCACCGGAGATCTAGTGCTGTCGACGCGGTTCAATGTCGAGGAGATGTTTACCGAACTGATTTCGATCGCGTCCCAGCAAATCACTGAAGTCCCGCTCCGAAAACTGGTCATCGAACTGTTAATGGAGCATCAGCACGACATCCGCCAAATCGCGGCTGCTGCCAAGAATCATCACGCCTTCACGGGCGGGTACTTGGAACATGTTTTGTCAGTGACTCGACTCGCGATGCAGTTCGCCGACAAGTACGCCGACTACTATCCCGACATGCAACCGCCGCTGAGCAAGTCGTTGGTCGCGGCCGGAGCGATCTTGCACGACATCGGGAAAATCCACGAACTGAAGTACGCCCCAACCGGCTCGACCTACACCGCCGCTGGCCGACTGGTCGGTCACATTTTCATCGGCCGAGACATGATCCGCGACAAGGCTCGTTCGATCGCCGACTTCAATTCAGAGACTTTGTTGCGGCTGGAGCACATCATTATTTCGCATCAGTCGTTGCCGGAGTGGGGGTCGCCGATTGCACCGAGTACTCCCGAAGCATTACTGGTCGCTGAAGCAGACAATCTCGATGCCAAATTCCACGAACTAGCTGCGACTTTGATGGTTCCGCCCACTCCCGGCGAAGAATTCACGACTCGCGAAAACCCACTTCGCCGCGCGATCTTTCGAGGTCTCGCCGAAAAAACCACTCAGTCTGCCACAACAGAATCCGCGAAATGAAGACCATCGACTGCACCAAAGACAGCGCCGAAAAGCTGTTTGATTCCCTGCGCCAGAAGCTCTCGCCGCGAGGAGACGTCGTCTCTGAGTCCGGCCGCAAACGAACCATTGAACTCTTCGGCGAGCCGCTGAATCCGCAGCAAGTCGTCGAACGAATTTGTGGCGACGTACGCCAGGGCGGTCTGCCGGTCGTGTTGGACTACACAAAGAAGCTCGACTGCAAAGAACTGACTCGCGAAACGCTGCGAGTCACTCCAGCCGAGTTCGATGCTGCCTTCGCGTCGGCCGATCCGGAGTTTCTCAAAACGCTCGGACGCATCCGCGACAACATCGTCGAGTTTCAAACAAAGCTGCTGAATCAATCAGTTTCATTGCCGAAGTGTGACGGCGACGCGCGCATCGAACTGCGGCAGAGATACCTGCCACTCAAGCGAATCGGCATCTGTATTCCTGGCGGTGCGGCGGCGTATCCCTCGACGTTGCTGATGACGGCAGTGCCAGCTCAGGTCGCGGGAGTGAAAGAGATCGCCGTCGTCGCGCCGCCGACCGAGTTCGGGAGCTACAACCGCGGTCTGCTCGCCGCCTGCAAGTTGCTGGGCATCACCGAGGTCTATCGGATTGGTGGTGCACAAGCGGTCGCTGCGATGGCGTTCGGCGTCGAGGGCCTGCCGCGAGTCGACAAGATCGTCGGCCCTGGTAACCTGTTCGTCGCACTCGCCAAGAAGTTCGTTTATGGCGAAGTAGACATCGACAGCATTGCCGGCCCCAGCGAAGTCGTCGTGATCGCCGACTACACTGCACGAGCGGACTTCGTTGCCAGTGATTTGATCTCACAAGCGGAGCACAGTCCCGGATCGGGCGTGCTTATCACCTGGCACGCTCCACTGATTGCCGCCGTCCAAGACGAATTGACGAAACAACTCGCCCAACTGCCGCGAGGCGATCTCGCGAGACAAAGCCTGGAAGAGTACGGAGCGTTGATCCTCGCGAAGGACGCCGACGATGCTTGCCGTTTGTCCGACTTGCTCGCGACCGAGCACTTGCATATTTCGACCGCCGATCCCGAAGCGATCCTCTCGAAAGTCCAAAACGCCGGAGCGATTTTCTTAGGACATCACACGCCCGTCGCGGTCGGCGATTACGTTGCCGGCCCATCGCACGTCTTGCCGACCGGTGGCACCGCCCGTTTCGCGAACGGACTCTGCGCAAACGATTTTTTGAAGCGGTCCTCAGTCATCTCGTACAACGCCGCCGCATTGTCCAACGCCGCAGACGACATCCGCCGCATGGCGGCTGTCGAAGGGCTGACCGCTCACAGTGCAAGTGTCGATATCCGATTGAAGTAGGATGGTCCGCCTTTGGAGGATTGCCCGTCCCTCTTCGCCACGAGGAACACGGGCGGGCAAGAGTGCCCATGCTCCAGAAACCGACCGAAATCCCGCTCATTGGTGTTCAAATTCGCCGAAACCGTTCGTCAGGATGATATAGCCGCGGGGCGGGCGGCCGATACAATCCGCCCCGATGATTCGCCCCCAGTCGGAGTCGATTATGTCTCAAGACGCTGCGTGGCTCCCGTCCGAAATTGCGGATCAATTGACTGAGTTGAAATCGTGGGTCCGTTGGCAATGGCTGTTGCGCGGCGCGGGGCGAGTCGGCATGATCGCATCGCTCGGTTTGGCCGGAGCCTTATTCGCCGACTATCGGTACGACTTGGCTCCGACGACGCGCATCGTAGTGTTGTCGAGCGTCGCGACCGTGACGCTGATTGCTTTCCTGGTTTGGGTCGTCGTGCCGCTGTGCCGACGGATCGGTTGGGCGGAACTTGCCGCTATGGCGGACAAAGCGAACCCGCGTTGGGAAGGTGCGCTGACGTCAGCGGTCGAACTGTTTGATCCGACTCAGCCGGATGGATTCAAAGGTTCGCCGGTGATGCGTGAAATGTTGCTCAAACAAACGCGACAAAGAATCGACGAATTGGATTTGGAAGAAGTGGTTTCGTCGCGGAAGGCGTGGTCGTCGGTGCGGTGGGGACTGGCGTCGTGCGTGCTGCTGGCGATTCCGGTGTTCGTCGCACCGAGCATGTATCGCCAACTCTGGCAGCGGTTCCTGATGCCGTGGGGCAACTGGGGCACGGCCGGCGTGTGGATCGTCAACGTCGAGAACGGTGACCGCATCGTCGCTCGCGGTACGGACGTCGAATTGCTGGCGACGGCCGAACGAGACGGGCAAGCCGAGTCGCTAAAGTCGCTGACGCTCGAATGGCGTGACTCGGCCGGCACAACCGAC
Source organism: Candidatus Kuenenia stuttgartensis (assembly GCA_945906725.1). GTDB lineage: Bacteria > Planctomycetota > Planctomycetia > Planctomycetales > Planctomycetaceae > SXKJ01. Next base: position 3,077 of record CAMDRI010000178.1, on the reverse strand, counting down.
CGCCGCGCAATGACGTTCGACAAGGCTCGCAAGAGTTTCGTCGCACTCGTGCCGCACGTCATGCGCGATTTTGATTTCCGGATCGCGGTCGAGCGTCAGAAATCGCGTGACTACAAGATTCAGGTCGTCGAGCCGCCCGTCGTCACGAAAATCCGGCTCGATGTCGAGCCGCCCGCGTATGCGGGGTGGCCCGCACAGTCGCTCGATGGCGCGATCGGTGCGATCAAGGTCTTCGAGAAGAGCCGATTGAAATTCACGCTCGAATTCAACAAGCCGGTTGAGACGGCGCAGCTTGTCTGGCGGCAACACGGCGACGCGAATCAGAAGCTCGAACTCGCCGGAACGAAGCAAACCGCGACGCTCGAAGTGACCGCTGATCCCGCCGTTTCCGGGCCGTTTTTATTCGCACTCAAAGACACTCACAAGCTGTCCAACGCCGACACTGTGCCGCGAGAATTGGTTGTCGTCACTGATGAAGCTCCGAAGCTGGCGGTCAAAGGAGACCACAGCACCGAAGCTCGGCCAGACGACGTCGTTCCGATCGACGTGACGGCCTCCGATGATGTTGGTCTTGGCACGTTGGAATTGCATTTGATCGTCGAAGAAAAACCGCGCGAGCCAGTCGTGATCGAGGCCGTGCGCGGCCAAAAGAACTTCGAGCATCGTTTCACGATCGATCTCAGCCAACTCAACGTTGAGCACGGTCAGTGGTTGAATTACCGAATCCGCATCACTGACGAACGTCCCGAACCCGGCCCGCACGAAGTCTGGTCGGAACCGCGAGTCCTCCGGATCAGCAACAAGGCCGCGCCGCCAGGTACCAACGAGCTCGCTAAGTCGCACGAGCAACTGCGTGACGAACTGAATGACCTCCGTCGCGACGTCGCCGCCAAAGCGACTGAGATTCAAGACCTTCGCAAAGAGGTCGCGCAGGCCAACCGCAAAAAAGACGACCCGCCCGATGCCGAACACGTCGCGCAGCTTCAGCAGCAACTGCATCAACTCACCGAACGAGCCGAACAACTTGCCAAACAACTCGCACAAGACCCGCTGTTTCACGAACTCGGCGAGAAGGCTGAGCAGATTGCTCAGAACGAACTGAAGAATGCCGAAGCTGAAGTCCAGCAATCTCGTGGCGAAGCCGATCAGCAACTCAACAAAGAGCAACTCGACCATCTGAATCAGGCCGAGAAACAACTCGACAGCGCCGCCAAGCAGCTTGCCCAACTTGAAAAGCCCTTCGAGCAACTCACAGACTTGCAGAAAGATTTGCTCGAACTTCGCCGCCTCGCCCGCCAAGCCGAACAGCTTGCCAACCGCGCCGACGAACTCGCCAAGAACGACGCCAACAAGCACGACGCGCCAGTGAGTGATCCAAACCAACCTGACGCGCCGGCGAGGGACGAAAAGAATGCCGCCGCCGAAGCCGCGAAAACCGAGAAAGAAAAACAACAACTTGCGGATCAACAAAAACAACTTGCCGACGAGTTAAACGATCTCTTGAAGCGTCGCCCTGAACTCCTTGCTGCTGCACGCCGCGATCAACTGGAACAACTTGCCGAACTCGCCAAAGAAGCGCGTGAACTCGCTGAGCAACAAAAAGAACTCGCCGACGCGCTCCGCGAGCAGCAAGCCGCTGCTGCCGAACGCAACGTCGAACTCGCCGAGAAGCAACAAGATCTCCAAAAGCGAGCCGAAGCCGTCGCCGAAAAGGCGGCTGCCGCGAAGCCCACTGGCGACGAACCGAAAGCTGATAAGCCCTTCACTCCCGAAGCTTTGCAAGACGCCGTTGCTGCGCTCAGGCAAGGCGATCTCGCCGAAGCGCAAAAGCAACAGCAACACGCCGCCAATGAACTCGACCGCCTCGCGGCCGAGTTGCAGCAAGCGAAAGCGAATCAGTCACCGCTCGCCCAAGCCGCGCGCGAGTTAGCCAACGAGCAGAAGAAACTCGCTGACAAGGCGGCCGAGGCGAACAAGTCCGACGACGCCGAACAGCGTCAGCAAGCCGCCGAACAACTGCAACGCGACCAAGCCGCACTCAATGAACGCATCGAGAATCTCCCGGCGAACAAAGACAACAAGCCGGCCGACGCCCCGAAGAATGATCCCGCCGATCCGAATGCCGACAAACCGAATGGCGACGCAAAGCCGGCCGATGCCGAAGCGAAACCGAACCCCGATCAAGCCGCGCGACAAGAAGCTGAGAAACGTGCCGAGCAAGCCGAACAGGCTCTCGCCGACGGCAATCTCGAAAAGGCCGCACAGGAACAACGCCGCGCCGAGCAAGCCTTACGAGACCTCGCTAAGCAAGCTGCTCAGCCAATGCCGGAGGCGAAAGCCAATCGCGACGACAAGGCTCCAATGCCCAACGGCGACGCGCCGCAAGACAATGCGAAACCGAACGATGTGAACCGTGATCCCGCCGCTCAGCAACTCGCGCAGCTTGCCGAGGAACAACGTCAACTTGCCAAAGAAGTCGCGCAAGCTCTGAATGAGCAGCGCGGCGAACAGCCGCAACCCAACTCCGCTCAACCTCCCGCCGCGAACCAGCAGGCCAACGCGAAGAATGCCAATGAACAACCGATGCCGGCCGACGCGCAACAGCCTGCGGGTGAGAATGCGAAGCCCAGTCAGCCACAGCCGGCGAATGCTCAGCCGCCAAATGGGGGCGAGCAACCGAAGGCGAGCGAGCAATTGAACGATCAAGCTCCACCAAAGCAGGAGACAGCGGACGCTGCTCAGCCGAATTCCGAACAGTCGAAAGGCAATCCAGGTCAAAACGCAGAATCTCAAGCGGGCGGGGAAAAGCCAGAGCTTCAGGTGGCTCAGCAAGTTCGTGAAGCGCAGCAAGCTCAGCAGGAACTCGCGCAGCAAGCTCAGCAACTTCAAAAGCAAGTCGAACAGGAGTTGGGCAAAGATTCCGCCGAAGCGAAACAGTCGCAGCAGACCGCTCGACTGTGCGAGTCCTGAAGGGGGAAAGGTTCCTCTGGCCAGTTTGGCCAGGCTTCACAATCCGGACAGCAAGCCTCGCAAGCCGCTCAGCAATTGGCCGATCAATTGCAGAACAACCCGCGCGC